>DAOSWK010000051.1:0-11622 GCA_035593545.1 Oscillospiraceae bacterium | reverse complement strand
CACCGAGCCCGCCGTCTCCGAACCCAGCGTACCGGCCGGAGTTCCGAGGCTCACCGTTTCTCCTTTTATCGTGGAGGAGGTTTTCAGCGTCGCGTCGCTACTCACGAAAACAAGGTCTCCGCTCGCAGAGGCAAACGCCGCGCTGCCGCTGCCGTTGTCGCCCGTGAGCAAATTGCCATACTCCACAAAATAGCCCTTGGCCGAAAAATCGCTGCTTTGGTCCGTATTGTTGTAGGCAATATCGTTCCATGTGAAGCTTGTTCCCTGACTTCCGGTACGCCCGCTAATCATCAGCGTTGTCAGGCAGTTTTCACCACCTGATGTATTATTTGGCTCGCATGCGCCGGTCCTCGACCAGTTATAATAAGTATCCGGGTTGTCAGCATCTGCGTTGCTGGCTTTCTCCGCCTCGTTCGTCCCGTCTACAAGATTGATACTATTCACGTTATAGAAGATGGTACCGATTTCCGGTCCGCAGGCCCAGTACCAACCGTCACTGACAAAAGACGTCGTAGTAAACAAGGAATAGTACCGTCCATCAGCCGCTGCGGCGCCGTCCGCGTCCACACGGATCCCGCTGTTCATCAGGATTGTGCCGCCCAGCCAGCCTGTGCTGCCGTCGGAAAGAGAATTCAGGAAAGTATCCTCTCCAAGGCTCATGACGGTAGCCAGATAGCCCGTTCTGCCCATATAGCTCATACCCTCGGCGGCGGTATAGGCATCCGTCCAAGTAACGCCCGACTCACCGGCCGGGATAAACTGATAATAATGTTCCGTGGCGGCGTAGTAGAACGTATCCGCCGTAATGCTTTCGGTCGTAATCGTGATGCTCACCGTCTGAGTAGCGCTCGCAATCGCAAACCCAATGCCGCGCAGATACTCCTGAACCGTGCTCGTCAGGATGCCGTCGTCAAGGTTGATCCGCTTCGTGTAGTCGTTCGACGTTGAGGAGACCGTGAATCCGGCCGGCGCGGTCGGCAAAACGATCTCGTCTCCATCGGCCGTGCTTTTGGAAAAACTGATCAGGAGGGTTTTGATGCCGCTGCCGGATACCTCGGCATTCGGATAAGAATATTTGCCGCCGGTGAAGACTGCGGCGCCGAGTTCAAGGCCAACCTCCGTCGTCACCGAGTTCGCGGTATAGCAGGTTTTGTTGCCGGCCTCATCCTTCACAATCACATTGAAATAATAAGTCGTGCCCGTCGTGAGATCCGTGACATCCTTTGTAGCGATGTCCGCCGCATAACTGCCGACGGCGGCACCGTTGGCTTCGATATGCTCCACCGTATCCAGATTGTCACTGGAGGACTGATAGACAAGGTATTCCAGCGCCGTCTGCGCGCTCGTGTCGTCGGTCGCCTTGTTCCAGCTGAGCGTCACACCCGTCGCAGTGAGATCGGATGCAGCGATGGTTTTGTCGGTCACGGTCGGCGCAGTCGTATCCGGAGCAGCCGCCACCGGCCCGGTATAGCTGCTCTTCACCGCTGTGCCGCTGTCCGTCCCGTCCGAAGGCGTGACCTCAAAACAGACATATTTGCCGAGATCGTCGCTTGTCAGATCATAGGTGTTGGATGTTGCGCCGCTGATTGCCGCCGCGCCCGTGCCGGAGGCATCCGTCGCGCGATACCATTTATAAATCGAACCGGATTCGGTGTCGCTATCGGCATCGCCGTATGTATAACTACCGGTCAGCGTCTGCCCGACTTTCGCCGTACCGCCGACCGATACGTCTGTGGCTGTCGGCGCGGTGTTGGCAGAGCCGATATCCAGACTGTATATCATAAAGTCACTGTTGGACGAGCTGATTTCCAATGTGGAAATGGATGAAAAATCACCGTCGGCGCTAAGATCGGCGATACGCCGCTCGCCTGAATTTACAGAAGTAAGCGTCACCCCGTCTCCAACCGGAGTGCCGACGGAATTATATCCTTTTATGGTTATATTGCTTGTCGTGGCATAAGTGGAAATCGATAAGGACGCCGCCGAAAAGACCGACCCTGTTGTAAAAGTCGCCCGGAAAGCCGTATCTTCCCCACCCAATGCACTTCCGATATACAGACCGTTTAAACCGGTATATCCGAGACAGTAATTGGCATACGGCATACAATTAACGGTATCATAAACGGTAAGCGTGATGCCGTTTCGCGTATCGCTGTCCGACGCATTTGCAACATCATTCACATAATAATTCGTCAAGTCTACGGAGGCCGCCTCGGCTGTCAGCGTCAACACTCCCGTGAGCGTCTGGCCAAAAACCATCACCAGCGCCAATATGACCGCCAAAGCTCTTTTTTGCATCCTTCCGATCATCTATGCAACCTCCTCAGAGTTCTTCCTTAATATAAATCCTGCGAAATGAAATATCGTTCCGCGGCTTTCTTTATAATATAGATAATTAAAGATTTTGTCAATTTCTTCCCCCGTGTTTTGTAAAAATATGTGGAATTTGCATTTTCCCTTCCTTTATCGGAATCCGCGTGCCGATGCTCCGGGAAACGGCCAGATCATACGAAAAAGACAGGGCGACACCGTCCGAAAGGCGATGCCGCTCTGCCGAAAAACTATGGGATTTTTACGAAAAATTTTGTATTCCGGGTCAGATGCCGACTCAGGTCTTTTTGACGAAGGACGTGCCGCAGTTCGGGCAGCGGATCTCCACTTTCCCCCTGCCGCGCGGGATGCGGATCTTCTGCCGGCAATTCGGGCACTGAAAATGGCGGTAAGCCCTGCGCTCCTCCGCGTCGCAGCGAAGAAGGCCCCACCGGTTTTTGAGTTTCCACCAGAATCCCATGAATTTGGCGTTTTCGGCCCGGCGTTTGCTCACGTTGCGCGAAAACGTGCGAAAAATGCTGTAAATATAACAGGCAAGCGAGACCGCATAGATCGGAATCCAGTTCGTAAACCGATAGAGGATTCCCAACAGGATGCCGGCCCCGAGAAACGTCAGCGCCAGTCCGTCGGTGCCGTTCCTTCCATACATAAAATTCCGCAGTCTTTGCATCATCAAAGCGATCCGCTCCCTTTTTTTCAGTTGTGTATTATTTTACTCCAAAACCGCCGCAATGCCATGAACGAATTATAAATTTTTTCCTGCCGCAAAAAAATCGTACCCTGCGGATTTTTGTTTTTTTCTCTTTTTGTTGTGGACAAAATCAAATTCGTTGTGCTATAATAGCAAAGCACACTCGGAGGCGTAGCTCAGCAGGTTAGAGCGCCTGCTTCACACGCAGGAGGTCTCCGGTTCGAGCCCGGACGTCTCCACCATCATGCACCTATCCGAACCGAAGGTTGCGATTATCGTAACGCCTCGCGTGTTCGTATTGTTGGTGCCATTGGCTTAAGGCCAAAATAGAAAAGCGTCGTCCTTGCCGGGCGGCGCTTTTTTCATGCCTATTATGTTCATTGAATCTTCTCTTCCCGTTCCGGCCATAAGCATACTTATTTTTCCGGTTTGTCGGGATCTTTCAAACCGAAAACAGCCCTTGCGCTTTCCGCGCTTGGGTCGTGCTTAATGTGCTTTGAACGAAATGAATGATCCTTGTCTTTACCGTTCTCCGTACTTTTCATTTTGTTGTCATTTCCCATAAAAATCCTCTATTCATATAAAATTTTAAATCCGGTGTTCTCGATACAGGTTTTAAGCTCGTTTTCCGTTGCGGGGGCATTGTATTGGATTTCTATTGTCCCCGTAGTGAGACTCACTCCAACTTTATTGACCCCGTCTATTTTATTTAATGCGTTTTTGATCTGAGTCTTATTTTCTTTATTTTGAATGCCAGAAACGCTGCAAAGCATGGTATTCATCCCTTGTCCCCTATTTCTTTTTCCTGTCCGCCGTCATCCTGCTTCGTTTTTCTGCCCTCTATGATACCGACGCCCGCATTCTCCTTAGGTTTCATTTTTCTGAGCTCCGGATCACTTTTGGGCCTGTCTTTCAGCCTGTTTTTGTTGTTGTCCATAAATTGCCTCTCATTGCGCATCCGCGGCTTTCATATTCGTTTTATTTTATTATTCGTGTGATGAATTCTTAATATACAAAATCGTCGGCGCGGAGTTTTGTCCGGGACGGAGTTTTCCGCGGCATATGACCTTGTTTTTACCTTTTTCTTGAAAACATCCGGAGAAACGGATATAATTTTGAAAGGAACTCCTAAAAATGACCCCGAAGCTGCAAACGGCGCTCCCTGCCGCGGCCTGCGGGGCACATATCGGGACGGCCACCTGTCAATCGCCCGCTTTGTCCGGGCGCCGTATCCGCGAAAGATTCGCGCCGCGGAATATTGAAAACTATGTCCGCTCCTTTTTCCGTTATGTCTGCCGGTTTATTTTTAAAAATAAATTATATTATAAAAAGCAAAGGATGCCGAACCATGATACTGAAAATTTACGACGAGGAAAATCAAAAGGAAAAGCTGATGTTTTTTGAAGACGAATCCGATTCCATGAAGCTCGGGTACGAAATCGGCGACATCCTTTATGAGCAGGAAGCCGAATGTGGGCAGAAGGTGATGATCTTTCGCCACAAGGACCTCGGAAAGACGCTGGTCATCGACGACATCGTACAGTCCTCGGTCAACACGGAATTCCTCTACAATGAAATTATGGCCCATATCACGCTCGACTGCCAGAAGGACCCGAAACGGGTTCTGATCATCGGCGGCGGCACCGGCCTCACGATGAAGCAGGTGCTGAAATACGACGTGGAGGAGGCCGTTCTCTGCGATATCTCCTGCGAGATCATCGAGATCGCCGAGGAATACGAACCCGAGGCCGTGGAGGCTCTGCATGACCCGCGCGCCAAGGTTGTCGTCGCCGACGGATTTGAGTACATCAAGGGGCAGAAAAACCTCGACGGCATTCTGGTCGACAGCTGCGACCCGGTCGGACCCGCAAAGGTGCTCTACTCGGACGAATTTTATGAGAACTGCATCGCGGCGCTCTCCGACACCGGCATCCTCTGCGTACAGACCGGCGCGCCGCTCTTTTCCGCCGGGAAAGAGGAGTACCGCAACCTGATGGGCTACCTCCGGAAACGGGACGATCTTGCGTACAAACCGGTCATCTTCACCTGCCCGATGATCGTGGGCGGATTTTATATGTTTGTGGTCATCACCAAAAACAAGGGGACCGACTGGACCGCGCATCATCATATCCGGCCGGACGAGGTGGAATATTATAGCCCGGAACTGCGGGCGCAATACTTTGACATCCCGAATTTTATCCGAAAGGGATTTGAGACGGATCAGGAGAGGAACAAGGATTGAAAAACTACCCGGAACTGTTTAAAAACCTCCCCACGCCCTGCTATGTGCTCGACGAGGAACTGCTCATACGGAATCTTGAGTTCTGCAAAAGAATCGAAGAGGAAAGCGGCTGCAAAATCCTGCTCGCGCAAAAGGCCTTTTCGATGTATGCGGTCTACGGCCTGATGGCAAAATACCTCGCCGGCGCCGCGGCAAGCTCCCTGTTTGAGGCGAAACTCGCGGCGGAATTCTTCCCCGGAGAGAACCATATCTACGCGCCGGCCTACCGCGAAGAGGAATTCGGCGAGATTCTCTCGTGCTGCAGCCATATCGTTTTTAACTCCTACACGCAGCTCGAAAAATTTCTGCCGGAGATCCGCGCCTGCGAAAAGAAGATCGAATACGGACTCCGCATCAACCCGGAGGTCTCGACCTGCCAAAACCCGATGTACGATCCCTGCGCGGCCGGCTCCCGCTTCGGCGTCACGGCGGAACATTTCGATCGGAATGTCAAGGTGGACGGAATCCATTTCCATACGCTCTGCGAACAGGGCGTCGAAGATTTCGAGAAAACGCTCGCAAAGGTCGAGGAAAATTTCGGAGACTACCTTCGCGGCGTAAAATGGGTCAATTTCGGCGGCGGACACTTTCTGACAAAAGAGGATTACGACATGGAGGAGCTCATCCGGGTCGTCCGAAAGTTCTCCGAAACCTACGGCGTTCAGGTCTATCTGGAGCCCGGCGAGGCCGTCGCCTATAATACCGGATTTCTCGTTTCGCGCGTCATGGACATCGTGCAGAACGGAGTTAAGATCGCCGTGACCGATGCCTCCGCCGCCTGCCATATGCCGCAGGTATTGGAGGAACGCTACCGGCCGGACATCCTCGGGGCGGGCGCTCCGGGCGAATATCCATACGACTACCGCCTCGGAGGGAACACCTGCCTCGGCGACGACGTGATCGGCGACTACTCGTTCCCGCAAGAACTGCGGCCCGGCAGCCTGCTGGTCTTCACCGATATGGCCCACTACACGATGGTCAAAAACAATTTCTTTAACGGCGTGAACCTGCCCGCCATCGCAAAGCTCAAACCGGACGGCTCCGTCGAAACCCTGAGAACCTTCGGCTACGAAGATTTCAAATCGAAGTTGTAAGATAAAGTTCGCATGCTCATGCCGTTTATTTGTATATTGGAAGTGTATGGTGCACGCTCGGGGCTCTTCTCATATTCGCCGCAATTTATGCGGCCATCTATGCGCTGACGGCGAAGGTCTACTATCAGATCGTAAAGGTGTGACGGCGGGCCTCATAAGCGGAAAGCCATCTTTTCCGGCAGAGGGATGATCCAACTTCGTACCGGTGTTCTCTTTACTTTTGATCAGCGGCGCGCCGCCGTATATCTGTATGATCTGATCCGCGACCGCGAGGCCGATCTCAGAGCCTTATCATCTATTTTTACAAAAAGACACCGGAGACGATCCTCTGATCGTTTCCGGTGTCTTTTATTTAGATTCTATTAAGAACTCGCGCCCCCTCCCGCTCTGTCCGGGGGTCCGCCGCAGCCTTTATTTCATTCCTGTGGAGAGACCGGGCTCCGATCAAGCATCCGGCTAAGACATCTGTCCATACCGGATCGGGATGGGAGAGCGGCCGTCCTCCGGTTCAGGCCGCTGTTTTCATCAAATTCATCAGGCTGTCGACGTAGCGGAAGAGGTCCCGTCAAGCGTTCCCCCACCCGGAGCCGTCTTATTGCCCGGAGTCGTTCCGCCGCCGGGGCCGCCTCCCATCCCACCGTTCATGCTGGAGGAGGCGTTGCTGTAGATCGTATCGGTCATTTCAATCGTCACGCTCTCGCCGCCGACCGTCAGCGTATAAGTACCGCCGCTCACGATTCCCGGGGCGCTGACGACGACGGACTGGAACTGTTTTTCGGGCGTGAAGCTCGCGAGGACATTCCCGCTGCTGTCCGTCAGCGTGACGGAGGTGCCGCCGCTCTGTTCGGAAGAGAAATTATAAAGAATGGAGCCCTGCGTGGAATCCGAGCCGAAATTCTGCGCCATGCCCGTGCTGCCCGCCGCGATGAGCACGCCGCCGGTGATGGTGCCGGTGCCGGCATAGTCCAGAGCGCCGTTGCCGGAATCGGTGGGGCCGCTGACATAGATCGTTCCGCCGGAGACCGTCAGATCCCCGTTGGAGTCGATGCCGTCGCCGGAGGCGTCGATCGTTATACTGCCGCCGGAGATCGTGATGGAGGCCGAGGTATCCGTGTCGAATCCGTTCTGGCCGGCCCTGCCGCCGATGCTGGAGCTGTCGGCTCCGCCCGCGGCGTTGAGGCCGTCATCCGAGGCAACGAGAGAGATCGTTCCGCCGGAAATGTCGATCGCCGCGCCTTCGAGGCCTTCGTAACTCTTTGTGATGTCGATGGTTCCGTCGGTGACGGCGAGCTCGGCATCCGCGTGCATGCCGTCGTCGCCGGAGCTGATTGCGAAGGTGCCGTTGGCGATGCTCAGATCCCCATTGGTGTGAACCGCATCGTCGGACGAATCAATGGTGAAAGTACCGCCGCTGATGAGGATGCTCACATCCGCTTTCAGGCCCTTTGCGGAGGTCTCCGTCTCCGTGGAATCGGAAGCGTTTGTCGTATTGCCTCCCCACTGACCCCATGCGGCGTTTTCCTGCCCGTTGGTGGTGCTCGCGTTGGCGCTGCCTCCGCCCGTGGTGATCGTGAAGTCGCCATCCAGAATGGTCAGCGTGCCCGACGCATCCATGCCGTCGCCGTCGGCCGTAATGGTGAATGTTCCATCTTCGATATAAATGGAGCCGAGCGTGGCGTCCTCGTCGTTTTCCGCATGGATACCATCCTTGCCGGAGGTGATGACGAAGACGCCGTCCGCGATCTCGACGCCCTCCTTGCCGGAGAGCCCCTGAGAAGCGGAGGTGATCTCATAGGTGCCGCCGGAAATCTTCAGCGTGTCTTTAGAGACGACGCCGTGTCCGCTCTCGCAGCCGACCGTCAGCGTGCCGTTTCCGTTCATGGTCAGGTCCGCCTTCGAGAAGACGGCCGCATCCACATTGTTGTCGTCCGTCTGTACGAATTCACCGGAAGAAGTGAGACTGTTGTTGCTCCCCTCGACCATCGTCAAAAAGACCTTGTCGGCCTTTTTGACATAAATTGCCGCGCTGCCGGAGCAGGCGACGGATACGTTGTCAAGCACGAGCTGAATCTCGGCAGAATTCCCGGCATCCACCAAAATCTGTCCGTCGCTTAAGGAGCCTGTCAACAGATAGGTGCCCTCTTCCGTAATCGTAACGGTATCTCCGTCGATCTCCACGCCGTCACCGTCCGCGGAGGAGTTCCCATCCTGAAGAGCGACCGTGACATAGTCGGAATACCCCACTTCAAAATCTTGGTCGGTAAAGCTCCCCGTGCTCTCGGAGGAGGCGGACTCCGACGGGGTGTCCTCTTCCGCACTCTGGCAGGCCGTGCAGCTCAGACAGAGCAGGGCCGCCAGAAAAAAAGCTGTCCATTTCTTTTTCATAAAAAATCTCCTTGATTCCCGCAGCGTTTCGCCGCGACATTCTTTGGTTCAGCGCCCAAAAGAGCCACCTCCCCGGATCGGTTCATCCGTTTTTAAAGTTCCTGAGAATCCGCCGTCTGCATCGAGCAGCTGACTTCAAGGTTTCCGTTTCGGCAGCGAAGCTGATCGATCAGTTTTTTCTCCGTGCCGGACTCTTTCAGAACAATTTCATAGGTCAGTTTATTGAGGCTGCCGAGGTTGGTCGTCTTTACCTTGACGAGCCTTGCTTCGGAAGCAAATTTTGTAAACAGGTCGTCGAAGATGCCGCCGTAATCGAGGTCTTCCGGAACGGTGACGCACAGCTTCCTGCAAAGTTCGGCGTTTCTCCGCTCCCCAAAGCCCAATTTTGCGTAGAAGAAACTCACCGCGCACATGACGAGGGCAAACAGGACCGCAAAACCCAAATAGCCCATGCCGCAGGCGATACCGACGGCCATGGCCAGAAAGATCGAGCCGATCTCCTTGGCCGTACCCGGCACGGAACGAAAGCGGACCAGTGAAAAGGTTCCCGCCACCGCCACGCCTGTACCGATACTGCCGTTGACCATCATGATGACGACGGAGACGATAGCCGGAAGCATGGCCAACGTGACGGCGAAGCTCCTTGTATAAACGGATTTATAGGTATAAACAAGCGCCAACAGGGCGCCCAGAATCAGAGCCGCCGCGATACAGAGGCTGAAGCCTTCCAGCGTGAGATCGGACGAAGTGTCGGAAATTCCGGAAAAAATAGCGTCAAGCAAACAGAACACCTCTGCTTTCTTTGTAAGTTTCCTCCAGCATGGACATGTACGCCCTTCCATACTTTGAGAAGGAGATTTGGCGGATCCGGCCCTCATTCAGAAGATCGACCAGCCACAGCGGGATCGCGTCGGCCGCCTTGATCTCCATCAGGGACTGGCCGGGCGCAAGGATCGAAGCTCCGCCGGGTTTCTCGGAAAGGCGGAGATCCTCGGTACGCCAACGGATCTTCTTATCGAACGTCACGCGGAGATCCGGGTCCTCCCGGGAGAAAAACGCCGCGCGGTCATAGCTGAGGTACATCGCCGGCCCGAGATCCTGATAAAACTGTACGAAATAATCGATCTCCCTGCCGATCTGGCTTTCCTCCGGAAGAGGCGCCGCGCCGTTCAAAAAATCTACCGCCTCCTGCTCCGTGACGGAGATCCTGCGCTTATAGACGATACCGCGGTATTTCTTTTTGAGTTCCAGAAACACGGGTTCGTCCGGAAGAACCGGCCCGTAACTGCGCAGACGGAGTTTTTCTTTATAAACCGGCTTTTCGAGCGAGGTGCGGATCAGCCGGAAATCCGGAGTATCATAATAGACGTTGCAGACGGTGCTCTCTCCGTGCGGATCCGGAACGATCCGCTCCCGGAGCGCCTCTTCTAAAAAGCGGCGCTGCCATTCATTGATTAGGAATTTCAGTTCATGCCGTTCAAAAATGTTGTTGTTCATAAGGTCTTTCCTCCTAACCTGATGTTCCCATCATAACGGAGGAACCTAAAGCTTACTTAAAACAAAAATAAATGATTGGATTTTTTTTGACCGGCGGCGTTTTTCCCGAAATATCAAACACACCCGCCGCGTTCGCCATGAAAGGCCGGTGCCTTTTTCTTTTCCTTGAGACAGAGTGTTCTCTCTGCCCCTTCCGTGCGGCGGAGTTTTTTCTCTGCCCCTTCCGTGCGGTACTTTTTGCATGTTCCATGAGGGATTTTTTGAGGTTTTCGTACGGCGAAACTTTTTTCCTTGTTCCGATAGGAAAACATAAAAAATCCTTCCGCCGGTCTCTCCGGAAGAAGGATTTTTTCATATATAGGCGTTTCGCGCTTACAGCTGAACGGTGATCGTCAGAGAGGAGCCGTCTTCGCTTCCGGCGCCGATCTTTCCGCCGTGGGCCGTCACGATGGACTGCGCCATGGAAAGCCCGATTCCGTAGCCGCCGGTCTCGCTGCTGCGGGAGGCGTCTCCGCGATAAAAGCGGTCGAAAAGGATGCTCTGATCTCCGGCCTTGAGCCCCTCGGCGGCGTTTTCGCTGACGAGAACGGGATGCTTTCCTTTTTTCTTTAATGTAAACCGGATCTCGCTGCCCGGGAGCGCATATTTGATGGCGTTGTCGGCCAGAATCGAACACAGCTGCCGGAGGAGCATCTCGTTGCCCGTATAGCGGATGTCCGGCTGGATCTCCAAGGAAAAGTGCCTGCCGCCGTTCTCCGCCAGCAGCGCAAACGGCTCCAGCGTCTCCGTCACCGCGTCGGACAGAGAGAATTCTTCCATCTTGAGGTCGGGGAGCCCCTCGTCCATCCTTGCCAAGGCGACGAGGCTCTGCGTCAGGGCGGAAAGCCGGTGTACCTGCCCGCGGATCCCCTCCGTCCACTTGCTCTTCCCCTGTTCCATCTCGATGACCTCCGTGCAGGAGTCGATGATGGCAAGCGGCGTTTTGATCTCATGGCCGGCGTTGGTGATGAACTGTTTTTGTTTTTCATAACTCTCCGCGATCGGACGGATGGCCTTCCGGGAGAGCGCGAAAACCAACAGGAAAACCGCCAGAATCCCGCAGAGGGAGGTAAGCAGGCTCGTCGAGAGGAATTCCCGGACGGAGGAGAGATCCCTCGTGCAGTCCAAAAAGACATACAAGGTGCCGTCCTTCGTCTCCGAGGCGAGATAGCGGTAGCTGCCCTCGTAGCCGGAGGTCTTTCCTTTCTCCATCAGCGCCTGAGCCATGGAGACAGCTTCCTCGGTGGAGACCGCGGCAATTTTTCCCGTGTTTACGGAGGAAAGCGTTCCGTCCTGATTCAGTT
>DAOSWK010000140.1:0-2387 GCA_035593545.1 Oscillospiraceae bacterium | reverse complement strand
CCCCCGCCCGGCCAGAAATAATCTGCCGACGGCCTCTTCCAAAACCGTCCGCGGGTCCGTACCGGTGCTTTTGATCTTTCTGTCGGCTGTGAGCAGGATATCCAGCATCCCGGAGAGCGCGGCCGCGCTGTAAAGAGAGCGATTCCGCATCGCGCGCTCGGCGATGAATTCCCGCCCCGCATAGGACTGCGGCCAGTCCTTCGCCATGTCGGATTTTGTCTTTCCGCCGACGGCGGCGCACCTTGCCCGGAACAGATCGACATAGGCGCCGGAGAGATTTGCCAGAATGGAGGAAGGCTCCTCCCCCATCGCGCAGAGCTCATCGATCACCGCGAAGGCGCTGGCAAAATCGCCGCCCTTCACCCGGTCGGCAAGGTCGTAGATCCGCGCATCCGGCGCCTCACAGGTCACCTTTTCGAGGATCTCCTCCGTCACCTTCCCGTCCTTTGCGTATTCGGCGGCCTTTTTGGTCTCGCCCCGCACGACGGCGCTGTCCGTTCCGCAGCGGGAGACAAGCGCATAGGAGACCTTCCTGTCCATCGAGGCCCCGTGGGCTTCGGCCTCCGATTCCGCCAGCCTGCAGAGTTCGGCGGTCGTATACGGCTCGCACAGGACGACGCCCCCGCCTTTTTTATCGATCAGTCTCCGGAAGGAGGCATATTTTTCGAGCTTCTTTTTATCTTTTTTGGGTTCGGCGTCTATGACATTATAAAGAAAAACGGCCGTCGCGCCGTTTTCGGCACAGAGCTCTGTCACAAACTGCTCAAGCTTGCCGCGCTCGGTGGAATTCAGCTTTTCAAGCGGCAGATCCTCCGCAAGGACGCAGCGCCGCCCGCCGTCAAAAGAGATCTCAAACGCCGCATCCGCGAGCGCATCCGCCGAAACATTGCCGTTAAAGACATGAAGACCCGGGCCGGCCTTTCCGCCCATCGCAAGATTCGCGACGGCATCGGCGAACCGGCGCTTCCGGGCGGAATCGCTGCCGTAGATGAAATAGACGGGCAGGGGCATCCCCAGACGGATATGGCGCAGCAGATCGTCGGCGGTTTTAAAAATCAAGCTCTCAGCCCCTTTTTACAGTCTCCCCGCGGCAGTAAAACGTCACTCCTCCGGATCCGGCGGAGACAATTTCATCGGCCCCGCCGAATACGCCGCCGCAGCCGATGGTGACGAGGGAACCGCACCGCAGAACGGAGATTTTCTCCATCGATACCCCGCGGACCACGGCGATGTCCGGCCTGCGGTATTTTGCTTCGATGTCCATTATATCACATCCGCCGGAATAATATAAGAGGACGGTATCCTCCGTCTCTACGGCGAAATCCTGCCCGCTGAAAAAGACGGCGCGGGTCCCGTCCCCCAGCATAACCTCCATCGGATAAAAAGCGGCCTCCGCTCCGGCGCGGGAGACGGCGGCAGGATCCGACAGCACCGAAAGCTCCGGAGCATAGATCTCCTCCAGCCGAAGCTCCGCCGCGGCATCCCCGTCCCCGGCGGAGACGAGCGCGGCGACATGATTGTTGTAATAGCCGGCGATCTTCCGGACGGAATAGGTGTCGTCATACCCGAGGTTCTCCGCGATCAGGAGCGTTTGGCCGTTCGCCGTACAGGAGACGGCCGTGCCCTCCTCAAGCGGAACAACGCGGATCTCCGTCAGGCCTTTTTTGAGCACGGATTCTCCGGTCAGCCCGATACAGAGCGCCGTCAGCGACAGAAGCACCGCCAGTTTATAAAAGCGAAGGCGCGTATGCATCAACCTCGGCATCACGAAAAGCAGGATCGTCCCCGCGATCCAGAGAAACAGCCATCCGCTTTCCGCCGGAACGATCGACTCCGGAACCGCAGAAAACGCCTTTGCCATGCCGATGAGCAGCACCGCAAAGAATTCCGCCAGCTTCGCGGTCAAAAAGCCGACGGCCTTGAGCACCGGTATTTGGCTGAGCACGGCGGTCGGAATGCCCGCATAGATGGCGAGCATGGCGACCGGCCCTGCAAAGAGGTTGGAGACGAGCCCCGCGAAGCAGACGATTCCATAAAAGGCCGCGCAGATCGGCGCCGTGAAGCTCCATGCGGAGACGCAGATGCCGATATTTTCTAAAAGAAGGTTCATGCGGCGGCGTCCCCTTTTCGTCAGGGACAAGCGCCGCGGAATCGCTTTCCAAAGCAGTAGAGACAGCGGAACCGAACAGGTGACGATACCGAGGCTGCCCGCCACGGACATCAGAAAGCCGCAGTCGCAGGCCGCCGCCGGATCGATCAACACGACCAGCGACGCGCCGAAGGCAAGCGAACTTGGGGCATCCGGCTCCGAATCGGTAAGCATGCCGACATATCGCACCAGCATCATAAATGCCGCCCGCAGAACGGACATGCCGAAACCGGCCGCC
>DAOSWK010000050.1:0-11643 GCA_035593545.1 Oscillospiraceae bacterium | reverse complement strand
CACGGACCGCAGGATCCCATCGTGCGGTCCGTGGCCGTCAATGTCGCCTCGACCACCGAGGAGAACGCCGCCGTCGGTAACGTATGGGATGCGGAGCTGGAATTTTCCCTGATTCTTACGCTTCAGGCGGATGAAGAGGAGGCCGAAGGATGAAACGAGCATTTACAAGCCGTGAAAAAGTGCTTTTGACCGTTTTTATTCTGCTGCTGCTGTTCGTCGGATATTTCAAGCTCATCCTTGAGCCGATCAACACGAAGATCGCCGAATATCAGGCCAACGCCGCCACCGAACAGGATATTATGATCGCCGAGACCAGTACGCTGACCGAAAAAAGACGGATGGAGAAGGAACTCGAAGAGATCCGCGCCTCCTCCGATTTCAAAGAGATCCCCGACTACGACAACATTCAAAACGTCATCAAGGAAATGGATTCCATTTTCCAGAGCAACTCCGCGGATTATTCGCTGTATTTTAAAGAGCTGGTCGAGACGGACAACGTCGTGCGGCGCACCATTTTGATGGATTATAAGACCGAAACCTATGAACAGGCCCGGACGATCATCAACGCCCTTCACAGCTGCGCGTATCCCAACCAGATTTCGGATCTTTCCTATACATATTTGGAAGACGACTCCGGGAATCAGAGTCAGGCCGTCGAGGTCAATCTCACGGTTACCTTCTACGAACTGGATTATTGAGCGGCCGACCGGGGAAGGCAGCGTCTGCCGTCTCCGGTCCGGCCATATTTTCCGTGGCCTGCCGGAGGAATCCGGCGCGCCTGTCTATTTTCTGGATACCGGCGGAGTTCTTTGCGCCGGAGAGGAGGCAAAACTGTGAGAAACGGGATAAACCGGATCAAAAGTGAACGCGGCGCATCCATCCTTGCCGCGCTGCTTCTGGTTCTGGTGCTGACCACGGTCAGCGCGATCATTTTGATCTATGCCTCCGCCGACTATGGCCGCCTGCCCGATCGCCTCGCGGAAAAACAGGAAAAGACGGCCCTTGTTTCCGCCGCTTCCCTGTTCCGCGATGAGCTTGACCAGCAGTCCGTCACGGTAAAGACCACCACGACCACGGTCACAACTTACGATTATTGGGGAAATGTCACCGGCACGAGCACCAGCGCCGTGAAGGAAGAATCCTCCAGCGATCCGAGCGGCATGATCGGGCAATTTGCCTCGCTTCCGATTTTTGCCGGCACGTCGGAGAACAGTTCTCTTGCCGCGACGCTGTCGATGGACAGCGCCTCTTTCAGCGCGCTCGAAGCGGACATCTCCCTCTATAAAAATTCCAGCGACGCCATTATCGTCGAGGCAGATCTTCATCCGGCCGACGATTCCGACCATATCTACGCATATTGGGCGATCTCAGACAGCACCAGCGTCACCTCCTCCACCACGCCCGGCTGGTATACTTCGACCTATGTCGAGACCGAGGAAGTGACCTATACGTTTTCCGCAGAGACCATCACCGAGGTGAAGAACGAATGAACGGAATTATAAAGAAACTGAGCCAAAAGCACGGCGAGACGCTGATTGAATCGCTGTGTGCGATTCTGGTGATTGCGCTGATCAGCGCGGGCTTCTGCGCCTCCGTCATGGCCGTCGCGAAGATCAGCGAACGGGTTCGGGCGGAGGACGACGAATTCTATTCCACCGCGGTGACCGGCACCGAAACCGGAACCGCGACCGTCAACATCGGCGGAACCAATTACACCTATACGATTACTTACACCCATTACGAATCGGGACTGATTGATTATGCCAAAGCAGATTAGGATGAAGCTCCTCAAAAAATTGAATACCGGCTCAGGCATGACGATTCTGGAGATGCTCGTCTCCATGCTGATCGTCGTGATGGTGTTTGTCGCCGTATCCACCGGCGTCTCCGTCGGGCAGAGGGTGTTTTTTGACAGCACAAAGACCTCGCAGTCCCATATCCTGATGGAATCTCTGATAGCGGCGGTGGAGGGCGATCTCCAGTACGCGACGAATGTGAGCACGGATGCCAACCAGATCGAGTTTACAAACGCCGAGCACAACTTTCTGGATGCGATCCTGATGTACGACGACGGAAAGCTCGTGGTCAGCACGGGCTCCGACTCCTACGATCTTGTTCCCGAGCCGACCTATACGGTGGAGGTTTCGGGCTTCACGGCCGTTCAGACCGGGGATACCATCGACATGACCATCCAGCTTTCCAACGGCTATTCCAGGAATTTTTCCGTTTCCCTTGTGAATTATAAGGAGACAAGCGAATGACGAAGTTTGAAAGGCGCAGATCCGGTTTCACTCTTATAGAGACGATGGTTGTCGTCGCAATAATCGTCATCCTGGCGGCGGTTGCCGCAGCGGGTTTGACCGACTATGCGAGCAGCCTCACGCACCTTGAACGCATGAACAGCGCCAAGGCAATCTATATTACTGCGCAGAACAGGCTTGTGAACCTCAAAACGCGGAATCAGCTTTCCATGTTTCAAGAGGTGTCTCTCTCCCAATATTATACGGAAAGTGAAGCGCAGGACGACGATGGCACCGTGATCCCGGGCCTTTTCTATGTCGACGAGAACGACACGGCCGTGATCGATGAACTGATGCCGGAGGGTACGATCTCCAGCGACGTCCGCAACGACAGCTATTATTACATCGATTTTGATCCGGTAAACGGGTATATTTACGGGGTCTTCTTTTCCGACAAAAACTTTAGTTACAGCGACGTGTCGGGGATCCGCGGCGACGAGACCGCGCTGAAGCGTGCGGAAGTGGGTTATTATGGCCAGTCCTCCCTTGCCAACATCAACGGTTCCGTCGTCAAGCTCTCCCCGGCCTTTACGGTGACAAACGGCGAGGAACTCTATGTCACGGCGAAGTACACCAACTACTTCGTCTCGGAGACGGCCGCCGCAAACTGGGAACTTTCCATCACGATGGATGGTGTCGTCAGCGGGGAGTCCCATACCTTCCAGACGACCCCGGCGGATGTCCAGCTTTCCGGGAATACCGTCACCATCGAATTTGTCATCGACAGTCTGGAGTCCGGCATGGGTTTCAACGAGCAATTCGGCGCGTTGGGCTATGAACCCGGCGAGAGGCTGAACCTCACGGCGCAGATGACCTATACCGGAAGCGTCGTCACCGCGACGCCGAGCGACAACCGTTCCCTCGGGTCGGCGAATAGCCTTTATGAGAACGTCATCGGCGCGGATGTGCATGTCTCGACCGGGCGCCACCTGCAAAATCTCTCCGAGGCCGTGAGCGGCGTTTCCTGCGCCGGCACGCTGTCGGCCGAGGCGGTCACTACGATCACATTCACGAGCGATATCGACTGGGTAAACGGCACGCTCAGCTATTACAGCGATAAATACGGCAGTTCCGGCGACATCGATTTTGAGCTGCTGGAAAATGAGGCCTTCTTCGGCACGACCGGCGTCTCAAGCGGCGTGACGATCGCGGGCGGAAAACATATTATCTCGAATGTCACCGTCTCCGGCGGCATCTCCTCCTCCTGTGCCGGTTTCTTCCCGGTGCTCAATCTCGGAACGGGGAAGGTCACCAATCTTCTCCTTCAGAACTTGGAGGTCACGGACGACGATTCCCAATACATAGGCGGCTTTACGGGGTATCTGGTCAGCGGCAGCATCACGGGCTGCGGAATCTACGGCGAGAGCTCCTATGAGGATGTTTTGGTCCGCTCCACCGAAACCTCGGTGACGAATCCGGCCGGACTGGTCGGCGGTTTCGTCGGCAGAAACGGCGGCACGATCAAGGAATCCTTTGCCGTCGGCATCGTGGATTCAAAGGCGAGCAACGCGGGCGGCTTCTCCGGATGGAACGAAGGCACGATCGAGTGCTGTTATGCCAACTGCTATACCTATGCGTGGAACCGGGCGGCGGGATTTGCTGTCACCAACCGCGGCAAAATTTACGGCAGTTTCTCCCTGATCTGTGCCGAAAGCGACAGCGCGGCCTCGGGCATCTCCGCCGGGTTTGTGCTTGCGAACAGCGGCGGGACCATCTCCGGCTGCTATTCCGCCATGAACGACTTGGACTACTATGGAAGTACCTATGAGCTCACCTATACCTTTGCACCGGTCGGCGTGGGCTCCATGACCAACTGCTATTATTATTATAGTGGAATTTTTAATACCGGAATTCAAGCCGGCACGAGGCTCTATACCGCCTCGCTGAGCGACGCGGCTCCTCTTCTTTCCTATAACGACGGCGTCAGCACCAAAAATCCATGGCGCTCCACGCTGCCGGTCACCAAAAAATACAACCATATTGAGGTTGGCGCGGATCAGTACATCTATCCAACTCCGCTCACCACCTTCTACGGCGACTGGCCGGCGGACAGCACGCTCCGGATCAACGGCGTCTATCCCACCAAGGTCGTGGATCATCTTCAGGAGCTCGATCAGGAGCCTTACAGCAACTATTATGTGGAACTCTCCTATGATCCCAATGGCCGTCAGGTCTATGACGAGGAGGGCAACCCTACGACGGTGAAATACTGGCTGGTCAATAAGGACGATATAGAGGATTTCACGGCGGTCGTCAACGACGATCCGAGCCTGTATAATATCACGTGGCTCTCCACCGCGGGCGCGGTCGAAAGAACGAGCAACGTCACCTCGAGGCTCTATGCCGGGGACGATACGGCTCTCTATACGATCAGCGCGGTCGAGAGGAACTCCGGCAGCCGGGCAATCGGCTATGTCGTCGTGTATTCCGTCAAAGTGGCGATCGATCCGGAGACGCTGAACCTGTATTATGAGGACAGAACCGAGGCGGACATCGACATCGTGCTGACCGTGGAGCCGGAAGTGCTCAGGACGATCAATTGGATGCCGCTCGAGAAGTATATCGACGGCGACGTGGACTGGGATATCGAGCCCTATACCGACGACGCGAATCTGGTCGTCGAGAATGCGGACAGCGACAACGAGACCATCACGGTTGAGCTGATTCCGAGCGGCTCGGCCTACCGGTTCGGCACTTCTTACGTGACGGCCACATTTACGGATACGCTCACCGGGTTGGAGCATGAACTGGTCTCCACCGTGATCTCGCTTCCTTCCAATACGGCGGGCGCCTACCTCGAATTTGACGAGGATGACGAGGTTTCCGGTTTCTTCCTCGTCAACGACGACGGAAACTATCTCGACAATATCTCCACGAACAACGAAAACGACATCACTTCATGGTATTACGGCGTCGTCTCGCCGAAGAGCACGCTAAGCGTTCCGTACACCTCCGGGTGCCGTTCGGTCACGATCACGCTGTCCGACGGAACCGAGGCAGACTATTACTTCTATCAGTTTACGGATGCCGGTACCGCCGCTCCAAGCTCCGGGAAACCGGTGAACCGGCAGTTGACGGTGGACGGCGCCACGTATACCTACCACATGCTGTTCGCCTGCGGCGTTAAGATGGGCACCGGTACAATCTCTACGACCAACAACACGTTCCAGATCCGTACCGCCGACCAACTTCAGAATATCAACTATTATGACACCGCCTCTGCGGAAAGCACTTACCTTCAAGGCAATAATACTTACAATCAGACGCATGACATTAAAATCACATCCGGATTCAAGCCGATCGGAAGAGGCGGCGCCGGAACGAAGGCCTTTATCGGGATCTATGACGGACACGGCTATACGCTGGAGGATTACACGAACACCGATTACCCGGATGAGCGATTCATCGGACTCTTCGGCCAGCTCGGTGAGATGAGCGTCGACGACAGCAAAACCGCGACGGTCTCCAACGAGAAGCCCGGCATCATCCGAAACGTCGTGATGCTCGCCACCGACCCGGAGGAACAGAGCGGCTTGATCGTCGCGACGTATAACCCGGATCCGACATCGAACATCGGCGATACGGCGGTCGGCACGCTCGTAGGGCTGATCTATACGCCGAACTCCGCCGTTGAAAACTGTGTTGTCAGCGGCTACACCGTCGATTATACGAACCAAGTCTCGGTGAGCTTCGACATTTACAGCCATCTCGGCGGGCTGGTCGGCATCAACATGGGCATCGTGAAGAACTGCAGCGTCATCTCGAGTACCCTCACCGCGAGGGCCACGAGGAGCAACATCAAGACCTATGTGAGCGGTCTTGTCGGGGCCAACTTCGGCACGATTGAGAGCTGCTACGCCGGCGGGGAACTTTCCATCGACAACACTTCGAGCGGTCCCGGCGTCATCAACGGGCTGGCCGGCTTCTCGGGCGGCACTTGGGGCAACCGACCTTACCACAGCTACGGCACCAAGGTCATCCGGAACAGCTATTCGATCTGCCAGATCCAGTCCTCCACCGCTACCGTGTATCCGGTGTCGCCGACATCCTGTAGCTATGGCGGGACCACCTACACGCAGACGGTCTCGAACAGTTATTATCTCACCAATACCGTGAGCGCCACCGTCGCCGGCAGCGGCAGCGGCGGCACAGGCCTTTCCTACCAGATCATGGACGGTACGGAGCTTTATAACGGAAATACCTTTACGGAGACGCTCAACGCCGGGATCTCCTCCGGAAACCGAAATTTCGGAAATGCGACGGCAGCCCATACCTATCCGTATTTGAGCAAACTCGCCGCGCGCCCGTATCCGTTCCCTGCCATCGTCCGGAACACGGTTGTCGATCAGGGCATCACGACCTCCTTCTACGTCCATTACGGCGACTGGCCGCTGCTCACGGATTATTCCATCTCGATCACGGGCGATCCGGCCGTGGCCATCGGAGATTCCATCGAACTCACCGTGCGGTCCAACGACGAAGAGATGACCATCAGCCGGATTTCGAGTATCAGGGACTTTGATACGGATATCATCTCCGTCATGTTTGAAGGAAGCAGCATCACCGTGACCGGCGTGGAGGAAGGCGAAACCACGATGCTCGTCACCGTGGTCGGCAGCGACGGGCTGATCTACCGGGCGACCGCAACAATTACCGTCACCGTACCGAAGGTGTCGCTTATCGTTGCTCCGGATCCGTGTGAAATTTTGACCGGAGGGACGGCCTACCTCACGGTCGCCGCTCCGTCCGGCTGGTCCTTCGACGAGGCGGACGGGAATCCCACGCTGGAAATCACGCCCGTGAATACCGGAGATCCCCAGAGCTTTGAAATTGTGAACTGGGAACTCCAGAATGATAAATACTGGGTCGCCGAGATCGAGGGTACCTATGCAGCCTCCACACAGGTGGCGGTGCAAAGCGCCCAGATCGTTAACGACCTCAATACGAACCAGAAGAAGCAGACTTTGTCGGATGATCAGGTGACGGTGGTGGTTTACGCCGTGCCCGACGACTTCGAGGTGGAGCCGGCGGACCTCTACATGGACGAGGGCGTATCCGACGGCCTGACGATCACGCTGCCGGAGGGCTGCACAAACGACAGCCCGGTTGTCACCATGAAGGTCTATGATTCCGCGGATACGGAGCTCGCGGAGGCCGATTGGCCGTTTACGCTCAATGATCCCGCATGGACGGTCGGCACGGACGAGGAGGACAGGACAACCTATACGAACGCCATCACCTCCCAAGAGGACGCATGGGGCGACTACCGGATCGAGATCTACCTTGATCAATATACGTTCACGTTTGATGAGGAAGAGATTCCGGTTACGCCGACCGACCCGCAGTCCGTTGCGCTCCATATTTTGCCGGTCACATTTGCCGTCTCGCTCGATGAGAGCAAGACGGGGCAGGAGCGTGAGATTACGCTGGAAAATGATGTGACGGAGCCGATGTACGTCATGCCGGTCTCTGCGGCAAAGGAGGATTCCGCGATTCTCCATGCGACGGTCACAACCGACGACCCGGATCTCACCGGTACCTATCTCTGGACGGCGGAGGATGTCTTCACCGAGGAGGCGGTCTCTCTGGACGGAGTCACCACAGACGAGGATACGATCACGCTTTCCAACGAAACGCTGGCCGTTCCTTCGCTTTACCGGGTGACCTGTACGTTTACCGCAAAGGAAAAGAATTACACCGACTCCTACTATGTGCTGGTCTATGAGATCACGGTCACGCCGACGATCTCTCCGACCACGCTCGAATTTGCCGACACAGGGACCGAGGACTCAATCGATCTGACGGCCGACTCCACCGTGGCGCTCTCCTGCGGCACCTATTATACGGAGATCGACGGCACCGGCGTCACGGCATGGAGCAGCGAAACAACCGCGGAGAGCGGCACCGCCACCCATACCGTCACCTATACCGTCACCTATACGGATACGTTCGGCAATGTCTGGTCCGGTACGGCGTCGGCCTCCGGAGATTCCGATTACTTCGTCAATGCGGGCACTTTGAGCAATCAGAGCGACACCGGCGCCACCTACACGGTGACGAAGACAACCTACGTCGCCAAGACCATCTATGTGCCGGTCAGTTCTCCTTCGGACGGCGGCACCTACTTGATCGTCGATGCTTCCGGCTACGCGCTGCAAGGGAGAACCGGATACCGTACGCAGCTTGCGACACAGCTCAGTATTTTGGGACCCACCACTTTCTATACGGATACCGAAGGTTCCGGCACGGAAGAAATCGATGATTATCTGGATCCGTCCGATCTCACTGGACTTACGTGGACCTATATCAGATACAATTCCAGAAGCGGATACCTCCAGAACGTACAATATTCGGCCTATCTCTATGGAAGCAGAAATAATCTCACATTGGGATACAATCAACAAGCGTGGACTTATAGTTCCAGTGCGGATACTCTGAAGACAAGTACAAACTATTATCTGTATCGAAGCGGAAGCAATTATACAACGAGCAGAAGCGGAACGCGGGTCTACTTCTACGAAGCGATGACGGTCTACGTCGAGGAATGATTTCCGCCCTGTTTCCCGCAATGGCATAAAAAAAGCGCCCCTCTCCTAAAAAAGAGAGGGACGCTTTTTGCATACCGACGGCGGGTGCTCCGCGGCATGTTTCTCAGCAAATTCTTAAAAACGGACTGTCCCATATGTCCTTCGCCGCACCGCTGGATGCGTTTTTTTCGACGGCTTGGCGCATTTTTGATACCGTAGGGAAAACGGAAAATACTAAAAGCATAAAAAACGCCGTCCGGAAACCACCGGGCGGCGGGATTTTTCAGGAATCGTCGTGCAATTTTTTGAGCAGCGCGATTTCGGCGATATAGCCGGCCTCATCGTTCGGCGTTTCGAGAATGAACGGCAGCCCTTCCAGCGCCGGATGCCGGACGATTCGTGCGATGGCCTCAAGACTGAGCACGCCTTCCGTGATCCGCGCGTGGCGGTCCTTTCTGGAGCCGCGGGCATTCAGGCTGTTGTTGAGATGGATCGACCGAAGCTTCGACAACCCGACCAGCCGGTCAAATTCCGTGAGCACGCCGTCGAGATCGTTTTCAAGATCGTAGCCCGCGTCCCAGACGTGGCAGGTGTCGAGGCAGACGCCCATCTTTTCGCCAAGATTCACCCGGTCGAGGATCTCCCGGAGTTCCTCAAACCGGCCGCCGACCTCGCTGCCCTTTCCGGACATCGTCTCCAACAGCACGGTGGTCGTCATCTCCGGGAACAGCGTCTCATTCAACAGTTCCGCGATCTTTTCGATGCCGGTCTCGATGCCCTGACCAACGTGGCTGCCCGGATGAAAGTTGTAGAGCTGACCGGGCGTCGCCTCCATCCTTTGCAGATCGTCCGCAAGGATCATCCGCGCGAATTTTCGCACGTTTTCTTTATCCGCACAAGGATTCAGCGTGTAGGGCGCATGGGCGACGATCCGGTCGATGCCGTGTTCCCGGCGGAAATCCTGAAACGCCCGTACGTCCTCCGGGTCGATCGGCTTCGAGGCGCCGCCCCGCGGATTCCGCGTAAAAAACGCGAACGTGTTTGCGCCAAGCGCGGCGGCACGCTCTCCCATGGCGAGGTATCCTCCCGCCGACGAAATGTGGCTCCCGATCCGGAACATCAAAATTCCCCCTCCGATGCTTTCCCTTTATTATACCCTCCAAAGCGCCCGGCGGAAAGCCCGTTTTTCAAAAACGAGGCCGCTTTTATCGGTAAAAAATGCTTGATTAACTAAGAATTGTTCTTATGTATCTTTTGAAAGTGGAAATAAAACGCAAAATATTGTATCATTTGAGACAGAAAAGGGGGGATTCCATGCTGAAGCGCGACCGCGAGATTTTACGGACTTCGGAGCTCTTCGTGGGAGCGCCGCAGGAGGCGATCGACCGTTGGCTTGACGGAGACGGCAGTTGGACGGTCAGCGCCAGCAGCGGAGAGACGATCTTCGGCTGCTCGGAATTCTGCCGCTGTCTCGGCGTGCTGCTGCGTGGCAGGGCGACGGTATATAAAGTTTGCCCAGGCGGCCGTAAAGTGATCCTGAGCGTGTTGGAGCAAGGCAAGACGTTCGGGATGTCGACGCTGTTTTATGAAGCGGCCGCCTGCCCGACCGAGATCGTCGCTTCCGGCACGTGCAAGATGATCTTCTTTTCCAAGGAACTGGTGGAGCGCGCCTTTGCCGAGTCTCCGGAGTTTGCCCGCTCTTACGTCACGCTGCTCTCCCGGAAGATCCATTTTTTGAACCGCAGGCTCGCGACCTTTGTGGAAGCGGACTGCCGGGATAAACTGCTGAGTTATCTTTCGGGTATCTATACCGGCGGAGAGAGCGTCCGGCTCCCCGGCAGCATGTCGGAACTTGCTCAGACGCTCGGCGTCGGCAGGGCTTCGCTCTACCGCGCGTTTGATTCGTTGGAGGAGGAGGACATCCTCCGCCGCGACGGGCGGACGATTCTTGTTAGGAATGCCGAAAGGCTTTCTATAGAATGAAAAATCTATGAGGTGATTTTGATGAAAAAATTTCTTGCTGTCCTGATGAGCCTGCTGATGATTGCAGCGTTTTCCGCCTGCTCCGGCACGGAGAAGTCCGAGGAGTCGGTTTCGGAATCCTCCGAGCAGTCCTCCGAGCCGGCGGTTTCCGAATCGGAAACGTCGCAGGAACCCGTCTATGAAGGGACAACGATCAATATCGGCATGCTGAAGGGACCGACCGGCATGGGCGCCGCATGGCTGATGGAACAGGATTCCCTCGGCACCACCGTCAACGATTACAACTTCACGCTCGCCGGCGCTCCGGACGTGCTGACCTCTCAGCTTCTTTCCGGAGAGCTGGATATGGCTGCTCTGCCGACCAACGTGATTTCGACGCTGTATAACAAAGCGAACGGTGAGATTGAGATTCTCGGCGTCAACACGCTCGGCGTCCTCTATATCCTTGAAAACGGCGACACCATTCAGTCCGTCGCGGATCTGGCCGGCAAGACCATTCTTGCCTCCGGTCAGGGTTCCACCGCAGAGTATGTTCTGGATTATATCCTTGCGCAAAACGGCCTCACCGTCGGCGAGGATGTCGAAGTCTTCTGGGCCACCGAGCACAGTGAAGCCGCGACGCTGGCCCTTGCCGGGGAATACGACGTCGTCATGCTGCCGGAGCCTTTCGTCACCAGCGTGACCGCGCAGTCCGACGATTTCCGTATCGCCCTTGATCTGACGGCCGAATGGGAATCGCTCGGAAACGGCGAGCTCACCATGGGCGGCGTAGCGGTCCGCAAAGAATTTGCCGATGCGAATCCGGAAGCCGTTGCCGCCTTCCTTGAGGAGTA
>DAOSWK010000049.1:2030-11732 GCA_035593545.1 Oscillospiraceae bacterium | reverse complement strand
CCCGCCTATCCAAGTATCTACAAGAACTGACCGTTTCGTCTTACGGCCGGAAGAGATTTCTCTTCCGGCTTTTTCTTATCTTTCATTAGCGGGCCGGAACATTGTAATAAAGGAAGAGATATGCTATACTATATTTTTATAAAATGAGAGGATGCGGAAAGAAGGTCCATGATGGGTACGGTCATCAAGAAGAAGATCGCCGGTGAAAAAGAAACGATCCTCTTTATCATGCTCTGCTGGCTGACCTATTCCTGCTCCTATATCGGGAGGCTGAATCTCTCCGCCTCCATGTCCGAAATGGTTGCGGACGGCATCTTCCTGAAATCGCAGGCCGGCGCCGTCACCACGGGTTATTTTCTCTGTTACGGCGGCGGACAGTTTCTCAGCGGCTGGCTGGGGGATAAATTTCGGCCGCGCTTTTTGATTTTTATCGGGCTTTTGCTCTCCGCCGTCTGCAATTACTGCATCTCCTTAGAGCCGCCGCTGTGGCTGCTGGCTACGCTCTGGAGCCTGAACGGGCTTTCCCTCTCGCTGCTCTGGGCGCCTCTGATCAGGTTGGTCTCCGACCGAGTCGCGGCCGAGCGGCGCCGGAAAGCCTGCACCGCCCTCGCGACGACGATGGCCGCCGGCACGCTGATGTCGTATCTGCTCTGCGCCGCGCTGATCGAGGAATTCGGCTGGCACGCCTCTTTTTATGTCCCCGCCGTGATCGCCGCCGTCATTGCGTTCCTATGGATCATTCTGACGACGAGAATCGAAAAGGACGCGGACAAAACCGGTATCGACGAGCTCCCCTCCTGCCGGGAGGCGGCGGATCCCGAGGAAGACGTTCCGCACGACGAGGTTCCGTCCAAGCTGTTTCCGCTGCTTGCCGTCTCCGGTCTGCTGACCATGACCGTGGTCGCCGGCGTCTTGTCGATTCTTAAAGACTGCGTGTCCACTTGGACGCCGACCTTCCTGATCGATGCTTATCAGCTGGATTCCGTCACCTCGATCCTTTTCGGAACGCTGATGCCGGTGTTCGGCCTGTTGGGTCCCTATATGGCAAACTGGATTATGCACAAAGTCAATGATGAGTTTTCCTCCATGTTCTGGCTGTTCATCATCTCCTCGGGGGCACTGGCGCTGCTTGTGCTGGCCGGTCGATATTCCCTCGGCATCGCCGTGTTCTGCCTCGCGCTGACCTACGCCTGCTCGCTGGGCCAAAACATGCTGCTGATCGGCACCGTCCCCATGTATTTCCTCAATGTCGGCCGCGTCGCGGGCGTGACCGGCGTGCTCAACGCGAGCGCCTATTTCAGCGCCGCCATGATGAGTTTGCTGACCGGTATCCTGGTTGAGCATCTCGGCTGGACCTTCACAATCACGGTCTGGATGGTGCTTTCCATCGTGGCCTCCCTGTTCTGTATCATCTCCCGCAGGAAGTGGAAGAAGTTCCGCAGGAACCTGTTCTGATTCCTTTCAAAAAAGTCTTTGCCGGCGGGAAATCTTTCTTGACAGACAAAAATCGTTGTGCTATTATGTTTTAGCGGTTTGCAAAGACCGCCGATGCGCCACTAGCTCAGCTGGATAGAGTGACTGGCTACGAACCAGTAGGCCGAGGGTTCGAGTCCCCCGTGGCGCGCCACATGAAGAAAGCCCATGAAACCGCAATTTTATGCGATTTTATGGGCTTTTTGTTTTGCGAAAATTAGATTTTGTACCGACATTTTTAAACGTTTTTGAGCGTTTAAAAACATGTCTATGGTGGCATAACGGTGGCAACCATAGACGTTAAAAACTGACGGAGCTATCTCCTGCTTATTCATAATGGTCTTTTTGACTTATGCAAATAAAAAAGCGGAGCGTAAAACTCCGCTTTTCTTTATGTTTTTCCGAACGCGAAAAGCATCGCCTTTCCTCCGGCGATCCTTCGTTGATCCATCGTTCCTTTCATGGGCGGTAGGAGCGTCGCCTATTGAAAAACCGATACCCTGTTTATTCGTTTTATCCGCGGCGCTCCGGAAAAAAGAGCGTCCCGTTTTGCTCCGGGACGAACCCCCGTAAAAAAACTGTTTTTTCACTATTGGCGAATTCCGTTCTTTTATGATATAATCAGACAAATATGTGGGCTTCCCTTTTCTCCGCCGTTTAACACGGAGGCGGGTTCCCCGTAAAATTTTTTCGTACAGGACAAAGAGGTGTATGGGGTTGGACGCTTTTGTCAACGCCAAAAGGGTTGTGGTCAAGGTGGGTACTTCCACGCTGACGCATGGGTCGGGCCAGATCCATATCCGCCGGATCGAAAAACTGGTACAGGTGCTGGCGGATATCCGAAATTCCGGCCGGGAGATCATTCTGGTCTCCTCCGGCGCCATCGCCGTGGGCGTGGGAAAACTGCATCTGCCGCAGAGACCCGCCGACACCCCTTCCAAACAGGCGGCCGCGGCCATCGGGCAGTGCGAGCTGATGTATCTCTACGACAAGCTCTTCGGGGAATACAATCATGTGGTCTCCCAGGTGCTCCTCACCCGCGACATTCTCGAGGAGGAGGAACGCAAGCGGAACGTGGTCAACACCTTCCAGAAGCTTCTGGAGTTCGGCTCCATCCCCATCGTCAACGAGAACGACACCACCGCCGTGGAGGAGCTCGAATTCGGCGACAACGATACCCTTTCCGCCATCGTGGCGGTACTGTGCGGGGCCGACGCGCTGATCATCCTGTCGGACATCGACGGGCTCTACGACGGCGACCCGCGGCAGAATCCGACCGCAAAACTGATCGGCGAAGTGTATCATGTAGATGACCGGATTCTGGCCCTTGCCGGAGGAGTCGGGTCCTCCCGGGGGACCGGCGGCATGATCACCAAGGTCCATGCGGCGCAGATTGCCTGCGGGGCGGGCATCCATATGGTGATTATGAACGGCTCGGATCCCTCCGACCTCTATAAAGTCTTTGATGGAGAGACGGTCGGCACCCATTTTTTCCCGGAAAGTAAGTAACTTTTTTATTCTTTGAAGGGAGGCAGGCTCGGTGAAAACGGTATTGGAGCTCGGAAAAGCGGTCAAACAGGCATCCCGTCAGGCCACCGTTCTGACGCAGGTACAGAAAAACGCGGCGCTTTCGGCCATGGCAGAGGCGCTTTTGCAGAAAAAGCAGTTTATTCTCTCGGCCAACGCGGAGGATCTCCGGGAGGGCAAAAATACCGGCCTTTCGGAGAGTCTGCTGGACCGGCTGGCCCTTTCGGAGAGCCGCATCGAGGATATGTCCGCCTCCATTTTACAGATAGCGGCGCTCGAGGACCCAATCGGCAAGGTGGACCGCGGCTTCGTGACCGCGAACGGTCTTCAGGTCTATAAAGTCCGGGTTCCGCTCGGCGTCTGCGGCATCATCTACGAGGCGAGACCCAACGTGACCGTGGATGCCGCCGTGCTCTGCTTCAAATCAGGCAACGCCGTACTGCTCCGGGGCGGCAAGGAGGCCATCTCCTCCAACATCTGCCTCGTGAGCATCCTGCGGGACGTGCTCGAAAAACAGGGCCTCGATCCCAACCTCATCTGCCTCGTCGAGGATACCTCCCGGGAATCCGCCGCGCAGATGATGAAGCTGAACGGCTATCTGGATGTGCTGATTCCCCGCGGCGGAGCCGGACTGATCCGGTCGGTGGTGGAGAATGCCACCGTACCGGTCATCGAAACCGGAACCGGCAACTGCCATGTATATATTGACAAGGACGCGGATCTCACAAAAGGCGTGGAAATTCTGTTCAACGCCAAGACCTCCCGCCCCTCGGTCTGCAACGCGGCCGAAAGCCTGCTCGTTCACCGGGAGATTGCGGAGAAGTTTTTGCCCCTCGCCAAACAGAAGCTCGACACCAAAGGCGTCGTCTGGTACGGCTGCGAGGAGACCCGACGGATTTTGGGCGAGTCGGTCCTGCCGGCCGGCGACGAGGAATACGCGAAGGAATTTTTGGATTACGCCATCTCTTGCCGGGTCGTGGATTCCCTCGAGGACGCGGCGGACCATATCTATAAATATTCCACCAGACACTCCGAGGCCATCGTGACCGAGAATTACACCACCGCGCAGGAATTCATCCGGCTCGTGGATGCCGCCGCCGTCTATGTCAACGCCTCCACCCGTTTCACCGACGGGGGCGTCTTCGGCTTCGGCGCCGAGATCGGCATCTCCACTCAGAAACTCCACGCCAGAGGGCCGATGGGGCTCGAGGAGCTGACCTCCGTCAAATATGTGATCTACGGAAACGGGCAGGTTCGGTGACGAAACAATCCCTATAAAGCTTTCCGTTGCGGAAAGAAAACAGGGGGCCGAAGCTCGCCGACCGGGGATCAATGCTCAAGCCGCGCCGGGCAAAGCCTCCGAACGGCCGCACTTTTCGGAAAAACGGCCCGCAAAAATCCGTCTCTTTTAGAAAATGCCGTCCCTCCGGGCGGCGTTTTTATATTCCGGACCGTTTCGGTAAAATTTTTGATTTTTCGCTTTTTCTCCCCGAAATCCTTCTTTCTTTTATTCTTTTCGTACTTCCGAAGTTTCTATACTATTGACTTTTCTTTAAAAAAGTTTAAAATACATAATTGAAGTTTCTAAAGTTCATGTAGTCTGAAAAAGGAAAGGAAATGGGAGCCATGTACCGCGTCATGATTGTGGAGGACGACCCGATGGTTGCGGAGATCGACCGGAATTATGTGGAGCACAATGCCAAACTGACCGTTGCCGGCGTATTTTCCGGCGGCGTGGAGGCGCTGGACTATCTCCGGACGCATTCCGTCGATCTGATTCTGCTGGATTACAACATGCCGTCGATGACCGGCGCCGAATTTCTCTCGGAGCTGCGCAGGTCCGGCGGCTTACAGGATATCATCATGGTCACCGCGGTCAAGGACGCGCGCATGGTCGCCATGCTGTTTTCTTTCGGCTTAGTGGATTATTTGATCAAGCCCTTCGATTACGCCCGCTTTCAGGACGCCCTGACGAAGTACCTCGCCAGAAAAGAGGCCTTGGATTCCTACGAGATGCTGACGCAGACGGCCATCGACTCGTTCTTCGTCGCCGGCATTCAGGAGGCGACCTCCCAATACATCGACAAGGGTATCCAGCCCGCGACGCTGGAGATGATCTGCACGTTTTTGCGCAAACAGAAAGGTTCGACGCTTTCCATCGAGGACATCTCCAAAGAAATTCCTCTCTCCCGGGTCACGCTCCGCCGCTATATGAATTATCTTGTCAACGGCAACAGCGTCGAAGCCGGCATGGACTACGGCACGGGCGGGCGTCCCTGCACCATGTACACTTATGTCGGAAAATAGGGAAAAGTGGGGATTCCTGAAGCAATTCCTGCTGCAAAAAGCGTCGTCTTTCGCCGGCCTGTCCGCCGTCGTTTGCGAATATTCCTCTCGTTCTGTTTGGTAACTTAAAATAACCCGGCGATCTTCTTTTGAACTTAATGAAAACATCGGGAACCCCCTATATTCAGATATAATTAGATGGATACTGTTATTCGGCATTTTTTCGAAACCGGAAAAATGCTGTTTTCCGCTGCTTTTTCATCAGAAACAGCGGGGCTGAAGAATCCGAAATTCAACTACGGAGGTGTCAGTTTTCCCTATGGCAAACGATTACTCTTATTGCTGCACCAAAGCCAGCGACCCGCTGGTCCTTGCCAAGATCGCAGCCATCGCTGCGCCCTACAAAGGCCGCGAGGACATGCTGATCGAGGTGCTGCGCGAGGCTCAGCCGATTGCCGGAAATGCCGTTCCGGAAGAGGTTGCCGCCGTTGTCTCCGAAGCGATGGATATTCCGCGCTCCAAGGTTTACGGCGTTGCTTCCTTCTATGCGATGTTCTCCAAAGAAGAGCGCGGCGACCACATCATCCGGATGTGCCACAGCGCCCCCTGCCACGTCAGAGGTGCGAAAGTGCTGCTTGACGCTTTTGAAAAAGAGCTCGGCATCCAGTGCGGCCACACCACCCTCGACGGCAGATTCACTCTTGAGACCTGCGAGTGCCTCGGCGTCTGCGACCGCGCCCCTGCCGTCATGATCGACGACGAGGTCTATGGCCCGCTGACTCCCGCGGATGTCAAAGGCGTCCTCGCCAAATATCGCTGAGGAGGGTGAAAAAAGATGGAAGAATATAAATTTTTAACGTACAACGTCGGCAAGCTCAACCCTGTAAGCGCCACCGAGTATGCCACCGTCGGCGGCTATGCGGGCTTAAAGATCGCGCTTGCCAACCCGTCCGCAGTCATCCAGATCGTCAAGGATTCCGGCCTCCGCGGCAGAGGCGGCGCCGGCTTCCCGACCGGAATGAAGTGGACGTTCGTCCGCAACACCGATGCGGATCAAAAATACATTGTCTGCAACGCCGACGAGGGCGAACCCGGAACCAACAAAGACCGCATTCTGATGGCCGAGGTTCCGAACCTTCTTTTTGAAGGCATGGCGATCGCCGGTGTCGCCGTCGGCGCGACGAAGGGCTATATCTATCTCCGCGCCGAATATCCTTATGTCAAAGAGACCCTGATGAAGGCGCTCGACGACGCGAGAATCCGTCACTTCCTCGGCAAGAACATCATGGGCTCCGATTTTGATTTCGATATCGAGATCCGCTCCGGCGCAGGCGCCTATGTCTGCGGCGAAGAGACCGCCCTGCTCGAGTCCATCGAGGGCAAACGCGGCGAGCCGAGATTTAAGCCGCCGTTCCCGGGCGTTCAGGGCCTCTGGGGCAAACCGACCGTCATCAACAACGTGGAAACTCTCTGCAACATCCCGATGATCCTCTGCATGGGCGCCGACTTCTTTAAATCCCTCGGCACTCCGCAGACCACCGGAACGAAGCTCTTTACCCTCTGCGGCAACATCAAGAATCCGGGCGTCTACGAGTTCCAGACCGGCATCACCATGCGTGAGCTGTTTGAGGACGTCGGCGGCGGCTGCCCGAACGGCAAAAAGCTCAAGGCCATCCAGTGCGGCGGCGCCTCCGGACCGATCGTCGGACCGGACAAGCTCGACACCAAGATGTCCATCGAGGACTGCAACGCCGCGGGCGCCAACTTCGGCGCCGGCGACCTGATGTTCATCGACGAGGATCAGAGCATTGTCGATATCTGCGAAAACCTGATGGAGTTCTTTAACGAGGAATCCTGCGGCAAATGTACGCCTTGCCGTGAGGGCAATTTCCGTCTGCTCGAGCTGGTCCGTAAATTCAAGGACGGCACCGGCACCGAGACCGATCTCGACACCATCGAGGATCTTTCCTCCACGATGATGGACGCCTCTCTCTGCGGACTTGGCCAGGCTTCCCCGATCCCGCTGGTCTCCGCGATCAAGTATTTCCGCAATGAATTCCTCGAAGGGGGGAACCACTAATGGCGAAAGTAACTATCGACGGAATCGTCGTTGAAGTTGAAAATGGTATTACCATTTTGAAAGCCGCCGAAAAAGCCGGCGTTAAAATCCCGCGCCTTTGCTATCATCCCGATCAGGACGTCAAAGGAAACTGCCGCATCTGCGTGGTGGAAGTCGAAGGCCAGCGCCTTCTTCAGCCTTCCTGCGCCTATCCGGTCAGCGACGGCATGGTCGTTCATACCAACACCGAGCGTGTCCGCAAGGCCCGCTACAATATTCTTGAGCTGATCCTCGCCCACCATCCGGCCGACTGCCTGCACTGCATCCGCAACCACAACTGCGAGCTGCAGCAGATCGTTGAGGACATGGCTTTCACCCGCGAGATCCGCTATCCGTATCACGAGCGCGGAAAAGGCATGGATTATTCCAGCCCCTCCATCACCCGCGATCCCGCCAAGTGCATCGTCTGCGACCGCTGCGCCTGGGCCTGCACGCATTTCCAGAGCTGCAACGTCCTGACGAAGACCAACCGCGGCTTTGAAACCTACCTCACCACCGAATACGACAGACCGATGGACGAGACCGCCTGCACCAACTGCGGTCAGTGCGTTCAGGCCTGCCCGGTCGCCGCTCTGACCATCCACGACGACACCGCCAATGCTTGGAAAGCCATCGCCGACAAGAATCTCACCGTGGTCGCCCAAGTCGCTCCGGCCGTCCGTGTCAATATCGCCGAGGCGCTCGGCGAAGATCCCGGCACGATTTCCACCGGCCGTCTGGTCACCGCCATGAAGATGATGGGCATCGACTATGTGTTCGACACCGACTTCACCGCCGACCTCACCATCATGGAAGAGGGCACGGAGTTCCTGCATCGTCTGACGAACGGCGGATGCCTGCCGCTGATCACTTCCTGCTCGCCCGGCTGGGTCAAGTTCTGCGAGACTTGGTACCCCGATCAGCTTCCGCATCTCTCCACCGCCAAATCGCCGCAGGGCATGTTCGGCGCGGTCATCAAAGAGTATTTCGCAAAGAAAATCGGCAAACGTCCGCAGGAAGTTTTCTCCCTCTCCGTCATGCCTTGCACGGCGAAGAAGTACGAGGCCAAACGCCCCGAACTCGGACGTAACGGCTATCAGGATGTCGATTGCGTCGTCACCGTTCAGGAGCTCGCCGAGATGATCCGTTCTGCCAATATCGACTTCAGCAAGCTGCCCGACACGCCGTTCGACGCTCCGTTCGGCCTTGGTTCCGGCGCCGGCGTCATCTTCGGCGCTTCCGGCGGCGTTATGGAGGCGGCCCTCCGTACCGTCTATGAGATCGTCACGGGCAATGTGCTCGAGGACATCGACTTCAAGCAGGTCCGCGGTCTCCGCGATACCAGAGAAGCCACCATCACGATCGGCGATCTCGACGTCAAGGTCTGCATCACCTCCGGCCTTGCGAATGCCAGAACGATCATGGATCTTGTCAGAGCCGGCAAAGCCGACTATCAGTTCATCGAGATCATGGCCTGCCCCGGCGGCTGCATCGGCGGCGGCGGCAACCCGTACCGCGACTGGACGAAGGTCGAGAAACGGAACGCTGCCACCTACATCATCGATGCTCAGCAGTGCCCGATTCGCCAGAGCCACAAGAACCCGGCGATTCAGGAATTCTACAAGGATCTCGGCGTCAAGCCCGGCGAAGAGATTGCCCACAAGCTCTTCCATACCAACTACGCCGACCGCGGCAATCTGCCGAAGTAATGTTTTCAATAAAAAGCGCCTTCCGTCCGGGAGGCGCTTTTTTATATGAGAAACCGCAGAGGAACGCCGCGCTTTTTTCGATCCCGTAAAGTGGGAATGCAAACGCGAAAGCGGCATATCGGGGCGAGGGCGGCAGTTCAAGAGGCTATGGGCCGAATGTTCGTCCATCCGAAATCTCTTCCTCTGAAGAATGCCGCCGCGCGGAGAATGCGGCCGGAAAATGGAACCGGAAAATCGCCATGCAGAAAGTACAGTCGAAGAATAGGGCAGGAAAATGCGGCCATAAAACGGGATAAAACCGAATTCGTTTCATAAAAAACGATACCACGCGGAGAATGTGGCCGGAAAATGGAACCGGAAAATCGCCATGCAGAAAGTACAGCCGAAGAATAGGGCAGGAAAATGCGGCCATAAAACGGGATAAAACCGAATTCGTTTCATAAAAAATGACGCCACGCGGAGAATGCGGCCGAGGAACACATCATGCCGAAAGCGCAGTCGGGAAATGGGGCTGGAACGTGCGGCCACAAAATGGAATAAAGCCGGATTCGTTCCATAAAAAATGACGCCACGCGGAGAATGCGGCCGAGGAACACATCATGCCGAAAG
>DAOSWK010000049.1:0-1930 GCA_035593545.1 Oscillospiraceae bacterium | reverse complement strand
TCGGGAAATGGGGCTGGAACGTGCGGCCACAAAATGGAATAAAGCCGGATTCGTTTCATAAAAAACGACGCCGCAGAAGATTTTCCGCGGCGCCTTGTTTGAGTTGTTATTTTCCGGAAAGAAGCGCTTTGAGCTCCTCAGGGCCGGAAAATTCGGAGGCCGGCCGATCGGAAATCACCCGCAGCGGCGGTCCCGAGACGATCACAATGCGGTCGGCAAGCGCAAGCGCCTCCTCCGGGTTGTGTGTGATCATCAGAACCGATTTCCCGCGCAGTTCCCCGGCCATAAAGGCGAGCACATCGTCGGCGGTTTTGATGTCGAGGCCCTGCAGTGGCTCATCCAAATAAAAGGCGTCTCCGCCGTGGGCAAAACAGCGGGCAATCGCAAGCCTGCGCTTCATTCCGCCGGAAAGTTCCTCCGGCAGCTTATCCTCCTCGCCGGCAAGTCCGACCTTTGCAAGATATTCCTTCGCGCGTTCCGGCGGAATGCCGAGCGCGGTCAGATTTTCCAGCGCATTGCTCCACGGCAGCAGGCGGTCGTCCTGAAACAGGAAAGACGGCCTCCCGGAAAAGGATTTCACGGTACCGGAATCCGGCTTCTGCAAACCGGCGGCGAGCCGCAAAACCGTCGTCTTGCCGCTGCCGGAGGTCCCCAGAATGGCGGTGCACGTCTTTTCCGCCACAGAGAACCGAAACCGGTTCAGAATGGCGCGGCCGTCGTAAGAGAGATTCACGTCTTGGAATTCAGGCATCCCGACGCCTCCCTTCCCATGCGGCGAGGCGGAGAAACAGCTTCTCCAGCAGGATGCTCAGCAGGATGACCGAAAAGGTCCATGCGAACAGATTTTCCGTCTCAAGATAAATTTTGGCGTCATGAAGCGCGCCGCCGATGGAATCTCCGGCGGAACAGATGACCTCTGCGGCGATCCCGGCCTTCCATGCCATGCCCATACCGGAGTTGAAGGCCGCCAGAAAATACGGCCTGACCGAGGGCAAATAGATCTTCGTCAGCAGGTTCTTGCGCGGCATCCGGAAGGCGCGGGCCATCTCAAGCAGCGCCGGATCGGTGCTGCGGATGCCCTGTTCCACATTGGTCCAGACCAGCGGATAAACGATCAAAAACGCCGTAAAGACGGGGATGAAGCTCACACGGAACCAGACCAGCGCCAAAATAATGAACGAGGCGATCGGCGTCGCCTTAATGGCCGACATGACCGGAGAGAGCAGGCTTTGCAGCGGAGCAAAACGCGCGGTCCCGGCCGCGGTCAGCACGCCGAGAAGCACGCCGAGAAGCAGGCCTTCCAGAACTCTGAGCACGGAATTGGTGACCGAAAGCCAGAATTCCCACGTTCCCGCGAGAGTGAGCAGCGCGTTGAGCACGGAAAGCGGAGGAGGAAGCAGAACGGCTTTTCCGACCAGCATCGCGGCTCCCTGCCAACAAATCAGCCAGAACGCCGTGACCAAAAGGCCGCGCAGCAGCTTTTTCATTTTGTGTTCCTCCTCCTTCCGTGCTCATGAGGAAGTATCCGTTCCCTTTATGCCTGATAGTAGAAGTCCTCGCCCGGCAGCGCACCGCCGACCGTGGCGGGGTTGTAGTCGTAGAGAACCTGATAGAAGCTCTCAAGCGGAGCCTTCATCGCCTCGCCCGTATACCACACGATGTTGCAGCGCGGCAGAGCGGACTGCGCGACGGCGGCCGTTGCGATCTCATATTTCTCGATCAGCGCGGCGGCGTCGGCCGTATTTTCCTGCGTATAGGCGATGCTTTCGCCGTACTCCTCAAGGAAGGCGGCGACGGCTTCCGGATTTTCATCGGCAAATTCCTTGCGGACCGCGATGCCGCCCATGGTGAGCTCACCGTTTCCGAGCGTTTCCCACTCGGCGGTCAGGTCAAGGGCGACGCGGAAGGAATCGGACTGGGCGGTCACGCT
>DAOSWK010000048.1:0-11842 GCA_035593545.1 Oscillospiraceae bacterium | reverse complement strand
CGTCTTTGAGGACGGAAGCGAGGCTCCGCAGTTTATCAGTTTTCACGAGCGTGTCTCCGGGGAGGAGCTCTCCCTTTCGGACGACGGCGTGCTCATCACGGAGAAGCTCTCCGAAAAGCTTGGCCTCTCCGTCGGGGATTCGATCACCTTCACCGCGGACGGAGAACAGGTCGCCGTCCCGATCTCCGGTATCACGGAAAACTATGTGCTCCATTTCATCTACATGACGGGGACCTGTTGGGAACGCTATACCGGAGAGACTCCGGAGCCGAACGCCGTGCTCACGATCATGAGCGATTCGGGCGAAGAGGCACAAAACACGCTTGCCTCGGAACTGATCCAGAAGGATGCCGTGCTCGCGCTGACTTTCTCGAGAGATTCCAAGGCCTCCTTTGCCGATACGGTGGGGAAGCTCAATTATGTGGTGGCCCTGATCATCCTCTCGGCGGCGACGCTTGCCCTCACGGTGCTCTACAACCTGACAAACATCAACATCACGGAGCGCACCCGCGAGATTGCCACGATCAAGGTGCTCGGCTTCTACGACCGGGAGACCTCGGCTTATGTGTTCCGGGAGAGCCTGTTGCTGTCCCTGTTCGGCGACGCGGCCGGACTCTGGCTCGGCGTCTATCTCCACCGGTTTGTCATCAGCGTCGCCGAGACCGATACCGTCATGTTCGGCCGGGATCTGCCGGCATGGTGTTTCTTCGCGGCCTTCATGACGACGATCTTGTTTACTTTTTTGGTCGACTGGATCATGTATTTTCGGCTGAAGAAAATCAGCATGGTCGAATCCATGAAATCCGTGGAATGAAAGTAAAAACAACAAAAAATTTATGAAAAGTCCCTTTTAATTGGGAATTCTATGTGTTATAATGACTCTATAACAAATCGGGGAGGCCATAATTATGCTTAGCATCGAAGATCAGATCAACAATTCCACCGTTATGATAAAAACTGCCGATTATATCGAATCTCAGATCCATAAGGTCAAGAGCGACGGCGGCGCCGCAGACGAATTCTCCGCAATGGCTGTCGATATGGTTGAAAAGCTCCGCGATATGATGAAGCAGTACGGCATCATTCGCTGAACGCACATCCGAATACAAAAAGAGCAGCGTCGCCCGTTTTGGGCGGCGCTGTTTTCGTGTCGGGATCGTTGCTTTTCGGGAGTTTTAGGAAGGCTTTAAAAGTTCCGTCAGGGCGGAATGCCGTTCATCACGGGCCGGGAATCCATGCCGTTCCGCCGCATGCTCTATGAATCTGCGAAACGACCGGCCGCGAACCACAGATCGGAAATCTTTGCCGTTCCGCCGCATACTTCATGGAACAATGAAATAACCGGCCGCCCATCGCGGGCGGAGGGGAGAGCGGACCGGCGGAATCCGGTGGCTTGCCCGCCGGGCACGGACCATAAAGACAAAAAAACGGCGGCGCAAAGGCTCGTTTGGGCATTTAAAAAGGTGGCCCGTCACGGACCGTCTTTTTGTGCGCTCTTTTTTAGTATCCCAGCATACCGGCGCCGATGATACCGGCGTCGTTGCCGAGGAAGGCGCGGATCACCCTTGGGGTGGGGATGTCGCCGGATGCATAGCAGAGCGCCGCAACTTTTTTCTCCAACGGCATCAGCAGGGAATCGCCCTGATTGCTGACGCCGCCGCCGATGACGACCGCCTGCGGCCGGAAGATGTTCACGAAGCCGCTGATTCCGTCGGCCAGATAGTCGAGGTACTGCTCGACGACCGCTTCGCCGGTCGCATCACCCTGTTCGGCCGCGTCGAAGGCCGTTCTGCCGCCGACCTTGTTGAGATCGCCGTCGCAGAGTTTCCAGATCAGCGATTCTGGGTGCGCTTCGGCGGCGGCCCGGGTCTCGCGTTTAAGCGCGACGGCGGAGGCATAGCATTCAAAGCAGCCCTTTTTTCCGCAGGTGCAGGGCAGACCGTCGTGGACCAGCGTGACATGACCGTATTCTCCGCCGAGCGGCGCGGCGAAGAGCTTCCGGTTGAGGATCACGCCGCCGCCGATGCCGGTGCCGATCGTCAGCATCACCAAGCTGTCGTATTTGATGCCTGCGCCGGCTTTGGCCTCTCCGAGCGCGGCGCAGTCGGCGTCGTTGCCGAGATAGACCGGCATGCCGAGGCGAGCCTCCAATACCGGTTCGCAGTCGATGTTCTTCCAGCCGATGTTCGGCGCAAAGATGACCGGCCCTTTTTTGGATTTGCAGACGCCGGGGATCCCCACGCCGGCAAACGAGATCTCCTGCGGATCCATGTTTGCCTCAAAGATCGCCGTCCGGGCGGTGTCGCCGATCTGCCGGATCAGGTCCTCCGGGCCCGTTCCGGAAGGGATCGGAACGCTGACTTTGGAGACCAGATGACCATCCTCCCGGATCACGCCGGCGCCGATATTTGTGCCGCCGAGGTCGACGGCTACGGAATACTTCATACGAAACCCTCCATTCCGTTTTTATCCGGATATTCCGGAAAAAAAGTCAATCATAAAACAGCGCCTTGCGCCGATGGGTCCAGACGCTCAGCACCAGCCCTATCCCGAGATACGTAATCAGGACGGAGGAGCCTCCGGAGCTCAGCAGGGGCAGCGTGACGCCGATGACCGGCAGCACGCTCAGGCACATGCCGATATTCAGCGCGCACTGGAAAAAGATCATGGCAAAGAAGCCGTAGCAAATGTAGGCCCCAAGCGGATCCAGCGCGGTGACGGCGGTATGGATCGAGCGGATGCAGATCGCGAGCAGCAGCCCGACCACCGCAAGCGCACCGACGAAGCCCAGCGCCTGACCGATAAACGAAAAAATAAAGTCGTTATGCATCTTTGGGACGTACCAGTAGTTGCTCTGGAACAGTCCCTTGCCGGTCATCTGACCGGAGCCGATGGAGATGCGGCTCAGACGCTGTTGATAGTCCGAGCCGACCGGATCGGCGTAGGCGGAAAAATAGACGGAGAGAAAGCGGTTCCGCTGATCCTCCGAAAAGACGTATTGCCAGACGATCGGTATCGCGACGGCGACACAGCCTGCCGCGGGGAGCAGATATTTCCAAGAGACTCCCGCCAAAAATACCACAGTCACGAAAATGAACAGAAAGATCAGCGCCGTCCCGTCGTCGCCCTGAAGATGGACGAGCAGCATCGGAGTCGCGCCGTGCAGGCCGAGCAAAAGAATGTTGATCGGCCGGTTGATGCTGCCCCTCAGTTTTGAAAGATGATAGGCGAGGCTCAGAATGAAGCAGATCTTCATGAATTCGGCCGGCTGGAACGTCATGCCGAAGGGCAGGTTGAGCCACGCCTTGTCGTCGATGGTCTCGTCGACCTGAACGCCGTAAAAAAAGGTCAGCCCGACCAGCAGCAGGGCGAACGGGACATAGAATTTCCAGAGCTTGGCGAGAACGTGATAATCCAACAGAGACAGGCAGACCGCGCAGAATATGCCCATGCCGATGGCGCCGATCTGAACGACGACGTTGCGTTCATAGGCGCCGAGTTTGGGGCCTATGTCGGAGTGGACGATCGAATACAGACAGAGGACGCTGATGCCGGAGACCAGAAGGCACAACAGCAGCATCAATTTGTCGGTGAAGCGGATATATCTCAGAGCGGAAGCCCAGAATCTTTTCATGACGGAAGGCCTCCTTTCCGGGGCACCTTTACCGCTATTTTATCATGAAAAAGCCTGTTTGTAAAGCGAAGCGCCGCCGGATAAGCTTCCCAGTCCGGCCGGGTGCGGAACCGCAGACGGGCGCGCGATTTTTCCGTTTTTCGCCGCTTTTGCCGAATTTTAATTTGTAAACGAAGAAGGCCGGTGATATAATAAAATTTTAGAAACGGAGGTCGGTATTACGCGCAGATACTCATCCCATTCCGAATCGGATACCGCAAAAGCCGCGGAGGAGATCGCAAAGGAACTTCACCCCGGCGATGTTGTCGCGTTCACCGGCGGGCTCGGCGCGGGCAAGACGACGTTTACCCGCTATCTGACCGCCGCGCTCGGCAGCCGGGACGACGTCTCCAGCCCGACCTTCGCGCTGGTGCACTGCTACAAGGGTCCGGTACCGGTCTGCCACTTCGACATGTACAGGATTCACACCTTCGACGACCTCTATTCCACCGGCTTTTTCGATTATCTGGAATCCGGGGCCGTTTTGGTGATCGAATGGAGCGAAAACGTCGCCGAATTTCTGCCGGAAGGCGGCATCCATATCGACATTTGCAGCACCGGCGAAACCGACCGGGAGATCACGGTGGAGGGAGGGCCTTTCTGATGAAGATTCTTGGCTTCGATACGGCGGCAAAGACCGCGTCCGTCGCCGTGATGGACGAGACCGGCCGTCTGGTGGCTCTTTCCTATCTCGACAGCGGTTTCACCCACAGCGAAACCGTGCTCCCGATGGCCAAAAACCTGCTGGACGCCCTTCATACTGCCCCGACCGACATCGATCTCTATGCCGTCAACTGCGGGCCGGGCTCGTTTACCGGCCTTCGGATCGGCATCGCGGCCGTCAAGGCGATGGCCTTTGCACTGGACAAGCCCTGCGCCGGTCCTTCGACGCTGGAGGCCCTCGCGTGGAACGCCGCGGACTGGAAAATGCCGGTCTGCACGGCGATGGATGCGCGCTGCGGTCAGGTTTATTTCGCAATATTTGACGGTTCCTCCGGCGAGCCTGTCCGCCTCTGCGAGGACCGGACGGTTGCCGTCGGTGAACTTCGGCCGGAACTCGAGGCCTGCGCCGCGCGATTCGGCAAAATCCTGCTGATGGGCGACGGCGCAAAACCTCTTGCGGATCTTTATGGGGATTTTTGCCGCCCCGCGCCGCCGAACCTTGTTCTGGGCAGCGCGTACGGGACCTGCGCCGCGGCACGGAAGATCTATCGGGAGGGAAACACCGTTTCGGCGGATGCGCTAATTCCAAATTATCTCAAGGTCGCGCAGGCCGAACGGGAACGGAAAGCAAGGCTCGCACAGACTTGATCTGTTTCATAAACGAGATTTGAAGAAGAAGGGGAGTTGTTTCATGCTTGCGATCGGTTCGGATCACGGCGGTTATGAACTCAAAGAGGAAATCAAAAAACATCTTGCCGATATCGGCGTCGCCTACGAGGATTTCGGTACGGATTCCGAAGCCTCCTGCGATTATCCGCTTTTTGCGGAAAAGGTCTGCGGCGCCGTGCAGACCGGAGAATGTGAGAGAGGCATCCTGATCTGCGGCACCGGCATCGGTATGAGCATGTGCGCCAACAAATGCAGAGGCATCCGCGCCGCGCTCTGCGGGGACTGCTTCTCCGCCGAATACGCCCGCCGCCACAACGACAGCAACGTCCTGTGCATGGGCGCGCGCGTCGTCGGATCGGGTCTTGCGCTCAAGATCGTCGATACCTACCTTGCCGCCGAGTTTGAAGGCGGTCGCCATGCCCGCCGCGTCGCCATGATCACGGAGCTTGAGGACCGGGCATGCCTGTAATCGGCAAATTCGATTTTGGTAATTTTTATAATATTATCTTCAAGGAGGATCCCACCATGATGAAACAGCCCGTTATTCTCGATCATCCGCTGATCCAGCACAAGCTCTCGATTCTGCGCCGCACCGACACCGACACCAAGACCTTCCGTGAACTCGTCACCGAGATCGCCATGCTGATGTGTTTTGAGGCCACCCGTGATCTTCCGACGGAAGAGGTCGAAATCGAGACTCCGGTTGCCCCCTGCGTCGCGCATCAGCTTGCCGGAAAACAGCCCGCCATCGTCCCGATCCTCCGCGCGGGCTTAGGTATGGTCGACGGCATGCTCAAACTCCTTCCGCAGTCCAGAGTCGGCCATATCGGTCTCTACCGCGACCCGGAAACCAGCAAGCCGGTCGAGTATTATTGTAAGCTGCCGGACGACATCACCGAGCGTGAGGTCATCGTCGTCGATCCGATGCTCGCGACCGGCGGCTCCGCTACCGACGCCATCAGCCAGATCAAGAAACGCGGCGTCAAACATATCCGCTTCATGTGCATCATTGCGGCCCCCGAAGGCCTCAAGGCGCTGAACGAAGCCCATCCGGACGTCCCGATCTACTGCGCCGCGCTGGACGATCACCTCAACGAGCACAACTACATCGTCCCCGGCCTCGGCGATGCCGGAGACCGCATTTTCGGTACGAAATAATGAAGATTCTGTCCGTGGATTTCGGGGATGCCAGAACCGGGCTCGCCGTCTGCGATCCGGCGGAACTGCTCGCCTCGCCGGTCGGGGTGATCCATGAGCGGCATATGGAACGCGTGCTCGAAAAAACCGCCGCCGTGGCAAAGGAAAGCGGTGCTCAAAAGATCGTCGTGGGCTTGCCGCTCAACATGAACGGCTCGGAAGGCCCGCGCGCCGAGCTCTGCCGGGAATTTGCCGGACAGCTCGCCGCTCTCTCCGGGATCGAAACGATCCTGTGGGATGAGCGCCGCACCACCGTCACCGCCGCCGCCTACCTCAACGATACGGATACGCGCGGCAAAAAGCGCAAGGCCGTGATTGACGAGGTCGCCGCCGTCGTGATCCTCGAGAGTTACCTCGGCTGGCGCAGGAACCATTTGGACGTATCGTAATACCATAAAGAAAAAGCCTCTGTTCCAAAACGGAACGGAGGCTTTTTTGATGGAAACAATCGCTTTCTGGTGCGGTTTCAGCGCAATATCGGATTTTTTGAAGCGGCAAACGGAATGCGCGGGCCCGCTTTTCTTCTTCTAAAACCGGATACGAACCGGTCGCCCGGCAGCATTTTTCCCACCCGGCGGCAGGCCCCTGCCGATAGGCCCTGTCTTACATATCCATATCCGGGTGTGGCCCTCTTCGAAATCATTCATAGGCCGGGACATCCGACGTCATGAAGCGTTTTTTTCCGGCAGCGGGAGATCGTTCGGCGCGGAATTCGCTTTAGCGTTTTCCCTTGTCGTAAATTTCGCCCAGAGCCCGCGGCGCGCGGTTGTTGCCGGAGAAAAAGACCAGCAGCAGGAGCGTGACGACATAGGGCAGCGTCATGATAAGGTCGGAGAACATACTCTGCAAGCCGAGGATCTGCACCAGCTTGTAGCCGCCGCTCCGAGCGAAGCCGAAGAGCAGGCAGGCGCCGAAAGTCGGGAGGATCTTCCAGTTTCCGAAGATCAGGGCGGCGATGGCAAGGTAGCCGTAGCCCATGTAAATGCTCGAGCTGAAACAGGTGGAGATCGAGTAGGCGAAGCAGATGCCGCCGATGCCGCAGAGCCCGCCGGAGAGCATCACCGCGAGGAAGCGGATCTTTGAAACGTTTGCGCCGGCCGCGTCGACCGCGTGCGGGTTGTCGCCGCAGGCACGGAGCCGCAGACCGAACGGCGTTTTATAAAGCACATAATAGGCGACCAGCGCGACGAGAAGGATGACGAACTCGAACGGATAGATGTTGGTGACGAAGCCGCCGAGGATCGGAATCTCGCTCGCCGCCGCCCAGGTCAGCCGGTTGCAGGCGCCGAGCTGGAACTTATCCGTGAATGCGCCGGTCAGCGCACCGTTGATCTGAGAGGTCAAAAAGCCGGTCAGCGCCATCGCAAGGATGTTGATGACGACGCCAGAGATCACCTGATTGGCCTTGAAGTTGACGCAGAGGATCGCATGGATGACGGCGAAGAGCGCGCCTCCGACGGCGGAAAACAGCATCGCCGCAAACATCGTGCCGGTCGAACCGCTCGGAAAGACACCCGCGGCGAACGTGACCACGAGGGCGCCGATAAACGCACCGAAACCCTGAAAGCCCTCGACCGCAAGGTTTGTGATGCCGCTGCGTTCGCTGTAAATGCCGCCGATCGCCATGATGAAGAGGGGAAGCGCAAAGGCAAGCCCATCGGTGATGATCGTATTCATACGCGTTCGCTCCTTTCCGCTTTTCCGGATGCCTCGTCGAGCCGTTCCTTCTCTTTCGTCCAGCGGTAACGGATGAATGCGCCGCAGGCGGAGAACAGCAGGATGATGCCGATAATCAGCGAGGCAATATCCTGATCGACGCCGACGGAGGAGCTCATGTAGGTGCTGCCCTTCGAGAGGATCGTGATCAGGAAGGAGGAGGCGAGAATGCCGACCGGATCGGAGTTGCCGAGCAGAGAGACCGCGATGGCGTCGAATCCGGTAGAGATCAGCACCCTCGGCTGGATGGAACTGAAATATCCAAGGTAATAGGAGACGCCGGCGAGCCCGGAGAGCGCGCCGGAGAGCGTCATGGCGAGCACGATGTTTTTGCCGACGTGGATGCCGGAAAATTTGGCGGCCTTTCGGTTGAGGCCGACGATCTTCATCTCAAAGCCGGTCTTTGTACGCCTCAGGAAGAAGCGGACGGCGAACGCCATGAGCACGGCGAGCGGAAAGGCCAGCGGAAGCACGGTCTTGACGTCGCCTATGGCCACGTTTTGAAGCGTCAAGCGGGAGGCGTCGGTCACATATTTCGACTGACGGGAGACCGGGTCGACATATTTATAGTAAATGAAAAAGCTGATGACGTAATTAAAAATGTAGTTGAGCATGATGGCCGAGACGACTTCGTTGATATTGAACCGGTATTTGAGCAGGCCGATGATGGAGCCGGCGGCCGCGCCCACGACGAGGCCGATGAGCAGGACGATCGGCTTTGCGAGGTAGGCCGGCAGCGCGCTGTACCCGACCAGCACCGTGGCGGTGAAGCCGGCGATCAGCATCTGGCCCGATACGCCGATATTGAAGAGGCCCGCCTTGGCGGCCACGGCAACGGCCAGCGCGGCGAAGATCATCGGCGTCCATGCGTCAAGAAAACTCATGAAATCGGTGAAAATGCTTTTGCTTCCCGCATATTTGAGCTTCGGCCACAGTCCGCAGCCGCGCAGGTAGCTCAGAAGAGCGTCCCACGGGCTGACCTCCAAAATCAGATAAACGACGGCGCCGACGATGAGGCTGATCAGGATGGAAAACAGCGGAATGCTGATTCCCTGACGTTTCTCGTTGCCGAGCAAAAAGACGAAAGCCTTTCGCAGCGCGGTTCCGATGCGTTTCATTCTTCCCTCACCCCCATCATGTACCGCCCGACCTCGTCCTTGGTCATGGTGTCGGCCGGAGCGATTTTGCGCAGTTCGCCGTTGTAGATGACACCGATGGTATCCGCGAGCTGCATGATCTCGTCGAGCTCGAGGGAGATGAGCAGGATCGCGCGGCCCTTGTCGCGTTCGGCGAGGATCTGCCGGTGGATGTTTTCGATGGCGCCGATGTCGAGGCCGCGGGTCGGCTGCACGAAGATCATCAGCGGGGAATCCATCTCGATTTCGCGGGCGACGATGGCCTTCTGCTGGTTGCCGCCGCTCATTGATCGCACCTGTGTGCGGATGCCCTGCCCGCTGCGGATGTCGTATTCGGCGATCAGGCGCTCGCCCTTTTTGTCGAATTCCTCGGGATGGAGGATGCCTTTGACACAGTAGGGCTCCTGATAATAATTCTTGAGGGAGAGGTTTTCGGCAAGGTTCATATCGAGCACGAGGCCGGTGTTCTGGCGGTCCTCCGGGATATAGGCCATGCCGTCCTCGGTGCGGCTGCGCACGTCGAGGCGGGTGATGTCCTCGCCGTTCATCGTGAGGGTGCCGTCGGAAAGCGGAATGATGCCGGCGACGGCGTCGGCGATCTCCTCCTGTCCGTTGCCGGAGACGCCCGCGACCGCGAAGATCTCGCCGCCGCGAATGGAGAAGGAGACATCCCTGACCACCGGGAAACCGTCCCGGTTCTTGACGGTCATATGAGAAACGCGGAGAATTTCCTTTCCGAAATTCGGCGCGCTTTTTTCAAGTTCAAAATTGACTTCGTGGCCGACCATCAGGCTGGCGATGGTCTTGGTCGAGGTCGACGCGACGTCCAGCAGGCCGACGAGCTTGCCGCGGCAGAGCACCGCGCAGCGGTCGGCGACTTGTTTGATTTCTTCCAGTTTGTGCGTGATCAGAATGATAGTCTTGCCGCCGCGGCGCAGCTCCCGGAGAATCTCCAGCAGGGAGTCGATCTCCTGCGGCGTCAGGACGGCGGTCGGCTCGTCAAAGATCAGAATCTCCGCCTCACGGTAGAGCATTTTCAGAATCTCGACGCGCTGCTGGGTGGAGACGCTGACGGTCTCGATGACCTGCGTGGGCTCCACTTCGAGGCCGAACTGCTTCGAGAGCGCGGCGATTTTTTTATCGGCGCCCTTGGTGTCCACGACGGGCAGGATGCCGATCTTTTTTTCCGGCTCTAAGCCGAGAATGATATTTTCCGTGATCGTGTAGTTGGAGACCAGCTTGAAATGCTGATGGACCATGCCGATGTTGAGCTGAGTGGCATGGCGCGGGGAAGTGATGCGCACCTTTTCTCCGCGAACCCAAATTTCGCCCTCGTCCGGTTCATACATGCCGAAAAGCATGCTCATCAACGTGGATTTACCGGCCCCGTTTTCGCCGAGAAGGGCGAAGATCTCCCCCTTTTTGATGCCGAGACTGATGTCGTCGTTTGCGACGATACCGGGGAATTTCTTTGTGATGTGCCGCATCTCGACGATATATTCGCTGTTTTCTTCCATGCGCACCCTCCTGTTTTATAAAAAAGGAAAAAGGGATACCCCGTGAAAACGGGGTATCCCATGCGTGTTTTGAAATCAGAGACCCGGGAACTCTTCCGGCGTGTAGCCGTTGAAGTTGGAGGCGGGGATGATTTCGCCGGAGGCAATCTTGGAGAAGCATTCATCCAGAGCGGTGAGCGCTTCGGCGGAGAGTTGCTGACGGCCATCCGCGGTGACGATGCCGGTGTAGCCCTCGGCGGCGCTCAGATAGACGTTCTGGCCGGTGAGGGTGCCGTTGACATAATCGTTGAGTCTGTCGTAGACGGTGGTGTCCATGCGTTTGAGGCAGGAGGTCAGCACGACGTTGGTGTCGCCGTTGACGCCGTCGTCATACTGGTCGCAGTCGCAGCCGATGAACCAAAGGCTGGCTTCTTTGCAGGCGGTGAGAACTCCGTTTCCGGAGCCGCCGGCAGCGGCAAAGAGGACGTCGCAGCCTTCCGCGATCAGGGCCTCGCCGATGACTTTACCGGTGGCCGGATCGGCGAAGGAGCCGACATAGTTGCCGCCGACAGCCGTGCCGGTGACGTCGGAGCTGCCGTAAGCGGCGATCTCGACGACCTCTGCGGTGGTGCCGTAATGGGCGTTGGCGTAGTTGACGCCGGACTCAAATCCGTACTGATAGTTGACGTTGGAAGGATAGGCGACTCCATGGACGGAGGCGACCTTGCCGGAAACGGTGGTCATCGCCGCGGCGACGCCGGCGAGGAATCCGCCTTCCTGCTCAAGATACTGGCAGGCATAGACGTTGTCGAGCGTGACTTCGGTGCCGGTCGCGTCGGTCGGGAAGGAGTCGATCAGGATAAACGTGGTGTCGGGGTTCTCGGCGGCAATGGTGCCGATGCCGGCGAACTGGAAGCCGTTGCAGACGATCACCGGATAGTCGGCGACGATGTCGGCCACAGCCTGAAGGGCGGCGGAGGTGTCACCGGTGGTCTCCTGAACCGGAGTGACGGTGGCGTTGCCGTTGTCTTCACAGAATTTAACGATGCCTTCATAAATGTTCTGGTTGAAGTTTCCGTCGTCCACGCCGGAAGGGCTGGAGACGACCGCAATCTTAAGGGGCTCGGCAGGCTGCTCGGTTTCGGAAGAGGGCTCTTCGGAGACGGCCTCGCTCTCCTCCGGAGCGGATTCCTCTTCGGTGGTGCCGCCGCAGGCAGCAAGGGCGAATACCATAACGAGTGCAAGAATCAGAGCAAACAGTTTTTTCATATTCGTTCTCCTTTTTTTAAATT
>DAOSWK010000047.1:0-12028 GCA_035593545.1 Oscillospiraceae bacterium | reverse complement strand
TTGCGGGCATCCGCGCCCAACCCTCGACCGGTGACTTCATCGTCGGGCCGAGCGACAACACGCCTCGCCTTTATAACATTGCCGGCATCAAATCGCCGGGCCTCTCCGCCGCCCCGGCCATCGCCGCGGACGCCGCCTCCTATCTTGTGAAACAGCTCGGCGCCAAGAAAAAGGCCGACCTCGCCGTCTTCCGCAGGGCGCCTATGTTTAAAAACCTGCCCGAAGAGGAAAAGGCCGCCCTCATTAAAGAAAATCCCGCCTACGGCCGCGTGATCTGCCGCTGTGAGACCATCACCGAGGGAGAGATCGTCGACGCGCTGCACGCCCCGATCACGCCGCGGACGCTCGACGCCATCAAGCGCCGCTGCAACGCCGGCATGGGCCGCTGCCAAGGCGGATTTTGCGGGCCCCGGGTGCTGGAGATCATCTCCCGCGAGCTCGGCATCAAGCCGGAGGAGGTTCTTCTCGACCGGAACGGCTCCTATATCCTGACGGAAAAGACCAATAAAGGAGGCGACCGCTGATGGAGTACGATCTCGTCGTCATCGGAGGCGGTCCGGCCGGACTTGCCGCCGCGGAAGAGGCCAAGAAAAACGGCGCCGGTTCCGTGCTCATCATCGAGCGCGACAAGGAACTCGGCGGTATCCTCAACCAGTGCATTCACAGCGGCTTCGGCCTGCATGTTTTTAAAGAACAGCTCACCGGACCGGAATACGCCCAGCGCTTCATCGACCGTCTGGAGGGTTCCGGCATCGACGTCATGGCCGACACAATGGTGCTCAACATCACGCCGGACAAGACCGTCTTTGCCATGAATGCCGAAAAGGGCTACATGGCCATCCGCGCGGGTGCCATTGTCCTCGCCATGGGCTGCCGGGAACGCACCCGCGGCGCCATTGCGATTCCGGGCGACCGGCCCTCCGGCATCTTTACCGCCGGAACCGCCCAGAGATATATCAACATCGAGGGCTATATGGTCGGCAAAAAGGTGCTGATCCTCGGCTCGGGCGACATCGGCCTCATCATGGCGCGCCGTATGACGCTCGAGGGCGCCGAGGTAAAGGCCGTGGTCGAGCTGATGCCTTACTCGAACGGCCTCAAGCGGAACATCGCGCAATGTCTGGACGATTATAATATTCCGCTCTATCTCAGCCACACCGTCACCGACATCAAGAGCGAAAACAACCGTCTCTCCAAGGTCATCGTCTCCGAAGTCAACGGCTTCGAGCCGATCCCCGGCACGGAGATGGAATTCGACGTCGACACCCTGTTGCTCTCGGTCGGCCTGATCCCGGAGAATGAGCTCTCCAAATCGGCCGGGGTCGAGATCGATCCGCGCACGAGCGGCGCCGTCGTCTCCGAAAACATGATGACCTCCGTCGACGGCATCTTCGCCTGCGGCAACGTGCTGCACGTCCACGACCTCGTCGACTTCGTGACCAACGAGGCCGAAAAAGCCGGACGCGCCGCCGCCGCCTATCTTGCCGCGAAAAAGAGCGGCTCCGCAGAAACGGCCGAGGCTCCGATCCGCCTCCTGAACGGCACAAACGTCGGCTACACCGTGCCGCAGAAGGTCACGGTCTCTAAAGTAGACAAGTTCATCGAGGTGCTTTTCCGCGTCAAGGCCGTGCTCAAGAATGCGACGGTCGTCGTCCGGGCGGGCGACACCGTGCTTATGACAAAGACGCGCGATCAGATGCTCCCGGCGGAGATGGAAAAGCTCATCCTGCCCAGAAAGATCCTCGATCAGGCGGCCGGCCGGGACATCATCATCAGCGCCTTGAAAGAAAAAAGCGAGGTGAAATGACATGCTGAAGAAGATCACTTGCATCTGCTGCCCAAAGGGCTGCATCGTCACCCTCGATACCGAAAATCCGGAGGGGACCGTCACCGGCTTCTCCTGCCAACAGGGAAGAGAGTACGCGATTAACGAACTGATCTGCCCGACGCGCACCATCTCCTCCACCGTGGAACTGATCGGCGGCGCGCATCCGCGTCTGCCGGTCAAGACGAACGGCAACATCCCGAAGGAAAAAATTTTCGACGTGATGAAAGAGATCGATAAAATCTCCGTCCACTCGCCGGTCAAGTGCGGCGACGTGCTGCTGCCGAATGTACTCGGCACCGGTATCGACATCGTGGCCTGTCGGGATCTGTAAAGAAGGTCCCCAGAACGGATGCCCGTTGGTTTCGGGCGGCTCATGCAACAAATAAAAGACAGCGGAGGCATGATGCTTCCGCTGTCTTTTTGTCTGATATATTAAATACAAAAGCAACATTTCATGCTCCGGTGCCGGCGAAAAGTGCTCCTTTTCGGCAAAAATCGAGCAAATTCTACATTCCGTAGAAGAAACTGGCCTGTTTTTGCCCAAAAAAGCGGGCGAAACCGTATCCCGCCCGCAGAAAATTTATTGTCCGAGAAGCCCGACCTTCGCGTTGAAATCGTCAATCAGCGCGTCGATCTCGGCCTCCTGTTTGTGGACGGCGCCGAAGGTGTGCTCCCAGTCGTACCAAAGGGCGTCCAACTCTGCCTTGCTCCTGCCCTGCTGCTCGCACCAAGTGAAGTATTTGAGGTTGTGGATGCGCTTCCTGCCGTAGTAGGTCAGCTCCTCCACATAGGAGGTGTCGGCGGCGAGCAGATAGCGCGCGAAATCGACCGCCGCGGTGGGAGTGGTGTAGCGGCCGTCCTCCTCGGCCATCTCATCGATCCGGGAGCCGTAGAGAACCGCGCTGTCCGTCAGGACGGTCTCGACGACGTCGCTTGCGGTCAATTCATAGTATTTTGCCAGCTTGACGGCGGCAAGGATGTTTGCGATGCCGGAGATCCCGAGCCACGGCAGTTTCTCGGCCAAGGCGTCGGTGATGCCGGCCTCCGAGACCAGATATTCCTGCCCGGCGGATTCGTTAAAGAGGCGCAGCAGTTTCCGGCAGGCCATGTCGTCGACGCCGATCAGCATGTCGGTCTGGCGGCAGTCGTGGATCCATGGGACGCTGCTGTCGCCGATGCCTTCGATATGGTGATCGCCGAAGCCGTTGTTGAGCAACGTCGGGCACTGAGCCGCCTCGCCGACCGCGACTTTGACGGACGGATAAAGTTCCCGGAGCTTATCCCCGGCGGCGGTGGTGCCCGCCGAGCCGGAGGAGAAGACCGCGCCCGCGAGACGGTAGCCCGGGCCGAGAGATTTGAAAACCTCGGCCATAGCGTCCCCGGTGACCGCATAGTGCCAGAGGTGGTTGCCCATCTCCTCGAACTGGTCAAAGACCATGATGTCCTCCCCGGAATTCCGGAGGCTGGAGACCGCCTTCAGCAGCTCCGAGACGCCGCCGGCCGGAGTCTTGAGAACTTCCGCGCCGAGCTTTTCGAGCCACTCGAAGCGCTCCCGGCTCATATTTTCAGGCATGACGGCGACGGAACGGCATTTGAGCAGCGCGGAGTTGAACGCGCCGCCGCGGCAGTAGTTTCCGGTGGAGGGCCAGACGGCCTTATTTTTTGTGACGTCGAACTGCCCGGTGACGAGGCGCGGCACCAGACAGCCGTAGGAGGCCCCGACCTTGTGGCAGCCGGTCGGGAAGAATTTCCCCACGAGACAGATGATCCGCGCCTTGACGCCCGTGAGAGAGGAGGGCAGTTCGATATAGTTCGGCTTGCCGTAGACGCCGCCCTTTTCGACCGGCATGTTCTTCCACGTGATGCGGAAGAGGTTGACCGGGTCGAGATCGTCCATTGCCGTCGTGCGCAGGCGGTTTTTGATCTCCTGCGGAACGGAATCCGGCTCTTTCATTTGCGCAAAGGTCGGCAAAATGATGTTTTCCCGTTTTGCAGCTTCAAGATTATGCTCCAGCTGCTCGGAGTGTATTGTCAAATCAATCATAGGTTCTCCCGATTCTGTAAGTCATTACACGACAACGTCGTATTCGCCCTCGGAATTGCCGGTATAGTAATCCGCGAGCTTGTAGGGGCTGAAGATGCCCCGATCGGTGACGACGCCGGTGACGAGCTTCGGCGGCGTTTTGTCGAAAGCCGGATAATACCCTTTGACGCCCTCCATGGCGGTGGGATTGCCGAGCGCCTCCAACACGAGACGCGGATCGCGCTCTTCGATATGGACATCCTCGGCCCGGGCATGACATTTATCCGGCGCACCGGTAACATAATATGGGATCCCCCAATATTTGGCGCAGAGGGCGACTTGGAACGTGCCGACCTTGTTGACCACCCAGCCGTCCATCGTGATGGCGTCCGCCGCGGAAGTGAAGAGATCGACGGATTTCTCCTTCATCGTCCAGCCGGGCATGTTGTCCGTGATGACGGTGACGTCGAAGCCCTGATCGAAGGCGACGCTGGCCGTCAGCCGCGCGCCCTGAAAATAGGGCCTTGTCTCCGGGCAGATGACCTTGATGTCGAGGCCCCGGGCGGCCGCTTCTTTGAGCATAAAGCCGACGATCGTCTCGGCGAAACACTGCGTCATGATCGTACCGTGGGTCGGGAATTTATCGACCAGATAGTTTGCGGTCTTTTCGATCTTGCGGTAGCGTTTCTCGGTGACGGCGACGGTATGGCCGAAAACGGCCTCGGTGACGTCCTCTCCGGATTCCATGGCGCGGCCGGCCGCATCGAGACAGCCGTCGGTGATGATGCGCATGCGCTTCTCCGTGGTCGGGCGCGCGGTAGCCAGCAGGTCCGCCGCTTTGGCGAGATACTCTTTTCTGGCCTCTCCGCCGAGGTGCTCGGATTCCTTCGCGGCGAGGGCCATGCCCATTCCGGCGGCGAGATACGGCCCGGCGCTCTGGGTGACCATATCCTTGATCGCCTGCGCGACCTCCTCCGTGCTTTTACAAGTCACGAAGGAGACGGGATGCGGATAACATCGGCGGTCCAGAATCCGGACGGCGCCGTTCTCATACCACGCCACATTTTCAAACTGAAGCAGAAACGCAAGCCCATCGTCGGCTCTTCCCATTGATAATTCCTCCCGAATCCAACAAATTAAAACCGCACGCCAAGCGCCCGGCAGAATGTTTTCAAATACATGTCTCTCAGAAAGTACGGAGGCACAACGGCCAACGGCACAGGAAATGAAGATTCTTTCATCATTTCTGGCACATCCGGTGTCTTCCCCTTGCCGAGGCTGCAAAAAAGAACCTCCGGAGCGAGATGCCCAAACGGCCCTTTCAAAATATCAGGATCCCCGTTCGCCCGGATGGCGGCGGGTTCTTTCTTTTCGGCGCAGAAAAGTTTCCCTTATCAGAAAGCGCATGCTCTCCGCATTTTTGGATCAGTAGCCCATCGTCCCGGTCAGCGAGTCGTCGTTGAGCACCCATGCCTCATAGACGTCGACTTCGCGAAAATGATCCTTGTCGTCCCGGATGACGACGGTCTTGATGCCGGCGTTGATAATCATACGCTTGCACATCGCACAGGGGTTGCTTTTGGCGACATATTCTCCGGTGGCGGCTTCCTTGCCGACCAAATAGAGCGTGGAATCCAGCATCTCGGAGCGCGAGGCATGGATGATCGCGTTCATCTCCGCATGGACGGAACGGCAAAGCTCATAGCGTTCGCCCCGCGGGACGTTGAGTTTGTCCCGCATGCAGAAGCCGAGGTCGCTGCAATTTTCTCTCTGCCGCGGCGCACCGACGTAGCCTGTGGAAACAATCTGATCGTTTTTGACAATGATGGCCCCGTAATTCCTACGCAGGCAGGTGCCGCGCTCGAGAACCGTCTCCGCAATATCGAGATAGTAATTTTGCTTGTCGCGTCTTTCCATGTTGTCCTCCGGCATTTAAAATAGGATTGATAAACCTATCATAGCCTTTTTCCAGCCCCGTTGCAACCGCCGCGACCGGAGAAATTCTCTTTTCCGGAAAATATTCCAAATTCCCCGAGTATTTATGATATAATACGAAAAAAGGAGCTTTGCGGCGGAATTCTTCGTCTCTCCGCGTCTTTTACGCGGCGGAAACGGAAACCCTAAGCGAGGAGTTTTTGCCGCGCAAAGCTTGTGGAATCTCTGCATACGAAACGGCTTCCTTTTCGGAGGATAGAATGATCGTTTGCATGGAGGCATTGGAATTTTTTTGTGCAAACAAGATCTCTCCGGGCCGTATGCGCCGGAATCCGGGCGGCAGGTCATGAGAAACGGACCGTTCCGGGTCCAAAAGATTTTTTACGGAGGTGCCGTATGGCGGAAATTTTGGATGAAGCATATATGCGGGAGGCGCTGGAGCTCGCAAAACAGGCGGCGGCGCTCGGCGAAGTACCGGTCGGCGCGGTGGTCGTCTGGGACGGAGAGGTCGTCGGCCGCGGCTATAACCGGCGGGAGACGGACAAAAACGCCCTCGCCCACGCGGAACTCGCCGCAATCGGCGAAGCCTGCCGGAAGCTCGACGGCTGGCGACTCTGGAAGGCGACGCTCTATGTCACGCTCGAGCCCTGCCCCATGTGCGCCGGTGCGATCGTAAACGCCCGGATTCCCCGGGTGGTTTTCGGCGCGGCGGATCCGAAGTCCGGCGCCTGCGGGAGCGTCACGGACCTGTGCGGCCTGCCCGGCGGCTATCATCCCAAAGTGGAATCCGGGCTGCTGGCGGAGGAATCCTCAGCCCTACTGGCGGAATTCTTTCAAAACCTGCGGGCAGGCTCCGCCGCCGGAACGGAAAATACCCCGTAGGCGAAGATGCAAGGGGAATTCGTCCGCTTCCCGGGCCACGGCTGAAAAATCCGCCATATCGGAAGCCGTCGCAGGAAGCAGAATGCCGAAACGCTTGACATCGTCCCGGAGACGGCGCGGCTTTTTTTAGAAAGATACCATGATAGTTTGCGCTGTTTTCCTCGATTCTGTCGGATAAAAAATTCGGACCTTTGAGCGATCCGAATTTTTTCTTTTTCCGGAGATCTTTATAAGCGATGGAGCCGCGTGTCGGCGCAGAGACCGAAATATCCGCGGATTTTGCTTTCACGGATCCGAAACACCCGCAATGCCGCCCGCCGGGAAAGATCAAATTCCCACGGCCGCAAACCGCCGAGATGAATCGTAGGTGCCCCAAAACTCGGGAAATTTCCGGCGATATGCGTGCCGCCGGGACGAAACAATCCTCAAATTTCACCTTCAAAAACCAAAATACCTCTGAGACAGCCCATTCCCCACAGGATTAAAATTTTTTACGGGAAGATAAAAAAGGAATTGACAGCCTTTCTTATACGTGGTATATTAAACATGTAAATATGAACAGTTGTTCATATAATTAAGCAACTGAACGGTCAGGAGGTTTTTTATATGGCGGAGCTTCATCCCGAACATCAGCACATCATCGCGCAGGCAAAATCCAACATGCCCTCCGACGAGACGCTTCAGGCGACTGCGGAGGTCTTTAAAGTGTTCGGCGACGGAACCCGTATCCGCATCCTTGCGGGCCTGTCCGAGGGAGAGATGTGCGTCTGCTGCCTTTCCGACCTGCTCGGGATGGAACAGAGCGCGGTCTCCCATCAACTCCGCATCCTGAAGGCCGCGAGGCTTGTCAAAAACCGCCGGGAGGGCCGACAGATCTATTATTCCCTCGACGACGTCCACATTGCCTCGATTCTGAATGCAGGAATCTCCCACATAGAAGAAAAGTAACGGAAAGAAGGGCCCGATATGGCGGAAACTACATCCTGCGCCGTTTGCAGACAGATGGATTCATCTTGTGAATATGGAAGCACCTGCAAAAATGAGCACGAGAATGAGCACGAAGAGAACGGATTTCGCCGGTCGGATTATGCCCTTTTCGGCGCCAGCGCCGTGCTGCTGGTTCTCTCTGCCGTCGGCATTCCGGAAAATTACACATGGATTCCCGCGGCGCTGGCGGCCTTGATCTGCGGCTGGGAAACGCTGAAAGCAGGCTTCCGGAGCTTGATGCGCCTGCGCGCGGACGAAGAACTTCTGATGACCATCGCGGTGATCGCCGCATTTCTCATCGGGGAATACACCGAAGGGGCTTTGGTTGCCGTTCTGTTTTCGCTGGGTGAAAAGCTGGAGGAAGCCGCGGTCGGCCGCTCGGAGCGGGAGATCAAGGCGCTCGCCAACATCCGGCCCGATACCGTCAACCTTATGACGCCGGAGGGTATCGTCGCCGCCAAAGCGGAAGACATTGCCGTCGGAAGCGAAATTCTGGTGAGATCCGGCGAGCGCATGCCGATCGACGCGGCGCTGCTCTCGGAGAGCGCCTCCGCCGATCTCTCCGCCTTGACCGGAGAAAGTCTGCCGGTCGACTACGCGGAGGGCGCGGTCATCCCGGCCGGCGCGGTCATTCTCGGCAAACCGGTGCACTGCCGGACCACCGGCACCTACGACGATTCCGCGGCGGCGCGCATTTTGGATCTTGTGGAAAACAGCGTCTCCGGCAAGGGCAAAGCGGAAAAATTCATCACGAAATTCTCGGCCATTTACACGCCCTGCGCCATCGGAGCGGCCGCGCTGATCGCCTTCGCGCCGCCCGTTCTCGGATGGCTTCCCTTTTCCGATTCCATCTATCGGGCGCTGACCTTTCTGGTGGCCTCGTGCCCCTGCGCGCTCGTGATCTCCATCCCTCTCTCCTATTTTGCGGGCATCGGCGCGGCCTCCAAAGCCGGTGCGCTGTTTAAGGGCTCCCAGTACATGGAGCTGCTCTCCAAGGTGAAAATCGCGGCCTTCGACAAGACCGGCACCGTCACCTCCGGTCAGTTTTCCGTCACGAAGATCTACGCGGCGGACGGCTTTACCGAGGATCAGGTTCTGGCCACCTGCGCCGCCGCGGAAACCTACTCCGACCACCCTTTCGCGAAGGCGGTCCGGGAAAAGGCCGCCCGCATGGGGCTTGTGATCCCGGAGGCGGAAAAAGTCTGTGAGATCGCCGGCCGGGGATTGACCGTGACCGTCGGCGGTAGACGGCTCGCCTGCGGAAACATTCAGTTTGCACCGGAATCGCTCAGAGATTCTCTCCCTGAGGCGAATATCTATCTTTTTGAAGAAGAAACCTATCTCGGTGCGCTGGTGCTGGCCGATACGCCGCGGGAAAACTCCGCGGCCGCCGTCGCCATGCTCAAGCAGCTTGGCGTTCAGCATACCGTCATGCTGACCGGTGACAATGAAAAAGCCGCTGCCGATACCGCTGCCCTCTGCGGCATGGACGAATACCGCTCTGGCCTGATGCCGGAGGACAAAGTGTCCGTCGTCGGCGAACTCAAAAAGGACGGCATCACCATCTTTGCCGGGGACGGCATCAACGACGCGCCGGTGCTGGCTGCCGCGGATGTCGGCGCCGCCATGGGCATGGGAACCGACGCGGCCATCGAATCCGCCGACCTCGTGTTGATGCGCGGCGGGATCGGGGCGCTCGCAAAGGCGGTCTGGATCAGCAAAAAGACGATGACCTGCGTCCGGCAGAACACGGCTTTCATCCTCGGATGTAAGGCGCTCGTTCTGGCGCTCGGCGCGGCCGGTCTCTCACCGGTCTGGCTCGCGGTCTTTGCGGATGTGGGCGTCTGTCTGATCACCGTCGTCTGGTCCGCAAGGCTGCTGCGCCTCAAAGCGCCGGAGACGGGGCTGTGATCCGTCCGGCTGAGACGAAACCTGCTTCTTTCCCGAAAAATCCGTTGACATCGAAGATAAGGTTGTGATATATTATTACTCGACCAAACTGTGGAGAGGTGTCCGAGCGGCTTAAGGAGCTGGTCCTGAAAACCAGTGATCTCCAAAAAGGGACCGCGGGTTCGAATCCCGCCCTCTCCGCCAACATCTTTTCAAAAAGAATACCAAAGCGAGAACGCTGCCATGGAGAAGTACTCAAGTGGTGACGAGGCGCCCCTGCTAAGGGCGTAGGGCTCGAAAGGGTCGCGGGGGTTCGAGTCCCCCCTTCTCCGCCATTGCATTAGTGACCGTTTTTACAGCGGTCACTAATGCTTTTTTCTGGCCTTGAAGTCAGCTTAGACACCCCACAAAGTTGTATTTGATCTGAATGGTTTGGTTCCTGTGGCCCCGTTCGTCCGTTTGCTCATGAACGGCCACGTTGTCGATAAGCTGAAACGCGGTTGCCCGGTCGAGCCTGTCGATAGAAACGCAGTCCTTAATCAGTTCCATCCATTTCTGCACGTTGGCTTCGCTGCTTTCCTGATCTTGAAGCTGCCGCCTGATGTTTTCCGACTTTTCCTCAAGCGTGTTTATCTCCTTCTCGTAGTCGGAAAGCATATTCTTAAACAGGATATTCGGCACGTTGCCCGTAATTTTTTCCTCAAACAGCCGCTTGCTGGCATCCTGAATGAACGAAATACGATTTGTTGCGTCGCGCAGTGTTTTTTCCTGTGCGGCCTTTTCATTTTCCCATTCCTGCCCGGAGAAGGATAAGAGCCTGTCGTACAGCTTCTTTTCGTCGGTGATTGCCGTCTGAGCATAATACTGGATATCGGCCAAGATAATGTTTTCCAGCGTGTCCGCGTCAATAGCCCGCATTTCTTCATCGTCCCGGATTTGGAAGGGATGATTTTTGAAAGCGTGAAGTTCGGACAGATTGATAAACACAATCTGTTCCTGTTCACCCTTGTGCGGGGCCTCCTTCGGCTCCGGGGGCTGTTCCGGCTCCGGCTCCGGGACCGGGGCTTCCGCTTTAGCGGGGGCCTTTTTCTCGGCGGCTGACTTCTGCTTTGTCGCGCGGGGCTTGCGCTGCTTTTTGGATTCAGCCTCGGAACGTTGTTCCTCTGGTTCCTTTCGGGTGTCCTCAGATTTGGCCTCCTGCTGAACGGCTTTTCCGCGCCGCCCCCGTTTATTGGGGGCCTTGTCCGATTTTTCCGCCTCCTGTTTTTCCGGGCTGGCGTTCTGTTCGGCCTCACGCGCTGTCTCACGGGTTTTATCGAACGGTACAACCACGTTGCCGGGGGCGGGAAGGTCAAAGGGCGCTGGCGGTTCGCCTTCTGGTGTGGTTTTCGTATCATCCGGTATGTTTGGCTCATTTTTTACCATGCGGTCTACCTCCTTCATCTTGAATATAGGCATAATAAAAGGGCCTGATTTTTCAATCAGACCCGGCGGGAATGTGGCATTCCTCCCTTCGACTTCGGGCCAACATGGCCCGAAGTACGGTTATCTAAACAAAAGCGTCGCCCATAGTCTCATTTAGACAGCGCTATATTCAAAATATGTTCTAAAATACAAGGTTTCAGATTGTCTTTTTGTCGATTACTGGTATAATTGTACAGGAAGATATAGAGGGATTGTTTTTCGTTAGCGCTACTGCAACGATTATATTCAATGTCAAGGGCATATTCGATTGCCTGTTCATTGTCCATGTTATGATGTTATGTGTCATGTATCGTATTCTCATGCTCAGAAGGTAGAATCCCTCTATATCTTTCTTTAATTGAGGGGTGCCTATGGAAAGTACTGCTGCTTTATCAATAAAAGATCAATTCTTGGCAATGAAAACACGTGAAGATGTTGCCGCTATATTGGGTATTAAAGAAAAAAGTTTAAGGTATTTTCTTTTTAAAAAGCGTCCAGAGAATATGTATCATACTTTTGAGATTCCAAAAAAAAACGGTAAGTCCCGCAAAATATCCGCACCATGCAAAGAACTTAAAGAAATACAGAAGAAATTAGCTCATGTTTTAACATTCATCTATGAACCCAAAGTATGTGCGTATGGTTTTGTTAACAGTAAGAGTTTTGTGGATAACGCGGAGCAGCATACAAAAAGAAATCTTGTCTTTAATGTTGATTTAAAAGACTTTTTTGCACAAATTCATTTTGGGCGAATTCGTGGTATGCTGATGAACGCTCCATACTCCATTGGTGAAGAGGCAGCTACTACAATTGCACAGATAGCTTGTTTCAACGGAGTTTTACCGCAAGGCGCCCCAACATCTCCTATACTGACAAATATGATTTGTGCTCCTTTGGATAATAGTTTAATGCGCTTGGCAAAAAGTACTGGATGTACATATACTCGATATGCAGATGATATTACATATAATGGCTCAGTTTGCAAGACAAAATTTTAAAACTTTTATAATGAACTGAGA
>DAOSWK010000046.1:2249-12043 GCA_035593545.1 Oscillospiraceae bacterium | reverse complement strand
GTTGGCCCCCTCCGGGATGTTTGTGCCACAGTTGGGACAAAATGCCATGGATGGTCACTCCTTTCAAATGTCTGACTCCAGTATAATAGTATTTCTTCGGCAAAACAATGCCGGCGCTTTAAGAAAAATATAAAAAATTCCAAATTCGGCAAAATCCGAATTTTTCAATTGCGCAGGCTGTGGATCGGGGCGGGGATTCTTCCGCCGCGGGCGACGAATTGTTCCGGGGAGAAGGGAGAGACCTTCATCACCGGGGCGCTTCCGAGCAGGCCGCCGAAATCCACATGGTCACCGGGCTCCTTACCAAGAGCGGGGATGATGCGGACGGCGGTCGTCTTGTTGTTGATCATGCCGATAGCGGCCTCGTCCGCGATGATGGCGGAGATGGTGGCGGCGGAGGTGCTGCCCGGGATGGCGATCATGTCGAGCCCGACGGAGCACACGCAGGTCATGGCCTCGAGCTTTTCGATGCTGAGGCTGCCTCTTTCGACGGCGGCGACCATGCCGGCGTCTTCGCTGACCGGAATGAAAGCCCCGGAAAGTCCGCCGACGTGGCTGGAAGCCATAATGCCGCCCTTTTTGACGGCGTCGTTGAGCAGCGCGAGGGCGGCGGTCGTGCCGGGAGCGCCGCAGCTTTCGAGCCCCATCAGCTCAAGAATCTCCGCGACGGAATCTCCGACGGCGGAGGTCGGCGCGAGCGAGAGATCCACGACGCCGAAAGGTACGCCGAGGCGGTTTGAGGCCTCCTGCGCGACGAGCTGGCCGACGCGGGTGATCTTAAAGGCGGTGCGCTTAATGGTCTCGGCGACCGTATCGAACGGCATGCCGCCGCATTCTTTTAACGCATGGGCGACGACGCCCGGCCCGGAGACGCCGACGTTGATGCAGCACTCCGGCTCACCTTCACCGTGAAACGCGCCCGCCATAAAGGGATTATCCTCCACCGCGTTCGAAAAGACAACGAGCTTTGCGCAGCCGAGGCAGTCCTTTTCCTTTGTCAGAAAGGCGGTCTCCTTGATGATCTCGCCCATCCGCGCGACGGCGTCCATGTTGATGCCGGCCCGGGTGGTGGCGATGTTGACGCTGGAGCAGACGCGGCCCGTCTCGGCGAGCGCCTCCGGAATGGAGCGGAAAAGGGTGCTGTCGCAGCGGGAGAAGCCCTTGTGCACCAGCGAGGAGAAACCGCCGATGAAATCCGCACCGACCGTCTCCGCCGCGCGGTCCATCGCCTTTGCGAAGGGAACGTAGTCGTCCGACTCGCAGGAGGCCGCCACGTCCGCGGCCGGGGTGACGGAGATGCGCCGGTTGACGATCGGGATGCCGAATTCCTGCTCGATGGCCTCGCACACCGGTACGAGATCCTTCGCGTAGCGGGTAATTTTTTCGTAAACTTTTTCGCAGCAGCGATCCATCGACGGGTCGGCGCAGTCACGGAGCGAAATGCCCATCGTGACGGTGCGGACGTCGAGATGCTGTTCGTCGATCATTTGAATGGTCTGAATAATGTCTTCGGTATTGATCATAGCAACTCCAAAATCGGCGGGCCGGAGCAGAATTTGCCCTATGCGGCCCGGGAACTAAATTTTATGCATCGCGTTGAAAATATCTTCGCGCTGGATATGGACGACAAGCCCTTTTTTGTCGCCGGCCTCCTGTAAAGAGGTGCGCAGCTCGTCGAACGGCGCGCTGCATTTGGAGAGATCCACCAGCATGATCATCGTGAAGTACTGCTGAAGGATGGTCTGGCTGATGTCCATGATGTTGATGTTCTTTTCGCTGAGGAAACCGCTGATATAGGCGATGATGCCCACGGCGTCCTTCGCCACGACGGTAATGATCGCGTTCATACTGCGCCTCCGGACTGAATAATTATTTTTGGATTATACCATGCTTTTTGCATTTTGAAAAGTGCTGTTCCTGCAGAAACCGAAAGGATTTTAAAAAATTCCGGAATAAAAGTCCTCCGCACCAAAAAACGGAGAGACGGCAAGCGGAACGTCGACGCCGCTTTTGCCGGCAGTCCGCGTCTCGGAAAGAGCGAAACAGGGCGTGTTTATAGGAGGAGCAAAACGGAAAAGGTCTCTTTTTGCGGAACCGTTTTCGGGGAAAGCCGAGACGAAACTTATAAATCGTTTTCCGTTTTGACCGGGATGCCGTTTTGCAGGAAGAGCTCCGCCGTCACGCCGTTGCCGGGAATCAGCGTTCCGGTGAAGGTGCCGTCGTAGATGACGCCGCAGCCGCAAGAGGGGCTTTTGGATTTGAGCACGGCGCCGTCGGCATGAAGCTCCTTCGCGAGACGCAGAGCGATCTGTGCGCCGCGGCGGTAATTCTCCGTGACGTCCTCTCCGGTTTTCATCATGACCCGGTCCCCGATGCGTTCGCTGGGGGCGCGCGGAGTCGGAAGCCCGCCGTCGCATTCCGGGCAGACGCCGATCAGAATATGTTCCTTCCCGAGGGCAAGGACCTTTTCGTTCGGGCAGCTCTGGCCGTCGTAACGGCAGGCGCAGCCCAGCAGGCATCTGCTGACAAGAATGATTCCCATGGCGAAGCCTCCTTTTCTTTCGTCCGATTATATCAAAAAACATGAAAATAAGCAAACTTCCCTGAAAAAGATCCTCCGGATTTTATTGACAGGGCATCCGGCCGGGCCTATAATAAAAAACAGCAAAGTTTTGAAATCAGTACAGAGATGCTGATAAGACGGAATCCATCAGAATCGCGGAGATCCGGCCGGAATCAGCGTCTCGCCATGCGGGGCGTATTTTTTATGCCCCGAAAACAACACGCCGGAAGGAGCTTTTTCAAATGGAAGACTATATGAAAAACGTGACCATCTTTCATCATCCGCTGATCGATCATAAGATTACTCATCTGTGCGACGTCAATACAAAGACCAAGGAATTCCGCGAGATCGTCAGCGAACTGGCCATGCTGATGGGGTTTGAGGCTTTCCGCGACCTCAAGACCAAGATGGTCGAGATCCAGGCCCCGCTCTCCAAATTTGAATCCCCGGTCGTCGACGAGGAAGTCACCATCGTTCCGATTCTCCGTGCGGGTCTCGGCATGGTCGACGGGCTGGTCAGCCTCTTCCCGAACGCCCACGTCGGCCATATCGGTCTCTACCGCGACGAGGAGACCCTCGAGCCGCACGAATATTATTTCAAGCTCCCGAAAGAGGCCCCAAACAGCACCGTGATCCTCGTCGATCCGGCGCTTGCGACCGGCGGCTCCGCCAAGGCGGCGATCGACTGCCTCAAACAGCGCGGCTGCAAAAAAATCGTCTTCCTTGCCCTGATTGCGGCGCCCGAAGGCATCAAGCGCGTCATGGAGGCGCATCCGGACATCAAGCTCTATGCCGCCCACTATGCGGATGCTCCGCTCAACGAGCACGGCTATATCATGACCGCCTTCGGCGACGCCGGAGACCGCATCTTCGGAACCATGTGATCTTTTCGTAAAAAAATTCCGCCGTCATAACGGGTTTCCGGGGAAACATACTTTGATAAAAACAGCCGGCGGATTTCCGTCGGCTGTTTTATTTTTGATTTTGTGGGCTTCGGGCCTGCCGCTGCGAAGCGCGCTCGGGAAAACGAAAAAGAAGTCCGCCGCGCGCCTGTTTCCGTAAAAAATGAAACAGGTATGCTCAGAGCCGGGGCGCCTTTCGGGAAAGAGGCCGGCCGTTTTTCTGCGCCTATCTCCGTGAAAAACGATTTGGAGTTCTCATCGGCGGGAATGCTGTTTCCGAGAAGTCGGCCGCTTTTTGGAAAAAGAGCCCGGCGCACCCGATTCCGGCCGCCTCAGGTCTCATCCATCTCCATCAGAAGGACCTGAGTTTCGGAATCGAACGGCGGGATGCGGACGGAGACCAATTCGCGGCGGGAGGTCGGAATGGATTTCCCAACGTAATCCGCGCGGATCGGCAGCTCGCGGTGGCCGCGGTCGATCAGGGCGGCGAACTGGATGCTGTCCGGCCGGCCGAGGGAGAAGATGGCCTCGATGGCGGCGCGGGCAGTCCGGCCGGTATAGAGCACGTCGTCCACCAGAATCACCTTTTTCCCGACGATGGAGAAGGGCAGATCCGCCTTGCGAACGACCGGAGAATCGGTGATATGGCTGAGGTCGTCCCGGTAAAAATAAATATCGAGGTCGCCGCAGGGGACGTCCACATTTTCAATTTTCAGAATATCGTCATGAATGAGCTTTGCGAGGGACTGGCCCCGACTGCGGATGCCGACGATGCAGAGGTCGTCCGTGCCTTTATTATGCTCCACGATCTCGTGTGCGATCCGCATCATGGCCCGCTGGAGACCGATTTCGTCCATCAGAACCGCTTTTTCCTTCGCCATCCGCACGTCCCCTCCCCGGTCAAAGAAATATATTTTCACAATACTATCCGCGGGCCTTTTTGTCAAGCCGAAAAGTTCCTTGCTGATGCCGTTTTTTATAAAAATTGCTTTTCCTTTGAAGGGGGCCGCTCTTGAAAAACGCGGGGGAAGTTGATATATTAGAATAGAAGATAAGGACATCCGGAATAAAGGAGGCAGCGGGATTGACAGAGAAAAAGCAGCGCAGAGATCTTGACCTTCCGATCTATCTGTTCCATGAGGGGACGAATTATCGCTCCTACGCATTTCTGGGTTCCCATCCCGCGCGGAAAGGGCGCGCGTCGGGAGCCGTATTCCGCGTGTGGGCGCCCCATGCCGCGGCGGTCTCCGTCGTCGGCGATTTCAACAACTGGGATCATCTCGCCGATCCGATGGAAAAGATCAGCGGCGGCGGGGTCTGGGAGGGCTTTGTCCCCGGAGTGAAGCCGTTCGACCGCTACAAATTCGCCGTCACGGCGGCGGACGGGAGAATCCTGCTGAAGGCCGATCCCTACGCCTATCACAGCGAAACAAGGCCGGCCTCCGCCTCCATGTTCTACGATCTGGACAACTATCTCTGGCAGGATTCCGACTGGATGAGAAATCGTCCGGAGCATCTGCGCGACCTGCCGATGAATATTTACGAACTGCACCTCGGCTCGTGGAGGCGCTACCCCGACGGCAGCTTTTTCTCCTACCGCAAGACCGCCGACGAGCTCACGGCGTACGTCACCGAGATGGGCTATACGCATGTCGAGGTGATGCCGCTGATGGAGCACCCCTACGACGGCTCGTGGGGCTACCAGTCTCTCGGCTACTTTGCGCCGACCTCCCGCTACGGGACGCCGGAGGATCTGATGTATTTTGTCGATACGCTGCATCAGGCCGGCATCGGTGTGATCTTCGACTGGGTTCCCGCCCATTTCCCGAAGGACGCCTACGGGCTTTCGGAATTCGACGGCGAATGCTGCTACGAGTACGGCAGCCCGCTGATGGGCGAACAGGGCGAATGGGGGACCAAGGTCTTTGATTTCGGCCGCAACGAGGTGCGGTGTTTCCTGATTTCGAGCGCCAATTTCTGGTGCGAGAAATTCCACGCCGACGGCATCCGCGCCGATGCGGTCTCCTCGATGCTCTACCGCGACTACGGAAGAGCCGGAGACGACTGGGAGCGCAATTCCTCCGGCGGGCGCGAGAATTTTGAGGCGATCGCCCTGCTCCGGGATTTCAACTCCTCGGTGCTGACCGGATTCCCGGGCGTCTTTACGGTCGCGGAGGAATCCACCGCGTGGCCGATGGTCACGAAGCCGCCATATGCCGGTGGACTCGGTTTCAGCTTCAAGTGGAACATGGGCTGGATGAACGACATGCTGGAGTATATCTCCCTCGACCCGATCTACCGCGCTTATAACCACGATAAAGTCACTTTCGGGCTGATGTACGCCTTTTCCGAGAATTTTATCCTGCCGATCTCCCATGACGAAGTCGTCCACGGCAAAAAATCCCTGATCGGCAAGATGCCCGGCAGCTACGAAGAAAAATTTGCCGGGATGCGCGCGTTTTTCGGCTTCATGACGGCCTATCCGGGCAAGAAGCTGCTCTTCATGGGGCAGGAGTTCGGCCAGTTCATCGAGTGGGACGAGAAGCGCGAGATCGACTGGATGCTCCTGGATTTCGAGGCCCACCGCAGGCTCCGGGATTATACGAAGGCGCTCAACCATCTGTATCTTGAAAATTCAGCCCTCTGGGAGCGGGACGACAGCTGGGAGGGCTTTTGCTGGTCGGTCTGCGACGACAGCGCGAGTTCCGTCGTCGCCTTCCGCCGCATGGACGGACACGGCGGCGAGATTCTCTGCGCCGTCAACTTCTGCCCGGTCGAGCGCCCGTATTACCGCGTTCCGGTGCAGGGGCCCTCGGTCTGGCAGGAGATCTTCTCGAGCGACGATCCGGAATTCGGCGGCGCCGGAGTGAAAAACGGCACCGTAGAGGCCGAATCCTCCGAGGACGGCAATTATGCGGTCGCGCTTCATCTGCCTCCGCTCTCGGCCGTCTATCTCAAAAAACTTCCGGAAGGGGTCTGATGCCGTGAAGCGCAAAAAGATGATCGCCATGCTTCTTGCCGGCGGACAGGGCAGCCGGCTTTCCGTCCTGACGAAGGATATGGCAAAGCCCGCGGTGCCCTACGGCGGCAAATACCGCATCATCGATTTTCCGCTCTCCAACTGCGTCAATTCCGGCATCGACACGGTCGGCATCCTGACGCAGTACGAGCCGTTCGAGCTCTCCGAATATGTCGGCAACGGCCAGCCGTGGGATCTCGACCGCATGGGCGGCGGCGCGTTCATTCTGCCTCCCTATCAGCGCAGTGGCGGCTCGGCATGGTATAAAGGCACCGCCAACGCCATCTATCAGAATATGGCCTTCGTCGACCGCTTCTCCCCGGAATACGTCGCGATCCTCTCCGGCGACCACATCTACAAGATGGATTATTCAAAGATGCTGGCCGTCCATGAGGAGAAGGGCGCGGCCTGCACAATCGCGGTCTGCGAGGTTCCATGGGAGGAGGCCTCCCGCTTCGGCATTCTGAGCATGGATGAGGACGGCTTCCTCACAAAATTTGCGGAGAAGCCGAAACATCCCGAGAGCAATCTCGCCTCGATGGGCATCTACATATTTTCGACGGAGAAGCTCCGCCGTTATCTCGAAGAGGACGAAGCCGATCCCGCCTCCGCCAACGATTTCGGCAAAAACGTGATCCCGCGAATGCTCGCCGCCGGCGAAAAGATGGCGGTTTACGCCTTTAAGGGTTACTGGAAGGACGTCGGCACGATCAACAGCCTCTGGGACGCCAACATGGATGTGCTCAATCCCAACGTCCCGCTCGACCTCTATGATCCGGACTGGAAGATCTACAGCCGCAGCCCGGTGATGCCGCCGCATTATATCGGCAGGGACGCTTCGGTGCAGGATTCGATGGTCACCGAGGGCTGCGACGTGGACGGCACGCTGGATTTCTCCATTCTCTCGGCCGGTGTGACGGTCGGAAAGGGCGCGGAGGTGCGGTACAGCATCGTGATGCCCAACGCCGTCATCAAAGAGGGCGCGAAGGTGGAATATGCCGTCGTCGCCGAGAGGGCCGTCGTCGGGGAGAACGCCCGGGTCGGCCGCAAGCCGGAGGATATGAAGGAGCCGGGGGAATGGGGCGTCGCGGTCGTCGGGCCGGGCGTCGAACTTCCGCCGGGCGCCGTCGTCGCGCCGAAGGAGATTATCGGTAGGAAGAAGGCGAGGGCGGAATGAACGAAAGAGACGTTCTGGGTATCATCGTCTGCAATATGCACGACGAGCTGATCTCCGAACTGACGGCGCTCCGCACCCTCGGCTCCGTGCCGTTCGGCGGGCGCTACCGGCTCATCGATTTCGCCCTCTCCAACATGGTCAATTCCGGCATCCGGGATGTGGGCGTCGTGCCGAGCATGCATTATCAGAGCCTGCTCAACCATCTGGGCAGCGGCCGCGAATGGGATCTTACCCGCAAGATCGGCGGCTTGAGTATTCTGCCGCCGTACGGCAGAAGCTCCTCGGCCGGCGTCTATCACGGCCGGATGGAGGCACTCGCCAACATTCGGGATTATATTAAAGCAAGCCCGGCGGAGACCGTTGTGCTCAGCGATTCCGACGTCATCGCCAACATCGACTTTCGCCCGGTCGTCGCGGAGCATCTCGCCGCCGGCGCGGATATCACCCTGCTTTACAAAAAGGCGCAGGTTTCGCCGGAGATGCACGCCTACAATCCCCTCTTTTTCGATGAGAAAGGACGGCTTGCCGACATCTACCTCTCTCCGGAGCTTTCCGGCGAGCAAAACGTCTATCTCGACATCGCCGTCATCCGGAAATCGCTGCTCGACGAGCTCATACAGGAAAGCGTGCAGCGCAACGAGCACAGTTTTCTCCGCTCCGTGCTCATGGCGAAGAAAGACATGCTCAACATCCGCGGCTTCTTCTGCCCGGGCTGGGGGGATAAGGTCAACAGCCTCGCGGATTTCTTCCATGCGAATATGGCCCTGCTCCGTCCGGAGGTCCGCGCCTCGCTCTTCCCGAAGGACCGGCCGATCTACACGAAGGTCCGGGACGAGGTCTCCGCGCGCTACGGGCTCGCCTCCGAGGTGACCGATACGCTGGTCACCGACGGCTGCATCATCGAGGGCAGCGTCTCCGACAGCGTCCTGTTCCGCGGGGTCCATATTGAAGAGGGCGCCGTCGTGCGCGGGTGCGTCCTGATGCACAACACGCGCGTCTCGCGGGGCGCGGTCATCGAAAACGTTATCACCGACAAAAATGTTGTCGTCACGGAGGGGAAAATGCTGTCCGGAGCGGAAAATATGCCGCTTTATATACCGAAAGGAACCGTCATTTGACCGAACATCCGCCCGATTTGACTGAAAAAACAGACAGGAGGACGCCTATGAAGATTCTGTTCGCTGTGAGCGAAGCCCGACCGTTTCTTGCGACAGGCGGTCTTGCCGACGTGGCAAATGCGCTGCCGAAAAGTCTCTGTGAATCCGGCGAGGACTGCCGGGTCGTCATGCCGCTCTATGCGGATATTGCGCCGGAACTCCGGGAGCTGATCACGTTTTTGACGGATTTCAGGGTTCGGCTCGGATGGAGAGACCAGTACTGCGGCCTCTTCTCGGCAAAATACGACGGCGTCGTTTTTTATTTCCTCGACAACGAATATTATTTCGGGCGTCCCGGCATCTATGGCCACAGCGACGACGCGGAACGGTTTGCGTTCTTCTCCATGGCGGTGCTCGAGGCGATCGCGCACATGGATTTCACGCCGGACATCCTCCACTGCAACGATTGGCAGACCGGACCGATCCCCGTTTTTTATAACGTCTTTTACCGCCGCAGCGAGGGCTATGAGAATATTCGCACGCTCTTTGCCATCCACAACATCCAGTATCAGGGCCGCTTCGGTATGGAGGTCGCGGACGACATTCTCGGCCTGCCGAAGGAGCACCGCTTTATCGTCGAGTGGAACGGCAGCTGCAACTTCATGAAAGGCGGCATCGACCAGTGCGACGCGATCTGCACGGTCAGCCCGACCTATGCCGAGGAGATTCTCGACCCGTGGTTCGCCTGCGGGCTCGACAGTTTTCTGCGCGAGCGGAAATACAAACTCGCCGGGATTCTCAACGGCATCGATTACGACGCCTACGATCCGCAGTACGACCCGGCGATCAAATACACTTTTACGGAGGAGGACCTCTCCGGCAAGGCGATGGACAAGGCGGCTCTTCAAAAGGAGCTCGGCCTCGATCTGGACCCGGATACCATGCTGGTCGGCATCGTCTCCCGCCTCGCCTCCCACAAGGGCTTCGACCTGATCCGCTATCTCGGCGACGGGATCATGGATCTCCCGATCCAGCT
>DAOSWK010000046.1:0-2149 GCA_035593545.1 Oscillospiraceae bacterium | reverse complement strand
GCTTCGACCTGATCCGCTATCTCGGCGACGGGATCATGGATCTCCCGATCCAGCTTGCGGTTCTCGGCTCCGGCGAGGCGGTCTATGAGGAATTTTTCCGCGGCCTTCAGAATCGGTTCCCAAACAGGGTGCGCATGGTGACGGGCTTCGACCCGCGCCTCGCGAAACAGATCTACGCCGGCAGCGATGCCTTCCTGATGCCCAGCAGAAGCGAGCCCTGCGGCCTGTCGCAGATGGTCGCCCTGCGCTACGGCTCCATCCCGATCGTCCGCGAGACCGGCGGGCTCAAGGACAGCGTCCGCGACCTCGGCGAGGAGAACGGAAACGGCTTTACTTTCAAGGCCTATAACGCCCACGACATGCTCGACGCCGTTCGACGCTGCGCCGCGCTCTATGCGGATCAGGAGAAATGGCGCGCCGCCGTCGTCACCGCCATGCGCTGCGACAACAGCTGGCGCCGTTCCGCGAAGGTCTATCGAATGCTTTATAAAAAACTCAAGGGCTGAAAAATAAAAAAAGAAAAAAGGCTCTCCCCAAAAAGGAAAGGCCTTTTTTTGATGCCGCGCGGCTCAGGTGTTCAGTTTGCCGGATTCCGTATATTCGAGGCCGACCGCATAGAGGCCGAAGGGCTCCCCGGCGGCGTCGTTGCCGATGCGGACGGAAATCTTGTCGAGCCGCGGGAGCAGGCGCTTCCGGCCGAAGGTGCGGGCGCCGTCGTCGCAGTGCCAGACAAAAGCGGGCCATGAAAGGGCGGACCACTTGAAGTAGCGGAAGACGGCGGACTGCTGCCAGACGGTCTTCCAGACGCCGCGGACCTTTGCCTCAACCTTCACGGAGGTGTGCGGATGGGGCTCGAGCTGGACGGCGAGGTATCGCAGCGCCTTGTCCGCGTAAAAATCGTCTCCCGCCGGCACCGGAAGATCCCAGTGCGCCTCGATGGCGGCGCCGCAGTCTTGGTAATAACCGTCGGTGCCGTCGTCGGCGTCGGCGAGGTCGAAATGGAAGACCCGCCCGTCCTCGCCGCCGAAATAGAGGTCCTCGTTTTCGGCCCAGACAACGGAGGCCGGAATGTTCTCCCAATAATAACATTCGTACTGGTAGCTGCTGTAAGGTTCGCCGCTCGTATAATCCCGCTGGCTGCCGTCGAGCAGATAGAGCCTCTCGCCGACCGAGAGCAAGTAGAAATTCCTCCAGACCGAAGCGCAGGCCCCGGCGAGATTTCCGGAGGAGACAAGGGCCTTGTCGATATAGAAACTCCGGCGCTCCGCGTATTTTTCACCGGTGGTGTCCTTCTCCGTCAGCGCATAGACGCCCTCCCCGGTCAGGAAGAGAGGTTCCCCGCCGAGACTCGCAAAACCGCGCATGCAGATGGCGCCGGGACCTTTTAAGATATTCGTCACAGGGAAGATCGCCTCGCCCTCCGAGATCTCTCCGGCGCGCAGGATCACGTTGCCGTTTCCCTCGGCGTTTTCGCGGTGCGCGGCCAGCAGGTTTCCGACGTGGGAGTAGCCCATGATCCGCGAGCTTCCGGCGCCGAGATCCGCATACCATGTTTCGCCGAAATAGGCGGGGTTGTCCATCTGGGAATACCAGTCCCGCTCCGGATATTCCGGATTTCCTGCGGCAAAAATACGGTTTTCCGCGCCCTCCGCGCCGAAGAGCGTGCAGACCCGGCAGCCGGCAATCATGGCGGCGTATTCCGGGATCGTCTTGCCGGCGGACACGACGACGTTGTCCTCGCCGGTCACAGGCGAGACGCCCGGCGCGCTCGTGAAAAGAATCTGTCCGAGCGCCGTATCGACGGTATAGTCCGTCCCTTCCGCGAGTGTGAGCCAGACCTTGTTTTTGGCCGTGGAGGAGGCCCCGAGTTTTTTGACGACGGTGGAGTCGCTTTCGATATCGTCGTAGGAAAGCTGATAGGTCGTGGCGGTGGCGGTGGCGAGAAAGCTGTCGGTGAAGCGGCCGCCGATCAGGTTGAAGGGCTCGTAAGGGGTGCCGCCGCCGTCCGGGTCGCGGGAGATCGTGACGGTCGGCTCGTAAGCGAAATCGGAAGCCTCCCGGAGCTGCCAGACGTATGGCTCGGATGCCGGATCCTCGGCGTCGTAATCGGGGTTTTCAAAAGATCCGAGCACGCGGTAATGCGCCCGGT
>DAOSWK010000139.1:0-2506 GCA_035593545.1 Oscillospiraceae bacterium | reverse complement strand
CTCCGAGACCGCGGAATCGGCCTCCGACGGCCAAACGGGAGAATCCGGTGCCGAGCAGCAGGAAGAGAGCTCTGCTGCCTCCGAAACGGCACAGCAGAATTCATGGATTCCGACCGCCGCAATCGTGGCCGCCGCGCTGATTCTCGCCGCGGCAGCTTTCCGCAGATATAAATTGCATAAAAAAGAAAAATAAATTCGGTTTGCAGAAAGATCCGGAGAACGGGAATCTTTGTTCCTACATATGGCAAAAGTTTTCGGCTATGCCGAAAGCCTTCGGACAATATGAAAAAAGCGGGGATCGGCTTCGATCACTATTTTAGGAGAAAATAGTTTATCGGCGGCGCCCGAATGTCGTTCCTTTCCTCCTGACGGAGAAAACATACCCTTGAATTTCTTTGAAGCGGGCGCCGGAGCCCCTTTCTTTTCCGCAAAAGCGTCGGGAAACAACCCTGTTTTCCGGCGCTTTTTCATGCCGGAACCCGAGATTGGCACTGGAATCCGGCAGGGCGCTTGATAATTTCGATTCGCTCCCTCATATAATTCCCTGCCGCTCCGCCGCCGTCTCCTGCATTCGGCTTCACCGGCCACCCCGAATTCCGGCGGCCCATCATCCTGTGAAAGGAGGGATTTTTCATCATAAAAATGCCCGGTTGAAAGCAGTTTCCTCGTTTTTCCCTGTAAAAAGAAACCATCCGTACCGGCAATGGAATTCGGCGGCGTTCTCATTTTTTCGGTGCGGCGATGTGCATTTTTTTACTGAAATAAAAAGGAAGATAGATCTATGAATTTGTAAATTATTAATGTTGCATTCAGATGAAATTTAGATTATAATCATCCATGGATATCGGAACACAGATGTCCGCATGATACGGACAATTCCGATATTTTATCATTTATAGGGAGGAAAAACTTCAATGAAAAAGTTTGCGGCTACTTTTCTGGCGCTGATCCTTGTTCTGTCTCTCGGCGCCTGCGGAACCACCACGGAGACCAGCGAATCCGGCGAGTCCGGCTCTTCCGTCGCCGAGGAATCCGGCAATCCTGTCGTAAAGATCGGTGTCTTTGAGCCGGCTTCCGGCGATAACGGCGCCGGCGGCAAACAGGAGACCCTCGGCATCGAGTATGCCAACTCCGTCAGCCCCACCGTTGACATCAACGGCACTACTTATGATGTCGAACTGGTCAAGGTCGACAACGAGAGCTCCAACGATAAAGCGGCCACCGCCGCCTCCACGCTGGTTTCTGCCGGCGTTTCCGTCGTGCTCGGCTCCTACGGTTCCGGCGTCTCCATCGCCGCTTCCCCGACCTTTGAGGCCGCCGGCATTCCCTGCATCGGCATCACCTGCACGAACCCGCAGGTCACCGAGGGCAACCAGCATTACTTCCGCATCTGCTTCCTGGATCCGTTCCAGGGCACCGTTCTTGCCAACTATGCCTTCAACGAGCTGGGCATCACCAAGGCCTACTGCCTCTCCAAGCTGGGCGACGATTACTCCGGCGGCCTTGTGAACTATTTTGTTCAGGCATTTGAGGCTCTCGGCGGCACCTGCGTGGAAGATACTTTCCCGGACGGCAACTCCGACTTCACCTCCTACATCAGCAACGCCAAGAATGAGGGCTGCCAAGTCTTCTTCTCCCCTGTCTCCACCGAAGCCGCACAGCTGATCATCGACCAAGCTCAGGCTCAGGGCCTCGGCATGCCGATCCTCGCCGGCGACACTTGGGATTCCAACGTCATCCTTCAGGCCGCCAAGGGCAAGGATGTCGACGTCACCGTCACCACCTTCTATCCTGAAGGCGCGAACGCCGAATTCGACAGCAGCTTCAAAGAGTGGGTCAACGCCGACTCCACCCGCCTCGCCAACAACGGCGGAGACGATACGGTCGCCGCTGTCACCGCCATGGGCTATGATGCCTACTTCTTTGCTCTCGAGGCCATGAAGACGGCCGGAAGCACCGATGCTGCCGCCGTTATGCAGGCTCTCTGGACCACCGAATATGACGGCATCTCCGGCCACATCGCGCTCGACCAGACCAACGGCGACGCGATCCGCGACACCGCCTATGTCAAGCACTGCAACACCGAGACCGGCGCATGGGATGCCATGCCCGCCGTCACGATCGGATAATTTAACGCGAAGTTTGCCGAGCGGCGGGGGTTACCGGCCCCCGCCGCACTTTGTAACCGGAATTTTTGCCGGTTATCTCCGGTCAGACTACGCTTATGCCGCTTCAGAAGGAAAGGCCTTTTTCTTTTCTTTCTGAAGCGGCATAAATGGAGGCAAAGATATGTTGGAATTTCTGCACAGCAACCTGTCCTACATTTTGTCGGGCATCTCGGTGGGCGGACAGTATGCGCTGATCGCCATCGGCTACACGATGGTCTACGGCATCCTCCGCCTCATCAACTTCGCCCACGGCGACGTATTTATGTGCGCCGGCCTGATGATGGTCTATCTCTCGGCCTCTCTGCCGATGATGGTGTCGATTCCGATGGTCCTGATCC
>DAOSWK010000138.1:0-2510 GCA_035593545.1 Oscillospiraceae bacterium | reverse complement strand
TCTTTGTCACGGTGGGCGGCTCGGAGGCGATCGATCTGTGCATCCGCGCGCTGATCGAGCCCGGCGATGAGATGCTGCTGCCGGAGCCTTGCTTCGTCTGCTACGACCCGATCTGCCGGATGTCCGGCGGCACCGTCGTTCCGATCGTGACGAAAGAGGAAAATGATTTTCGCCTGACGCCCGAGGATCTGGAGGCCGCCATCACGCCGAAATCGAAGCTGCTGGTCCTCCCCTTCCCGAACAATCCGACCGGCGGAATCATGCGGCGCGAGGATCTCGAGCCCATTGCCGAGATTGTCAAAAAAAACAACTTGTTCGTTCTCTCCGATGAAATTTACTCGGAGCTCACCTACGGCGGCGAGCGCCATGTCTCTATTGCGGAGCTTGACGGCATGAGGGAACGCACCATTGTAATCAATGGCTTTTCCAAAGCCTATGCCATGACCGGATGGAGGCTCGGCTATGCCGCGGGACCCGCTCCGGTCATCTCCCAGATGCTCAAGATCCACCAGTTTGCGATCATGAGCTCCCCGACCACCAGCCAGTATGCGGCGATCGTCGCCATGCGGGACTGCGACGAGGAAGTCGCCGCAATGGTTAAAGAGTACGACATGCGCAGGCGTTTTCTCGTCGAAGGCCTCAACAACCTCGGCCTGCATACGTTTGAGCCGCAGGGCGCTTTCTATGTCTTCCCCTGCATCCGGTCCACGGGGCTCAGTTCCGCGGAATTCTGCGAGCAGCTGCTTCAGAGCCAGCATGTGGCCGTCGTTCCGGGCGATGCTTTCGGCGACTGCGGCGAGGGCTTTGTCCGCATCTCTTATTCTTATTCGCTGGATCACCTGATGGAGGCCTTGCAGCGCATCGGCCGATTCGTGGAGGAATGCCGGATGAAGAGCGCCGGCGCCTGACCGTTCGGGCAAAACCGCAGATTTTTGCGAAAGACGCCCGCAGCGAATCTTTTCTATGATGAAAGGTGGGCGGATCTCCGGATGCGCCCACCTTTTTTGAGGATTGCCGGACGGGCGGCCTCCCACATACCGGCCCGTTCGGGATAGAGGCCGGAAAGGAAATCCTCTGTCCGTTTTTTCGCCTCTCGTCCGACCGGACAGCTTTTGTCTCTGGATGGTCCACGGGAATTAGAGATTTTCATTTTGCTCTCTCGCTCGCCCAAACAGTTTTTGCTTCCGGGCAGATCGCGGGAAGCGCGGGAGGATTTTTGTTTTGCCCTCTTGCTCGTCCGGACGGCTTAAAAAAGATTTTTCAGGAAAGGAGCGCCGCGCCATGGAACTTTCTCCGGGAACCTCCTGTGAATTGAAAGCTTTCGCCAAGGTGAATCTGACGCTGGACATCACCGGCAGGCGCTCGGACGGGTATCACCTTCTGCGGATGATCACGCAGTCCCTCGAGCTTTTCGACCGGGTCATGCTCTCCGTGAATGGCGGCGGCGGAATCCGTATCGTCTGCGCAAAATGCGCGGTTGAGCCCACCTGCAACACGGCTTTTCGGGCGGCGGAGGCGTTCTTCCGCAAGACGGGGTCTCCGAATCCCGGGCTCGAGATCCGGATTGAGAAACAGATACCGGTCTCCGCGGGTATGGCCGGAGGCAGCGCGGACGCCGCGGCCGTTCTGACCGGGCTGAATGCTCTGTCTGGCGAACCACTCTCCGAAAAAGAACTGGGTAAACTTGGTCTTGAGATCGGCGCAGACGTGCCGTTCTGTCTCCGTGGCTCCACGATGCTCGCGGAGGGCGTGGGCGAGCTCCTGACACCCCTCTCCCCGATTCCGGACTGTTTCTTTGTAATCGCAAAGCCCAAGGCCGGCATGTCCACCGCCGAAAGCTACCGCCGCTACGATTCGCTGGAACTTTCTCCTTCCGCCCATCCGAATAACGAGGACATGCTCGCCGCCGTCGCGGCCGGAAGCATCGGGGACATTGCCTCCTGCCTTGGCAACGTGCTCGAATTTGCCGCGCCGCAGGAACCGGTCGCCGCCATTAAACGGACTCTGCTCGAAAATGGCGCGCTCGGCGCCTCCATGACCGGCAGCGGAACCGCGGTATTCGGCATCTTCGACAGCCGGGAAAAAGCGGAATCCACCGTCCGGACACTTACGGAGAACTACCCGGAGGTCCATCTGATCGGGCCTGCGAGAAAGGGCGTGGAGATCGTTGGATAAAATCGAAGACGCCGTCCGCCGGCTTGAAGAACTGCGTATTCCCTATGAACTTGTCCGCTGCAAACCGGCGGAAACCATGGAAATGCTCACTGAAATCGGCCTCGAGCAGAAAGGCGTTATCGGCAAGAACCTGTTTCTGCGGGACGCGAAAGGCCGCCGGCACTTTTTGGTGTTCGTCTATGGCGACAAAAAAGTCGATCTCGCCGCGCTGAAGGATAAAATCGGCTCCACGCGGCTCAGCTTCGGCTCCGCGGAACGGCTCGAAAGCCATCTGGGCCTCTTAAAAGGCAGCGTCTCCCCGCTCGGCGTCCTTTATAATACCGATGCGGACGTGG
>DAOSWK010000045.1:0-12635 GCA_035593545.1 Oscillospiraceae bacterium | reverse complement strand
GGCCGCCTCCTCCGGAAAAGCCTGCGGAAAGCAGCCGGTCAGCGCGACGACGGCACCGGGATGTTCCCGGCGAAAACGGTGCACCATCTGGCGGGATTTCCGGTCGCCGGTGCCGGTGACGGTGCAGGAGTTGACGATATAGGCGTCCGCCTCCTCCTCACAGTCTACGACCTCAAACCCGGCTTTACGAAATTCCTGTTCCATGATCTGCGTCTCATATTGGTTGACCTTGCATCCAAGGGTATAAAATGCGGCCTTCATCGGTGTCCTCCGTCCATACAAACTAATATTTTATTATACCTTAAGCATTCGTCATTGTAAATGCCGTTTCCAACGAAGAAAAAGAAGCGCCTTTTCTCGTCCTCGTGATGGATGGCTTATTTTTTAAAAGAATCCTCGGAGAAAAGGCGGCCCTCAACATCTATATTTTTCGTATGCGCGGGTAAGATTCCGGCCCGAAGAAAACCTGCATAAAAGGGGATTTCCCGTAGGCGGAAGCGCGAAAAACCGGGGCGGCGCGGCTTGTAATCGTCCCGTGTTCATGCTATTATTATTTTGTATAAGTATATCCGCTCTTTGCGGCGGATCTTGTTTCCGGCAAAACCGCCGGCGGGATAAAACGAGGTACGGAGGCCATAAGATGGGGATTTTAAAGCCGTTGTCTTTTCAAAAGCTGATGGGCATGATCATTGCCGAGCATAACGACCGGGGGAGCATTTTCGGCGTTACGGATCTTTATCATGCGGGGAAGGCCAGAATCCCCGTCTTCGGTCAGCGGATCGAAAACCCGATCGGCGTTGCCGCAAGTCCGGTCACGCAGCTCGCGCAGGGCATCGTCGCGGCCTATGCGGCGGGAGCCCGATATATTGAGCTCCGCACTCTCTCCGTAGGAGAGGCTCTCTCCGCAGGGGAGCAGAAGCCGGTGCCGAAGCCCTATATGGATGTGCCCGGCGAGATGTTTCATATCGGAAACGCGACGGAGCTTTCCACGGAGCAGGCTTTTAACGAGTATGTCAAGGCATGGTACGCGGTCAAGCTGATCTCCTCCGGCTATGATCTCGGCGTGCAGGAGGGTTTTGTCTTCAACATGTCGCTCGGCGGCAGCCTCGAGGAACTGAAGTCCCATGACGTCGACAGCTTTATCGAGGGCCTCCGGAGCGCCGAATACACGCCGGTCTGGCGCGAATGCGAAAACTGGGCCCGCGCCCATATGGATCTTTTGGACGGCGTGGACGGCTCCTATATCTCCGACATCAGCGCCCAAGTCAGCGACTCCGTCACTTATGTGCCGGCGCCCGGCGCCACGGTAGAGGAGATCGAAGCCGCGGCCGCATGGCTCATCGAGGAAAAAAAGCTCCATACTTTCGTACAGATTGATCCGACGATGCTCGGCTATTACGGCGTCCGGGGGATTCTGGATATCAACGGCTACGGCGATCTGGAGCTCGATAAGGAGCGCTTCGACCGGGATGTGCAGTTTGACGACGCAAAGGCCACGTTCCTGCGCCTGCAATCCCTTGCCGACTCCTACCGCCTCGAATTCGGCGTCAAGATCAGCGGCGGCCTACCCGTCCGCAGACAGGGGGCGCTGCCCGGCGACGAGATGCTTCTCACCGGAAAGGCGCTGTTCCCGGTCACGTTTGCGCTCGCCGAAAAGATTGCCAACGAATACGGCGGAGGTTTACGCATTTCCTATTCCGGCGGCGCCGACATCTCGACCGCGGCGAAGCTCTTTGAAGCCGGGGTCTGGCCGGTCACATTTGCCTCCGAGATGATGAAGCCCGGCGCCCATATCCGCCTCAAGCAGATCGCCGACGCGGTCTCCCGCTGCGATTACGCACAGTTCTCCGGCATTTTTACGAGCAGCCTGCCGGATATTGAAAAAGAGGTCTACGAGAGCGGAAGGTATAAAAACCGCTATCTGCTCTCTGCAAAAAAGACGCCCGGCCCGATCCCGACCGGAACCTGCCGGATCTCTCCCTGCCGGAACGCCTGCCCGCTGGGGCAGGATATTCCCTATCTTCTCCGCCTGATTAAGGAGGGAAAGAAGAAGGAGGCGCTCGGCGTCATCCTTGAGCGGAACCCTCTGCCCTTTACGACCGGCGCGATCTGCGCCCATCCGTGCATGGATGCCTGTACCCGCCGTTTCTACGAATGCCCGATCGACATCCGGGGCGAGCGCTACCGTACAGCGAAAGACGCCTGCTTCGACCTCCTCGACACCCTATCCGAGACAAAAAAGGACAACATGCGGGTGGCCGTCGTCGGATGCGGCCCCGCCGGAATCGCCGCGGCTGCCTTCCTTGCGAGAAGGGGCTGCCTCGTCACCGTTTTTGATAAATCCGGGCGTCCGGGCGGCGCCGTTCAGAAATACATCCCGAAATTCCGCATTCCGGATTCGGATATCGAGTGGGACGTCACGCTGATGCAGGCCCTCGGCGTCGAGCTGGAGCTCGATCACGAGGTCACGTCCTTACAGGAACTCCGGGATCTTGGGTATGAGCATATCGTGCTCGCCGTCGGTGCGGAGGAGTCGATTCCGCTGAAGCTCGCCTTCGGGAAGAGCACCAGCGCGCTGGAATTTCTCGAAGCCTATAAGAGAAATCCGGATTCCCTCTCGGAATCCTATGTTGGAAACGTGGCGGTCGTCGGCAGCGGCATGGAGGCCGTGGATGCCGCCCGCTGTATCAAGCGCCTGCCTTCCGTCGACTCCGTCACCGTTGTGGCGGATTGTCCGATGGGGCGGACGGATGCGCGCCCGGAGATGATCGCCGCCGCGAAGAGCGAGGGCATCCAGTTCCGGGAGCTGCTTCTGCCGACCGGACTCCGCGGCGGGTGGCTGCTCTGCCACAAAACCGCGCCCGGCGAGCCACAGAAGGACGGCACCGTTCCGATGATCGACACCGGCGAAAAAGATAAGGTGGAGGCGGATTGCGTGCTCGCGGCGCTGGGAGAGCGTCCCGCGTCCCCGCTCTTTGAAGAGGCTGACAGGGATGTCTCGGTGATCGGCGACGCCGCGCGCGGCCGTACCTCGGTGGCCGAGGCGGTCGCCGACGCACAGAAGTTTGCCTCCCGGCTGATCCGCTTTCATGGGGACCGCTGGCTACCCTTCAACGAGGCACCGGATCTTGGGTTCCTACAAAAGCGCAGCAAGATGGTGGCCGACTGCGCCAAATGCCCGGAGAGCGGTCGCTGCCTCGAGTGCGAGACAGTCTGCGAATCCTGCGTGGAGTGCTGCCCGAACCGCGCCTATCTCCGAATCACGCTGCCGGACGGCACACGCTCCATGCTGCATATCGCCGAATTCTGCGACGAATGCGGGGCCTGCGCCTGCTATTGCCCGTACGACGGCAAGCCTTATGAAGAAAAGTTCACGCTCTATCTCGATGAGGAAGACTTCCGCACCGGGGAAAACGACGGTTTCTTTGTGACCGGGGAGGGCAACAACTGCCGCTTCCGTTACGGCGACAGCGTCTTCAAGTACGACCCGATCGGCGGCCCCGCGGGGATGCTTCCGGATGAACTCCGGGATCTGGCCGTGGAGATCATCAAAAAATACGCGGTGCTCGTGAAGCCGGAGGAGCAGTGAGATGGGACATTGCCGCCGCTGCAGGAAGTGCGTGAATCCGAGGATCCGAATCGGGGTCCGTAAAAAAGAGCCGGAGACGCCGCCCGCTCTTCCGCCGGAAGAGAGAAATCCTTCTGCGGAAGCCGCAGAAAAGGGCGGTCAAACGCCAAGGGAGCCGGAGAAATTATAAAAAATTCCGGATAAAAGCGCGTAAATCCATAAATCGGGTTCCGGTTTTATGAGACCATGCGAGGAAAATGTCGAAAAACAGGAAAAAAATCCCGGCGAAACATGCGCCCGTCATGGAGCCGATCTTAAAACCCGCAAGGCGGAGCAAAAGTTGTCTGAGAAACAAGGGAGTGCCCATGATGACGGAAGGAATGCATCTGTTTGCAACGAAAGCCGGGGCATGGGGATTCTCCGGCGAATATGCCGATTGGATTCTCGACGCGGCACTCCGGAATTCCCGGTCGGACTCATGGGATGAGGATTGTCCGATGGGGCGGACAGATGCGCGCCCAAAGATGCCCGCCGCCGCGAAGAACGAGCACATCCAGTTCTGGGAGATGCTTTTGCCGACCGGACTCCGCGGAGGGTGGCTGCTCCGCCGCAAAACCGTACCCGGTGAGTTATAGAAGGACGTCACCGTTCCCATGAGCGGCACCGAAGAAAAGGATAAAATCTTTGCCGAGCCGTTCCTTTGCGGCGCATCGGGTTGCTCGAAGGTTATTTAAAAGATCATTACATTTTAAGGTAAGGAGAAGAGCATGGAAAAACGCATCATCAACTGCCGTATCGTGACGCCGACCGGCATCACGGAGGGCGATATTTATATAAAGGACGGCACGATCGCCGCAGTCGGAAGCGGCTGCCCCGAAACCGTAGAGACCTACGACGCGGCCGGCGCGCTGGTCTTTCCGGGTTTCATCGACGGGCTGACGACGCTTTCCGGCGACGAGCTTTCGAGGGGCACCGCATTTGCGCTGGCGGGCGGCGTCACCACGGTGGTGGACTGTGCGGTTCCGGAGGGGAGCGAATCTCTGAAAGAGACCTTTGCTCGCTGGAAGACCGGCATGGAAGGCGGCGTTTGCAATTACGCCGTTCATCTGCCGGTCGGATGCTGGAACGAGAATACGGATACCGAAATCTATGAGCTTCAAAACGACGGCGCTTGCTGTTTTCTGGCCGATCTAACCGCGAGAGACGGCATTTCGGACGGGGATCTCTACCGCCTGTTCAAATCCGTGGACGAGGCCGGCGGGGTTCTGAGCTGTCGCTGCGGCAGCGGCTCCATTACGAAAGCGATGGAGGATGCCTATGAAGAAGAGGGAAGGACGGAGCCCTATTGGTTCGCAAAATCCCGCCCCGAGCTCTGCGAGACCGAGGCCGTCGTCAAGGCCTGCATGATCGCGGAGATGGCGGGCTCGCCGGTCAACCTGTTAAACATCAGCACCGTGCGGAGCCTCGGCGAGATCACCCGTGCCCGCGGAAAGAGCAAAGGCGTTTTTGCCGGGACCTGTCCGCAATATCTGCTGCTTGATGAGATGAGATACAGCGATCCGGAGGGCGCGATGCTGCTCTGTGATCCGCCGTTCCGTTCGGGCCGGGACAGGGCCATGCTCTGGGGAGCAATTGGCGGCGGTCAGCTGATGACGGTCTCCTCCGATCATTTCGGCTGGACAGCGGCTCAGCGGGATTCGGAGGATTTCCGCTCGCTGCCGGTCGGGCTGCCGGGCACCGGAATGCTTCCGGGCCTCGTCTGGAGCCGTGGTGTCGCCGAGAACAAATTCAGCCCGGAGCGCATGTGCGGGCTTCTTTGCGAGAATCCGGCGCGGCTGTTCGGGCTGCTGCCGGGAAAAGGCGTTTTGGCCGAGGGCGCGGACGCCGACATCGTTATTTGGGATGAGAGCTGGGAATGCGATGATGATGCGGAAAAACCGGACTTTTCCGCATACGGTTTCACACCGTACATGGGAATCGGGCTCTCCGGAAGGCCGCGCGCGGTCTTTCTCGGAGGGGAACTCGCCGCGGAGGACGGCCGGGTGCTCCGCTTCGGAGACGGAAAGTTTGTGCCGGAACGGGATCCGCAGGTACGCTGACAAAAAACAAAAAGATGAGCAGGAACAAATAGCTTGTTCCTGCTATTTTTTTAATATAAATCAAATAATACACATTAAAATATTAAACACATTATTAACAATTTAAAAATAAAATTGAAAAACAAATAAATTAAATTACGGACAAATTTTTTTGAAAATAAATAAATAAAAATACCATTTTTTACTTGACAATAAATTACCATATACAGTATAATTTCAAGTGGATCGGCGCAGACTCCCATATAGAGAGAATCTGCGCAAAAATTGCTTTTGTTATGCGAAATACATGATTTTGAAGGGGGGCGGGCTGTTTGAACAATGACGAGATCGTCGAAAACCTCGCATCGGAACTTCGCAGAGGGACTGTGGTTCTCGGAGTGCTCAATCAGCTCGACCGGCCGAAATACGGCTATTCTTTGGTACAGGAGTTATCGGAAAAAGGCGTTCCGGTGGACGGCAACACGCTGTATCCGCTGCTGCGCCGGCTCGAAAAACAGGGCCTGCTCCGGAGCGAGTGGGAGACCAACGGTTCCAAGCCGCGGAAGTATTACGTCCGCACGCCGCGGGGCCGGGATGTCTGCATGAAGCTCCGCGACTACTGGATTGAAACCGTCGTGTCGATTTCCGATTTAATGAAAGGCGACTGAGCGCCAATAAAATCTGATGGAGGAACCTGCCTATGCCGGAACGTATCCGCGATGCCGCGGAAGAAGATAATCAGGAAAACGATAAAATTGTCGGCCGGAACCCGGTCATCGAAGCGCTGAAGGCCGGACGAAGCATCGACCGCATCCTTGTCGCCAAGGGCGCGGAGGGTCTCGGAAAGCTGTATGCGATGGCAAAGGAGGCCGGCGTACCGGTCAAGGAGGTCTCTCCGGTCAAGATCGGGAAGGAATCCGCCGGCGCCAACGCACAGGGCGTGATGGCCTTCGCCGCGGCACATCGCTATGCGGAGGTCGAGGAGATTTTTAAGCTCGCCGAAGAACGCGGGGAACCGCCGTTCATTCTGATCGCCGACGGGCTGGAGGATCCGCACAACCTCGGCGCGCTGATTCGAACCGCGGAATGCTGCGGCGCGCACGGCGTCATCGTTCCCAAGCGGCGAAGCGTCGGGCTCAGTTATGCGGTATCCAAAACGAGCGCCGGAGCGCTGGAATATGTTCCGGTTGCGCGGGTGACGAATTTGTCGGATGAGATCGAGGCGCTCAAAAAGCGGGGGCTCTGGATCTTCTGCGCGGACATGGACGGCGAGCCCTTGTGGCAGGCGGATATGCGCGGCCCGATCGGGCTCGTGGTCGGTGCGGAAGGGGAAGGCGTCGGCCGTCTGGTCAAGGAAAAATGCGATTTCGTCGTCTCCCTGCCGATGCGGGGAAAGATCGGTTCGCTAAACGCTTCGGTCGCGGCTTCGATCGTGATGTATGAGGCGGCGCGCCAGAGACTGGGAATCTCCGCGCGCGGATAGACGGAAAAATCATGCGGATATGCGGAAGGGGATCGTGATGTCTGAGAAATATTCTGTTGACGATATTCTGGAAGAAATCAAGCGTAAAAAAGAAAGGCAGGCCGTTCAGGACAATTCCTACAGCCCGCGCAGGGAGGAATCCCATACGGGCGGCGATTTCTTTGAACAGCGGCAGACCGGAACGGGGCAGAACCGGCCCCAGCAGGCTCCCGCCGTGCCCGCCTATACTCAGAGGTACAGTTCGGAGCCGATGACCACCCGGACCATCCAAGTGGACGACACGCTCTCTCAGTACTTTGGACCGACGGAATGGAAAAACGGCAGAAAGCCGAAATTCATGGAGCGCTCCCAAGAAACGGCCCCGGAGGAGGCGCCTCGCCCGCCGAGAGCGCCGGAATCCGCAGACCGTGCCGTGCAGGAGACGAACCGTTTCTCGCCTGTCGCGCCGAAAGAGGAATACATCCCGCCGAAGGAGCCTGTCCGCCGCGTAAGGGAAAACCCTGAGGATGCGGTGCCGCGCCCGGAGAAAGGTTTTGAGCGCACCGCGTTTGTCCCGGAGAAGGAGCCTGCGGAGAGGCCCGCCAAACCCGCAAAAGCGGAAGTTCCCGCCGCGCCGGTCGGATCTGCCGCACCGGCCGCGCCCTCCTCGCCGATGGCGCCGGATCAGATCCCCGTACAGGAGATCCCGGTTCCGCCCGCCGGGAAGCAGGCGTTTCAGGTCAATATCCCGGAAGATAACTTCTTTGAGGAGCCGGATGTCCCAACCGCCGCGGACGGACCGGTGACCGTCTCCAAAAACAAAGAACTTTATAACGAATACGTCGAAAAACGCAAAAACAAGGTTCAGGAATTCATGGCGCAGGCCAAGGAGCCGACCGAACAGGATATTCCGGCGCTGAAATCTCCGAATAAGATCAAATTCTCCGAATCCAGCAACAGCGAGGTGGCGCGGGAGATCATGTCCACCGCCGCCTCAGGCGAGGAGACGGAGGAGGCCGAGACCGAGACCGAGGATTACTGCGATCCGATCCAGAAGGATGCGGTGCAGCGGGAGCTTTCGATGGAGCGGACGGTTCTGCTGATCCGGCTGATGCTGACGGGTCTGATGCTGATCTTTTCCTCCATCCTGTCTTTTGCGCCGATGCTCGGGCTGACGCTGCCCGATCCTTTCAGCTACACCTCCGGCAGTGTCGTCTTCCCGTCCGCGGAGCTCGCCGTCGTCTGCATCGCGGCGCTGATCTGCAATAATGCGGTCGGCAGCGGCATCATCGGCCTGCTCAAATTCCGGGCCACCAACGACAGTTTTGCCGCCAGCGCCGTCATCGGCGCAGTGGTGCTGGGCGTCTCCATGGTCATCCATCCGGAAAATATCCTTGCCGGCGGAATGAACCTGTATTTTCCGATCGCGATTTTAGCGCTCTTCTTCAACACCGTCGGGAAGCTGTTTTCCAGCACCCGCATCATTCGCAATTTCAAATCGCTGACGGAAGGAGAGGGCAAGCACGCCCTGCTTCCGGTTCATAACCGGGATCTTGCCCGGGAGTTGACCGGCCAGACCGACGAGGTGCCGCGTTTCTGCTGCGGCGCCAAGACCAAGTTTTTCACCGGTTTCTTGGAGCTCTCCTACCGCGACGACGCGACGGAGGGCATCGCCAAGACGGTCGCCCCGATCGTCTTTATCGCCGCCCTTATTGCGGCGGCGGGGTCCTTCTTCTTCACCGGAGACATTCAGACCTCCATCAACGGTTTCGCGGCGATCCTCTGCATCGCAAGCCCGCTCTCCGCGATGATTGCCGGTACGATGCCGGTCATGCGTACCTGCCGGGAGCTCAACAAACAGGGCACGATGATCGCCGGCGGCTATACGGCGGAGACCTTTGCCGAGGCGGATTCGGTCCTTCTGGATATCGACGAGCTCTTCCCGAACGGCAGCATCGTCCTGCATGGGATCAAGACCTTCGCGCAAGGGCGCATCGACGAAGCCATTCTCGACGCGGCTTCGGTGATCTGCTCGACCCGGAGCACGCTCTCCGGAATCTTCATCAACGTCGTGCAGGGAGACCGCAGTCTGCTCAAACCGGTGGACAGCATCGTTTATGAGGACGGGATGGGCCTGTCCGCATGGGTGAATTCCAAGCGCGTGCTAATCGGCAACCGGGAACTGATGCTCAATCACGGCGTCGACATCCCCTCCCATGATTATGAAGAAAAATATGTCGGCGGCGGCAGAGACATCCTCTATCTCTCCAACAGCGGAGAGCTGACCGCCATGTTCGTTCTGAGCTACCGCGCCGATCCGGAAGTCGCAAGGTCGCTCGGTCTGCTTGCGAAGCGCGGAATCCGCCTTGTCGTCAACTGCAGCGACCCGAACGTCACGATCGAAAAGATCACCGCGCTGTACGGCTATCCGGCCGATCAGATCCAGCTGCTCTCCTCCAAATATCAGGCGAAATGCTCCGAGCTGACCAAAGAAAGAGAGAAGGCCCCGGCCGCCGCGGTCTATGACGGCAGCCTCCGCGCGCTTTCCGATCTCTTGGCTTCCTGCGGCTCCATCCGGGCGACCTCCTTCTTGGCCGCGCTGCTCGAGATCATCGGCATCGTGCTCGGCTTCGTGCTCGTCGTTTTCTTCCTGTTTACCGGACACATCGACAGTTTGGGCGTCCATTGGATTGCCGGCTACCAGCTTGCTTGGCTGATAATCGTCATGCTCGTTACCGGTCTCAGGAAGGCCATTTAATTGGAATACATCCTCCTAATCTTTTTCTCCTTCCCAAAGAGCGAAACTCCGTTCGGACGTATTGTTCCGGGCGGGTTTTCGCTTTTCCGGTTATCATTTATAACCGGAAAAGCTGCGAGTTTTTCTTCGCGCTCCAAAAGCAGGAGCGCGATTTTGGCTTCGCCAAAACCGTCAAACTCGTCGTAAACCGCACCTTCGGTGCTGCGAGTTTGCCTTGCCCGCCTTGTAGGCCGGCGGACATTTGCTTTGCAAACCGTCAAGCTCGTTACAAACCATACCTTTAGAGTCGCAAATTTTCTCGTTGGCCAAAAGGAGGCCGTCGCTGTGTTTCGCACGGACGAAAACTTGTCTCGGACCGTCGGACCTGCCCCAAAACACCCGGAAACCGATGAGCCGATATTTTATAGGCTGCCGAATCCGAAGCTTCCGGGTGCGTTTTGTTCTTGATTTTCTGAAAATGCCGGAAAAAAATCAATTTTCAAAATCTGAATTTTTTTATTGACAAATGCTCCCGGAGCTGATAAAATAATTGCAATTTCATATTTTTCAACGCTTTGACAGGGACCAGTAGCCGTTCCTTTGCCCTCCCAGAGAGCCGCCGTATGCTGAAAGGCGGCAGGGCCGGATCAGTGAACTCACCCTTGAGCGGCCGGCCGAAATCCTTCGGGAAATTAAGTCAGGACGGACATTCTCCGCCGATATACGGGGAGCGCGGCCATCGTGTCGCGGCAGAGGGGGCGCTTTTTGCGTCAACGAAAGTGGTACCGCGGATAGAAGAAGATCCGTCTTTCGATTTGTTTCGGAAGGCGGTTTTTTATTGCCCAAAAACGGGCGATACACAAACCGCCGAACAAAAAATTCAGCGATTTGGAGGCAGAAAATGAACGAGCTTATTTCCATCACGGTCGGAAAGCTTCTCTCGGAGAACGCGAAACGATTCCCGGATCGGGAAATGATTAAATACACCGATCGGGATTATTGCAGAACATGGAAGGAATTCGACGAGGAAACGGACCGCATCGCCCGCGGATTTATGGCGATGGGGCTCGGTAAAGGTGACCATATCGCCATCTGGGCGACCAACGTCCCGGCATGGCTGATGACGCTGTTTGCAAGCGCCAAGATCGGCGCGGTTCTCGTCACCGTCAATACGGCATATAAAGTCTTCGAGCTTGAATATCTGCTTCGGCAGTCCGATTCCAAGGCGCTGGTGCTGATCGACGGTTTCAAGAGCACAAGTTATATCGACATTGTCAACGAACTCTGCCCGACGCTCAAGGACAGCGCGCCCGGCGACTATCAGAACCCCATGCTTCCGTTTCTGAAGGACGTGATCTATGCCGGAGACGGCGAAACGCCCGCCGGCATGTTCGGCTGGAGCGAGCTTTATAAGATGGCGGATGCCGTTCCGGAGGAGACGTTCCGGACGCTCACCGATTCCATCGATCCGCAAGACGTCGCCAACATGCAGTACACGAGCGGCACGACCGGATTCCCGAAGGGCGTCATGCTGACGCATTACAACATCGTCAACAACGGCATGGCCATCGGCGACTGCATGAAATTCACCGAAAACGACAAGCTCTGTGTGGTGGTGCCGTTTTTCCATTGTTTCGGCCTCGTCCTTGCGATGATGGCCTGCCTGACGCATGCCACCTCGGTCGTGCCGGTGGACGTCTATTCGCCGCTCAAAGTCATGAAGGCCATCTCCGACGAAAAATGCACGGCTTTCCACGGCGTGCCGACCATGTATATTGGTATTTTGCAGCACCCACAGTTTCAAGAGTTCGATTTTTCCCATCTGCGCACCGGGATCATGGCCGGCTCGCCCTGTCCGATTCAGGTCATGAAACAGGTCGTCAGCGAGATGGGCATGCGGGACATCACGATTACGTACGGACTTACGGAGGCTTCCCCCGCCACGACGATGACACGGACGGAAGATTCGCTTGAAATGCGCGTACAGACGGTCGGAAAGCATATGCCTTTTGTCGAGACGAAGATCGTCGACCCGGAGACCGGAAGAGAACTCGGCCCGGGCGAAACCGGCGAATTCTGCTCCCGCGGCTACAATACGATGAGAGGTTACTATAAAATGGAGGAAGCGACAAAACAAGCCATCGATAAAGACGGCTGGCTTCATTCCGGGGATCTTGCAACCGTAGACGAAATAGGGTATTATAGAATAACGGGCAGAATTAAAGATATGATCATTCGCGGAGGCGAAAATATCTACCCGAAGGAGCTCGAGGAGTTCCTGTATTTGCATCCTGCGGTCTCGGATGTCCAGGTGATCGGCGTGCCCAGCGAGCGTTACGGCGAGGAGGTCATGGCCTGTGTCATCAAAAAAGCGGACGCCGAGCTGACCGAACAGGAGATTAAAGACTATATGTCCGAAAAACTGGCGCGGCATAAGGTGCCGAGCTATGTGGTATTTATGGATTCCTTCCCGATGACCGCCAGCGGTAAGATCCAGAAGTTCCGGCTCAGAGAATGGGCCGTGGATTATCTGAACCTGCGGAAAAAGGAACAGGAGGGGATCTGAGCAGGGGAGTAATCTATGGAGACTGAGGAACTGAACCTTTGTATGGGGTGCATGTCCAAGCTGGACGAAAACGGGAAATGCCGCTGCGGTTACGACGCGGAAGTACCTGTCGATCCGGCGTGCCTGACTCCGGGAACCACCGTCGGCGGACGCTATCTGGTCGGCCGGATGCTGGAGATCAACGGCGAGGGCAGCGATCCGGACGAGTTCTATTCGCTGGTGCC
>DAOSWK010000044.1:0-12832 GCA_035593545.1 Oscillospiraceae bacterium | reverse complement strand
CAGCGACTCGCTGCTCTTCTCCGTGGCCCTCGCCGTCGGCATCACGCCGCAGCTTCTGCCGGCCATCATCAACATCACGCTGGCGAAGGGCGCTCAGGTGATGGAAAAGGAGGGCGTGATCGTCCGCAACCTGACTTCCCTTGAAAATTTCGGCAGCATGGACATCCTTTGCACCGATAAGACCGGCACCCTGACGGAGGGCGTGGTCCGGCTCGACGGCGCCGTGGACATTGAAGGACAGCCCTCGGATGAGGTTCTCCGGCTCGCCTACCTGAACGCGAGCCTCCAGACGGGCATGGTCAACGAGACGGACGAGGCGATCGTCGCCTACCGGAGCTTCGATACGGGCACGGTGACGAAACATGAGGAGATTCCTTTCGACTTTTACCGGATGCGCATGAGCGTCATCGCAGAAGAAAACGGGACATGCCGGCTGATCACCAAGGGCGCGCTGAAAAGCATCCTCGGCGTATGCCACGAGACCCAGATCGGAGAGACCCGTCATGTGATGGATACGAAGGCGCTTGAGGACATTCAGGCGCGTTTTCAGGCTTGGAGCGAAAAAGGCTACCGCGTGTTGGGCGTCGCTCAGAAATCGGTGCCCAAAAAGGAAAAATACGCGGTTGAGGACGAGAGGGCCATGGTCTTCATGGGGTTCCTGCTCTTCTTTGATCCTCCGAAAGCGGATGCCGCAGAGACGGTCTCCGACCTTGTCAAACACGGCGTGGGCCTGCGCATCATCACCGGCGACAACAAGCTCGCGGCTCTTCATATCGCGTCGGCGATCGGCCTCAATGTGCGGAAAGCCCTGACCGGCCCGGAGATCGCGAAACTCAGCGATCAACTGCTGGAAAACACGATCGAGACCGTCGATCTGTTCGCCGAAGTGGACCCGAGCCAGAAGGAACGCATTCTTCTTGCGCTGAAGAAGAAAAATCACGTGGTCGGCTATATGGGCGACGGTATCAACGACGCGCCGGCCCTGCACGCGGCCGACGTGAGCATCTCGGTCAGCTCGGCGGTGGACGTCGCCAAAGAATCGGCCAATTTCGTGCTTCAAGAAAAGAGCCTGCGCGTGCTCATCCGCGGCATCGAGCTTGGGCGCACGACCTTCGCCAACACGCTCAAATACATCTGGATCACGACGAGCGCGAATTTCGGCAACATGTTCAGCATGGCCGGCGCCTCGCTGTTCCTGCCGTTCCTGCCCCTGCTCCCCAAACAGATCCTGATGATCAACTTCATCACGGACTTCCCCGCCGTCACGATCGCCGAGGATTCGGTGGACGAGGAGATGATCCGCTCGCCGCATCGCTGGAATATCCGCTTTATCTGCAATTTCATGGTCGTCTTCGGGCTGATCAGCTCGGTTTTCGATTACCTGTGCTTCGCGATTCTCCTCCTCGCGTTCGATACGCCGGAGGAACTCTTCCGGAGCGGCTGGTTCGTGCTCTCCATCCTGACGGAGTTGGTGACGCTGCTCGCCATGCGCACCAAGAAACCTTTCTACCGGAGCAAACCCGCTCCGATCCTGCTTTTCTCCACCGTCGCGCTGGGACTCTTCAGCCTTGCTATGCCGTACCTGCCGTTTCATCAGCTGCTCGATCTGATTTCGATCCCGCTGCCGACGCTGGCTTCGCTTCTCGGCATCGCCGTACTTTATCTGATTACGATAGAGATCACCAAACATTTCTTTTACCGCTCGAAGCTCGGCCGGACCGAGAAAAACTGACCTTGCCCCCTTCCGTACGCCGGGCACATGGCCGACAAAAGACGTCGGCAGCACAGAAAAAACAAAAAAAATGGAGCGGCCGGTTTTGGCTGCTCCTTTTTTTCCGGATAATTCCCGGCGAATCCTGAATTTCTTTGAGCGGCATCAGGGAGTCGGGGCCGGACGGACTCATTCCGCCGACGGATTTGCCAAGGCCATCCCGGCGGACCCGGCCGGACTTTTCCCCCATGGCGTTTCCATTTTCGTTTTGCAGCCGTCCCCGGAAAAGAGCGAATTCCATCCCGCCCGGCGTCCTTAAGGTCCCCCCTGTGTTCTTTCCTGCCCTGTTCCCCACTCTTCCGGAGACGCGGCATCGTTTCAATGAAAGCCCCGCGAATCACCTTTCGCCCATGTAAAACCTCATCAAATGCCGGATATTTTGTCTCCGTGCCGGGAGAACGGAGCCTCGAATATACTGCTGATGAAAGCGAGGCCGTCATCCGCCTACGCTTATCTCATTCAGTAAATGGAGAAATTTGATTATGCCTATTATGCCGCCTGCACCGATCACCCGTTGTCAGGCGATTACCGATATTATCGAGTCCGTAGCTCAGGAGCAAGCCGCGCTGGGGCATATTTTAAGCGCCGAAAGCGACAAACTGGAAAAGATCATTTCTTTTCCTTTCATCAATCCCCATGATCTCTTGAAAATCAATCGGAGCGTAGATCAGGCAATCAACTCCGTGGCACGTCTGGAAATGATTCTCCAGTCCAAATTGGAGCTATTTGAAGATTGCCTCTGCGTCTGCCCGCCCTATACGATGGACGCCGGGACGGAATAAATTTTGACCGCAGGGAGGCGGCGGGTCAGGCATGCGCCTCCCTGCACGGAAAATGCCGGCGTGAGGGGCCGGCTCAGTGAGGAGTGATCATTATCATTAAAATACAATCTGAAATCTCACTTGCCGGTACCTGTCCTGTCCGGTACCGGGGTATTGCCTTTGACGGCCGTTGTTTTTTTTTAACCAGACAAGGAGCGCCGGAGATCACCCGACTGGATTCCTGTTTCCATGCGGCGGAATTTTTTCCGACCTGCCGGTGTTACACATGTCTGTGCTATGATCCCTGCGCATGTTGTTTTTGGGCCTCCGATAACCGATGCCCTTCCGTCCTGTTTAAACTGGATGAACACTTTCATGAAGTGGATTTTATCCGGCTGAGAGATCGGAAAACCGCTTCGGGAATCGGCGTCATCACCAGCATCAGTTATGACGAGGAGGAGAAATGTCTGCTTGTGTCCTCGGCAATCGGGCTGGCTTGGGTGCCTGTCAGGGATGGAGAAGGCCTGATAACCTGCTGTATCCAGAAAAGACATCCATTCGGCTGCGCGCTCGCCGCGGGACAGTATGATCTTTGCTGCTCTTCCGAAGAAAACAAGCAGATGGTTCAGTGCTGTACCAAAAACGGAGCGATTTTGTGGGAATGCTGCATTCCAAAAGACTTCTATGTGGATGCGTCGGTCTTTGCCTGCAATCCGAAAAGGGACGGCGCATACAGCCTGTTCGTTCTGGCCTCCAAACACGGCTGCTACTCCTATCTGTTGGAATGTGTTCCGGTGGACGGCATGTGGGGGCCCGAGTTTTGCTGCCCGTGTCAGCCGAAGCCACCTCATCCGGAGCCGATGCCTTGCGAGGATCTGCTGGAATCCGTCGCTCTGGCACAGACGGCGCTCTCTCATGTCCTGAATGCGGAGGGAGAAAAACTGCAGCGGGTCATCGCGTCCACCGATGATCCTGATACGCTTCTTGCCGTCAACCGGTCCGTCAACCAGGCGGTCGTCAACACCACGTTTTTGGAACAGGTTCTTTATCAGAAGCTGGCCCTGATCCAGGAAATCTGCGGTCCATGCAGGCCGGAAGAGCAGGGCCCCTGCGGTCCGTCCGATATGGAACCGGAAGAAGCCTGCCGTGAGTAGCTCTCCGGTATCGTTTCCGTCCTGAAAAATAGCCGTCGGCACACATTCCCGGAAAACAGGAAAGAAGCCGGGGACCTCGTAAATCAGCCATAAAAAAGCGGCTCCGTTCGTGGCGCCGTGCCAAAATAAAAAAGCAGGAAGCCGCTTTATCATGCGATTTCCTGCTTTTCTTAATGATCGGAGCCTCCATAACGATAAACCCGGATATTTTTATAAAACAGAAATGTTTATGGCGTCAGGCAAATGAACCCTGCCGTTTTTTATTTACCGGCCGGAACAGCGGCTTAACCAACATAAAGAGATCGAACGTGCTTGCCGCCAATCCGTACTCCCTGATCGGCGAAAAAGATCCGACGGCGTACTTCTTTTCCCCATCCGGGATACCGGATTTCCATGCTCGTGTATTTTTCCGCATCTTGCTCATAGAAGAGGGTGGCGTTATCCCTGTCCGGGATAAACCCGAGGCTCAAAGCGGCAGCACATAGAGATCGTCGGCGCCGATCCCAAAGGTGCTTTCGATCGTATCGTTAAAAAGGGTTATCGGCGCGAGCAGCACATCGCCGGAACCGGGGTCGCCCACCACTGATTCAACGAGCGCTTCCAAACTTTCGCGGTCGTCCACTCCGGCTGTAAACTCGCCGCTCGACGGTTCATAGATATAGTTCGCCAGCAATCCGCCATTTTCAGGGCTGATTTGAAACACATAGGCTTGGATATCCGGATAGTAGAGGACAATCAGCGTATAGCCGCCGTCCATCTGCTTTGCCATGCGGACGGCGTTTCCTTGCATATCCTCTGCCGGTATGTCCCAGTCCGAATGATGGACGGCCATGTACAATCCTTCCGTTATGTACTCCGCCAGCGTGCCGTCGTTATTCATTGCAAATCCCAGCTCGGAGAGCGAAAAAGCAACCGTAAAGTCCTTTTCCTCAAGATTTTGATAGATGTCTGCAATCGGTGAATAATCGGTGATCGGACACGCTTCGAGCTTCAAGGATTTCAGTTCGGTCAGTGCGGCCAGCGGCGAAAGATCGCTCACCTGCGTGTTTGTCAGGCTGACGCTCTGCAGCTTGGTCAGGCCGGAAAGAACACCGATATCGTTTATCGTAGAATAGTCAAGCATAATGCCATCCAAATTGATGAGATTGGAAAGCGGGCTGTAATCCTCTGCCTGACAGTTGAATAACGCCAGCCATGTGAGATTGGTCAGTCCGCTTAAGGGCGTGAGATCGGTGACCGGGTTTCCGCCGAGCGACAACGAAGTGAGCTTGGTGAGCCCCGCCAGCGGACTGATGTCGCTTATCGCGTGAAACGACAGGTCAAGGCTCGTCAGATTGATGAAATATTCCAGCCCGCTGATATCTTTGATCTGCGTTTCTTCCGGGATCTGCTGCTGCCATTCGATTCCCAAATTGAGTTCCGTTACCATCTCAGCTTCGGCATATGTAATCGCCTCGTCTTCCGTTCTGTACATTGCTTTTCGTACCATGGCTTCCAGAACAGGATCGTTGAAAACAACCGTATCCGACGCTTTTGATTCTGCGGGCACGCCGCATGCGATGAAAGAAATACACATTAACGCAGCTAATATAAAGCATAATCCTTTTTTCATGTCAGGTTCCTCCTTGCCTTCAGATGAAGATTTTTCAGGGAAATCTTGATTGTTATCATCATTTCCAAGCGGCCGCTTCGGCTGCTTTATTTTTATCGGCCGCCCTCCAACTTTCGCCGCGCCTTGACCCGGCGCAGAACTTCCGGCGGAACAAAAATGGCGGCGGCAAGGACGGCAAAAATCAGAACGTAGACAAAGAAGAAATACTTGTCCCCGCCGATATGGCCGGGAAGCTTGTTGCGGATGAGGTAAAGATAATTCGTATCGAAGGAAGGAAAAAAGACCTTGTTGGCAAGGGTTGCCCATCCGATCTCCACCCACATTCCCACGACCGCCTTCCACAAATTGTCGAACCGGATCTCCCATTTTCCGGCCGCGGCCATGACAAGCGGCGCGAGCAACAGGATGGAATGCGCCGTCATGCCCTCCCATGCGGACCAAGTCAGAAACCGGTTGCTGAAGTAATCGCCGATGAGCACGGTGATGGCGCCTCCCATCATGGAGAGAGGAAACACCGCATCATAGAGCCTGCGCCATTTGAAAATAACGGTCATCGGCAGCAGGAACGACATCACAGTGCAGAGATGAAACGGAATGCTCCTCCACGGAGTGCCGCCGCATCCGGCTATGGCGCAGTAAATCTGGTTGCCGGTACGGGCGGCCAGCATGAGAACGCAAGCAAGAACAACGCCCCTATACAGGCCCTCCGGATGCTTTTTCGCGAGCTTCCGGAGCAGGATGCCGAGCACAATTAAAAGAAGCATCCATGCGAAATGCCGCCAATCCGAATATGCGCCGGCTCCGAGGCCGTCCTCGTAAGGGCCGGCGTCCACAACAACGCCTGCCTCATTATAAACCGGCGTCAAAACGAAAAATTTATATAGAAACTCCCTCATATCTCCGTCCACCTCCGAAAAAATATCGTACAATTAAAGTTGGATTTTGTCAAACATTGGTTTGAACGGCTCGAGATCCCGTGATATAATGATCTCATTATTTAAAAGCGGAAAATATCCCCGTAAACGCAGAAATCCGCCGTTTTTTCGTAGAAAACGCTGCCGATATTTTTTTTGCCGGAAGGCAGTTTCACGCCCTTAAAACTATAGGCGCCTCTCCCCTCATTAAAATCTTCCGGGTCGATCGAATGATCCTGCCCAAGGAGGCTTTCCGTGTTTATCCCGATGAAACATATCCGGCACAATATCTGTGAGAACCGGTTCCGGAGCGTGCTGATGATTCTTTCGGCAGCGCTCGCGGCGGCGGTCTTTTACCTGAATTTAAGCATCCAAAGCGATATGCTCCGCAGCTTTGAGGAATTTTCGGACAGCGTAAACCTCGGCTACGATCTGCTGGTGGTTTCAAACGGCGGGAGCTTTACCGAGGAAGAAATGATTCCCGAAGGCTACACGCCCGCGGGTGTATTCGGCTTTTCATTGGAAAAAGGGCGGGCGACCTCCGACAGTGGGAAAAAGGTGAAATTTCGCCTGATCTCCATGGACAGAAAAGAAGCGGCCGAGGAAGAAATGTTCGCCCTCACTTCCGTGCTCTCGGAATATGACCCGGAAAACCCGGGGCAGATTCTTTTTTCCGCACAAAAAGCGGCATACTACGGTTATCGGTTGGGCGACGCCGTCACAATCAAGGTGTCGGGAGAACAAAGGGAATACCGGATTGCCGGGCTGTTTGAGCCGCTGTGGGGCCTGCTTTCCTCCAGCAGTTATCTGGAGGCGATCCTGCCGTCTGAAGGGGGTTCTCAGTTCGACGGAATGTACATCGACGTCGGGAACGCCGATGCCGAAAAATTCGCCGGGGCCATCGAGGCGGAATCACATTATGACGTGACGGTTCTTGAAAATGAACTGTTCCCGGAAAACAAGGCCGCCAACATCCAGACGGCCCTCACCATTGTCTTGCTCATCGCCGCGGGCATCTGCATTTATGTGATCGCCTCCACCACAAACCTGATCCTTGCCGAACGGCTGCCGGTCATCGGTATATTCCGAAGCATCGGCGCCACCCGCCGCCAAACGAACCTTGCGCTGGTTCTTGAAAACGCCCTGATCGGGTTGCTGGCCGGAATGATCGGGATTCCCGTGGGCGAACTGCTGCGGCGAAGACTGAGCGATTTTTACAGCAGCTTCAGCGAAATTTCCGGCTCCGGAATCCGCGGATGGCAGATTTTCCTTTCGCTACTCTTTGCCGTCGCGCTGCAGGTGACGGTATCTTTGTGCGCGGCCATCCGGATCAACCGCCGGGAAATCAGGGAAATCATCGCCGATACCGGTTCAACCGCCGCGCAGGTTTCAAAGACCGGCACCGCGGCGGGCTGCCTTTTGATCGCCGCATCGTTCTTTCTTCACTTATGGAATTCAAGTTATCTGTTTTCTCTCTGCGCATTGTCGCTGCTCTTTGCCGTAGTGGGCGCCGGGCTGCTTGTGCCGCTGATCAGCCGCTGGATCTCCCGAATCTTTGCGCCGGTATGCGGATCCCTTTTCGGGCCTGCCGCATCCTTAGGCATCAAAGAGACCGCCGTAAACAAAATGAATCTCTCCAGCACCGTGCTGATTTCCTCCGTGCTCATGCTCTCGCTTATGGTGAGCATGTTTGCCTCCTCCATCTCCTCTTATTACAATCTCTACCGGACGCTCTATCCTTATGATATCGTAACAAGAGATGCCTCTCTTCCGGAGGAAAATTACCTGTTTCTTGCCGAAGACGAAAACGTCTCCGGGATTTCCTTCGGCTATTGGCAGTGGGTCAATACGGAGATTGACGGGCGCTGCGACGAGGCCATGTTTGCGGTATCCGGCACCGACGGAATCACCGTGTTCGGTACGCCGTCTGCGCTGAAAGACGGCCAGACGATCGTGGACGAACTCTGGGCAAAAAGATACGGCTTCAAAATCGGCGATACCGTTCGGATTGCGGACACGGAGAACGAGACGAGATGGGATGGGGACCTCACGCTCCAAATCGTGGGGTTCTGCGATTCGACGGCGCTGAATACCCATCGTTTCTCTTTTCTTCTTACAAAATCGGATTATTTAAATTATATCAGCGAGGCGCCGCGCGTGGTCGGGATTTTCCTCAAGGAAGGCAAAAACGCCTCGGACGTCCTCAACAGCCTTTATGCCGAGATCCGGGACCGCACCGGCGATTCGCCGACGCTGTATGAAAAAGACGCCTATATCAACGGCAAGATGCGGGAAGCCCTTTCCGCGCTCAACATAATTTCCGCAGTACCCGTTCTGGCCGTTCTTTTGTCTTTGGTCGGCGTTGCGAACAACCGGATCATCGCTTTTAACCAAAAAAGAAGGGAATACGCCGGGCTGTATTCGGTTGCCATGAGCAGAAAGCAGCTTGGAACCATGCTGTTTTTTGAATCCGTAGGGATTTTTCTTTCCGGCTGCGCGGTCGGGATTGCCGCCGCGCTCTACTGCCTGCCGCTTGTGCGCGACGTGATTTACAGCCTGATCCTTTATCTGAAGATCCGCATCGACGTGCCGATGCTTCTCTGTCTGCCTGCCGCCATGTTCGTTCTGATCTGTCTTGCATGCATCTTCCCGATCAGAAAGCTGAACCGGATGGACATTGTAAAGGAGATTAAATATGAATGAGAAAACCGCCGCTCCCGCGGTATGCGTACAAAATATCGGCAAGGCTTACGGCTCCGTCAGTTCCCGCGCCGAGGCGCTGAAAAACATCTCCTTCGAGGTGCAGGCAGGAGAATTTGTTTCCATCATGGGGCCCTCCGGCTGTGGAAAGAGCACCCTTCTGTATATCATCGGCGGGCTGGAAAAGCAGGATGAGGGCCGCGTGCTGCTCTCCGGAACGGATCTGCGCGGCATGAACGACCGGCAAAAAAGTGAGTACCGTCGCAGGAACATCGGTTTCGTTTTTCAGTTTTACAACCTCGTTCAAGATCTAACCGTTGAAGAAAATATTCTGCTTCCTATTCTGATGGACGGCGGAAAGGCAAGGGACAATCAGGAGAAGCTTGACCGGCTGCTCGATCTCATCGGGCTTTCCGATAAAAAGAAAAGCATCCCGAGAGAACTTTCCGGCGGCCAGCAGCAGCGGGTCTCGATTGCGCGCGCGGTGATTGCCTCACCGAAGCTCGTACTGGCCGACGAACCCACCGGGAACCTTGACCGGGCTTCCGGCACGGAGGTCCTTGAGCTTTTCGGCCGGCTGAACCGGGAAAGCGGCGTTACCATCCTTCAGGTGACGCATTCGCCCTATGCCGCGCATTTCAGCACGCGGACGCTGCTGATGCGCGACGGCAGGATGGAGGAAAAAGCGGAGATCTTTCAATCGGAGGAGATGGAACTATGAAAACTCATGGAGACGATCAAAAGAGGACGGCGCCCGCTAAAATGAGGCTGCTCAATCTTAGTATCATCATCGGCTTTGCGGTGCCGCTTCTCATTCTGAGCATTCTCGCGCTGACCGGCGCCTACGAAAAGATCCTCGGCAACACAAGCCCGATCCTTGCCCTCCTGATCGCCGGGATCGCAGGGATTGCCCTGATTTATCGTATCGCTTCGGCTTTGATGTTCCGCCGGCGGTAACTACGGCAAAGTTGGGGCCGCCAATGCCGGGCATATTCAAATTATAAAGGAGAATCATGATGGGGACTCTTGTTGTATATTTTTCTCTCGACGGCGACACGGAATTTATTGCCAAAAAAATTGCTGAGACGCTGGACGCAGAGATTATCGCGTTAAATATAAGGAAGAAATATCCTGCAAAAGGATTTTTCAAGTACTTTTGTGGCGGAAAGAGCGTCCTTTTCGGAGAAAAGCCTAAGCTGACAAACAAAAAGATCAATTTGAGCCGCTATGAAACAATGATCATCGGAACGCCCGTCTGGGCCGGATCCTATACGCCGCCGATAAAAAGCTTTATCAGCCAATATAAGATCCGGGACAAACGGATCGCGCTGTTTGCCTGCCACGGAGGTGGCGGAACTGAAAAGTGCTTTGCCAAGCTGAAAAAAGCGCTCCCCGGAAATAAGTTCATCGGTGAAATAGACTATATTGGACCCAAGAAAAACCCTGAGGAGAGTTCCGCTCAAACGATCAAATGGGCGAAGAGTTTGTCTGCCGAATAGACTGCATTCGTTTACCCTTGCACGGCTTTTATAAACAGCCTTTCGGAAATTTTTCGGCTCTTAAATAAAAATCAAGGACTATGGAACGGATGCCATTTCATAGTCCTTGATTTGTGTTTAGACCAGTTCTATGACACGTTGCATGCCAATCACGGGCGTAATAATGATATCGTTATCTCATAATGGGCTGCATGAATCTATCCGCCATGCGGCTCATTGCTTTATATTTATTCTTTGGGAGCGCGGAACTCGAAAGCCTCCGCAGCGGACAGGTCGAAGTACATAATGCGGTTCTCCGTGTCATACTCGCCAACGACTTTATAGCGCTTTTTCGGCTGATAGTCAGAAATAAGCATGATAAGCACATCGTGAAGGTTTTTGTTGCCGCAGTTCAGCGTGTTGCTTTGTTCACTTCTGGGCTTGGAAAACGGAACGGATTTTGCCTCGTTGCTTTTGCATACGCGAATCGCGAAAACAGCATGCGCAGGATCGGTACAGTACTGGACGTTCTGCGGATAGTTCAGATCCTCCAAAACACGCTTGCTGAAAGTAATGCCGTTTTGATTGATGTAAATATCCGGTGCTGCGTTGGTAGTGAGGTCGAGGACCTCAAGGTTAATATTAGAAAAATTGATGGCCATGTCTAACTCCTTCCGTCTTGATCATCGTCAAGCTCGTTAATATTGTTGATTATGTTGATAAATTGCTCCCGTTCCCCTTGCGTCCAATCCATATCCAGCAGGAAGTATCCACACAAAACACCGGATTTGACCTTCGCAAGTGTGCATTTCTTCTTTATGGCGGACAATGCTTTTCCGCGCTTACCCCATTTGCCGGAAGCAAGGATTTCCTGCGCCCGCGTCCATTGCTCACGCTTGATGATTGCCGGGTGATTGTTTTCCCAGAACCATTGCGGCAGAATATCTTTGTTTTTCACAGATTTATGCGAGAGGTAATCTTTTGAAAATGTTTTCTGATACAGTACGTCACCGCAATACTTCTCATTCGTGAGGATACTGCGGATGGTCGCTTGTGGCCATGTTTCCATTCCCATCGGGGAACGGATACCCTGCTGGGATAGGGATTCCGCTATTCCCTGCGGGGATGCTCCCTCGATAAAGCTGTCATAGATAAAATGTACGATTTCCGCTTCGGCGGGTTCGATTTTGACCATACCGCTGTAGTCGCGATAGTAACCGATCGTGTTTTTTATGGAAAATTTGTAAAGGCCTTCCTGCATTCGATAGCGGATACCCTCTTTCACCGAAATGCTCCTCTGCTGGCTCTCCAGCTCCGCAAGCGCCGACAGGATCGATATGACGAGCTTATTCTTGCCATCGCTGGAAAAAATACCCTCAGATTCAAAGTTAACAGCCACGGGAGGGTTCAGATCACTGAGATTTCGTAGAGTTGTGAGGATATCCACGATGTTGCGCCCAAACCGACTGATGCTCTTCGTGAGGATTAAATCGATTTTGCCTGCGACAGCATCATCAATCATCTCCTGAAAACCTTTCCGCTTGTTGAGCGAAGTGCCGGATATTCCTTCATCAGCGTAAACGCGCTATGGACAATTCCCCAATGCCTAAAAAATCGACGTGTGCTGCTTTTATCACAGTCACACGCCGTTATTCGTCTTGGATGATGCCGGACACATCGCCGATAAAATTGTAGGTAATCTGAATCTCCTGCGTCTTGCCGCGACCCCAGTGGCTGTACTGCGGAGGTGTGTACACCGCTTCACCGACCCGCACCGATGAGATGAACTCGTGTACAATTTCGGGCGTCAGCTCCGTAATCTCGGTGAAGGAACGCACCAGACGCAGGAAACTCTCAATGCCCGCCGTCTGCGCGGTCGCATCATTTATGAGGCTTTCCAGCTCGGTTGCTCTTGTCCTCAAGCCCGTCTGCTCGGCTTCATATCCGGCAAGCATCGTCCCAAATCGTTCATCACTGATTTTACCCTCCACATTGTCTTCATACAGCTTGCTGACGATGCGGTCGAGCGTTCCAATGCGAGTTTTCGCTTTGGCAAGCTCATTCTTGGCTTTCTGCAAACCGCGCTCGTTTTCACGAGTGGATGCCGCAGTCAGCTTCTCTGTGAACTTCCGCTCGTCTGTTTTCGCCAACCGTATGACCCGCTGAAGGTCTTTGAGCACGACCGCTTCGAGCGCCTCGCGCTGTATGGAGTGCGATGTGCAGGTCGAATTGTCGGAATAGGTGCGTGAGTTTTTGCAGATGTAATAGCAATAATTCCTGACGGAGCCGTCCTGATTTGAGCGCGAGTTCCGTTTCGCGTACAGCCTGTCGCCGCAATCAAGGCAATAAATGCTTCCTTCAAGAGCGCCCTTGTCATAGGTTTTTCTCTGCACCTGCCGCCGATTGGAGCGAATGCGCTGTACGGTTTCCCACGTCTGGTCG
>DAOSWK010000043.1:0-12959 GCA_035593545.1 Oscillospiraceae bacterium | reverse complement strand
CCGGCAAAAAAGCACAACCGCAGGCAACCGCCCCGGGAAAAACACGAGAAAGCCCGTGCCGGAACGCTCCTCTACCGCCCCCACGCCGGGCGGCAGACGGCGTCAAAACCCGATTGCACAGGCGGCGTTTCCATGATATAATGTAGAAAAACTTAAGGAAACTGAAGTAAGAAAAACCTAAATAGATAGGAAGACCAGAGGAAGGCGGCGGATGCGTTTTGGCAAAGGTCGTGCTCGTCACCGGCGGGAGCCGCGGCATCGGAGCCGCCGTCTGTCGGAAGTTCGCGATGGAGGGATATGCCGTCGCGGTCAATTACCAAACCAGCCGGGAAAAAGCCGAGGCCGTCGCCGCGGAATGCGGCGGCACCGCCGTACAGGCCGACGTCGCGGACCGGGCGGCTGTAGATGCGATGTTCGACATCGTGGAAGCGACGCTCGGGCAGGTATCCGTCCTCGTCAACAACGCCGGCATTCAACAGATCGGCCTGTTTCAGGACTGCTCGCCGGAGGACTGGGAGCGGATCTTCGCCGTCAACGTCCGGGGCGTCTATCACTGCTGTGAGCGGGTGCTGCCCACCATGCTGCGGGAACAGAGCGGCGCCATCGTGAACGTCTCCTCCGTCTGGGGCCTCTGCGGCGGAAGCTGCGAGAGCCATTACTCCGCCGCGAAAGCCGCCGTCATCGGCTACACCAAGGCGCTGGCGAAGGAGTGGGGTCCCTCCGGCATCCGGGTCAACTGCGTGGCGCCCGGTGCCGTCGAAACCGACATGAACGCATGGCTCTCCGAAGCGGACAGGCTTTCCCTGTTTGAGGAGACGCCGCTCGGCCGGATGGGCCGTCCGGAAGAGATCGCGGAGGCGGTCTTTTTCCTCGGCAGCCCGAAATCCGCCTTTATTACGGGAGAAATCCTCAATGTAACCGGAGGATTATATATCTAAATTATCATAATTTCGAGTATATTATGGAGGAATGATTATGATTCGACTTTCCGGAGCACAGAGAGAACTGATGGAGATCCTTTGGGAAACCGGCCCGATGACCCTGCATGACCTGACCAAATGCGCGTTGGGCAATTTGGTCAGTCCGGCCCGCACCGAGACGGTCCGTTATCTGCTCTTACAAATGGTCACGAAAAAAGCCGTGACCGAAGACAGCGACGTCTCTCCTCATATTTACACGCCGGCCGTTTCGCGCGACGAAGTCGGGTTTGAATCCGCATTTTCAGACGTCGGCAAAAACGAGGGCAGCGCGATCCTGACGGCGCTCTCCAGCGGCGTGGGTGTCGCCGGCATGATGTTCAGCGAGAACAACGCCCATCAGATCGATGAAAAGAAGGGCAACAAGGGTGAAGTGACCGACGAGGCCCGCAAAGAGGCCATCAAGGAAATGATGGCAAAGATCTGCAAGGAACGCGACGAATACGAGGCCGAAAAGGCCCAGAAAAAGGCGTCCGGAAAAGATGCCGCGGACGAAGAAGAATCCTGAGACCGGCGAAAGCGGACGGCTGCTGCTCTTCAGTCCTTATGGCAAAGGGGAGTCCCGAGCCCGATGGAGGCAAACGCCTGCTCTTTCAGCCCTATAGCGAAAGAAAATCCTGAGCACTGCGGGGGCAAATGGCTCTTTTTCTCCGGCCTTTCTGACAAAGGAGAATCCACATTGAAAGCAAAACCTATGGGCGCGGATCCGGCTTCGGACCGGCCCTCTAAAAGTCCGGCCGAGAAAGCGCGGCGGATCAAACTCATCACGGCGACCATCTGGTTTGCGGCCGGCGCGATGTTTGCCGCCGCCGGAGTCATCGGCGGCTTCCCGATTTATTATTCCATTGCGGCGCTGGATACCCTTCTCGGCTGTCTGTATCTGAGGCAGTACCGGACGCTGCAAAAACAAAACGACGAGAAAAAGGAGTGACCTCGAGATGAAATGTCCGAATTGCGGCAAAGAGATGGAGGAGGGATTCCTTCAGGCGAACGGCAGCTCGCTCATCTGGAGCAAGAATACGCACAGCGCCGCCATGCTCGCCAATCCCCAGAAGGGCGAAGTGCAGGTGGCCCACAGTCTGCTGGAGGTCTCCATTCTGGCCTTCCGCTGCGACAGCTGCCGGATCATCGCGGCAAAATACTGAGAATATGTTGCGGGACATGAAATTCCCGGCCGGAAAAACATATCCGCGCAAAACGAGGCGAGTCTTTCGGCGGGATGTCACCGTGACAAAAAGCGAACCAAATATCAATTCCTATGATGGGGCGGACAGTTTCGGCTGCCGGTCCCGTTTTTTTTGCATTCGCCCAAATTGGACCGCGCCATGAAAATCCGATTGAGAAGCAGGTTCGCTGCGGGATACTATGGAAAAGAGCAGAGGTTTTCAAAACAATCGATGAATTATTGATCCCATACTAAATGGAGGAATAAAAAATGGAAAATGAACAGACATCCATTCACGATTTTGATTTAAACTTAATTTGTGAATTACACGTAGGGTTGGAGCGGCAGGGACCCGGTAGCCCTGAAATGACGGTTGAAGCGTTACGTTTTTTGGATCATCCCGATGAAATTTCACGGGTGGCGGATTTAGGCTGCGGGACCGGCGGGCAGACGATGATTCTTGCGCAAAATATCTCCGGAACGATCACCGGGGTGGATTTCTTCCCGGATTTTATCCATATTTTTAACGACAATGCCAAAAAATTAAATCTTCAGGAACGAGTAAAGGGCATCGTCGGCTCTATGGAAAATCTTCCTTTTTCAAAAGAAGATTTCGACCTTATCTGGTCCGAAGGGGCCATTGCCAATATCGGTTTTGAAAAGGGCCTCCGCTATTGGAGGGACTTTCTCAAAACGGACGGCTATGTCGCCGTAACATACGAGTCATGGTTTACCGATGAACGCCCCGCCGAGATTGAAAAGTTCTGGGTTGACGCGGTTCCTGAAATGGACACCATCGCGCATAATATTTCCATCATGCAAAAGGCCGGCTATCGGTTTGTCGCCGCATTTACATTGCCCGAAGAATGCTGGACGGAGAATTATTTTATTCCGCGGGAAGCGGCGCAAAAAGCATTCTTAGAAAAATATGCCGGGGATAAAACGGTAGAAGCTTTCATTGCAAACATGAGGTACGAGGCGGAATTGTATGCAAAATATAAGCAGTATTATGGATACGTTTTCTATATTGGCAAAAAAGGATAAAAAAATGGCCGGTCCTTTCATAAAAAGAGCGGGTCCCGGAGAGCAAGGCGACCCTCACCGAATATCGCTGTGAGATTCGTTTCATAATGCCAATTTTTCGACGCATTCGTAACCTTCATGGAAATTAAACGATCATTCACAGCGCCCATACAGTAAAGCACCTCATTTCCAATTGGAAATGAGGTGCTTTTTTATATTCGGTTCGCCTTTAGAGGTTTGCATCGAAGGCTCTTCACTGGAGACCGTTTTCCCCTTCGGAGCATGAGCATCCCGTTTTATGTATGCCGTTATGCTCTCGGGAAAGTTCGTCGGAACGTCAACCTTTGACCTGCTGAGCGACGACGGACTCGCCGCAGTACCTCTGGCGGAGCTTCGGTTTTTCGATCTTGCCGGTGGGGTTACGTGGCACGTCGGCAAAAATGATCTTTCTCGGGCGCTTGTACCGCGGCAGGCCGGTGCAGAACTCCTCGATCTCCTCTTCGGTGCAGGTCATGCCGGGCTTGATCTGGATGATGGCCGCCGCGATCTCGCCAAGGCGCTTATCCGGCAGACCGATGACCGCCACGTCGCTGATCTTGTCGTTCCGGCGGAGGAAATCCTCGATCTGCACCGGGTACAGGTTCTCGCCGCCGGTGATGATGACGTCCTTTTTCCGATCGACCAGATAGATGAAGCCGTCCGGGTCCTCCATGGCCATATCGCCGGAACGGAGCCAGCCGTCCTTTAAAACTTCGGTGGTGGCCTTCGGATCCCGGTAGTAACAAAGCATGACGCCGGGCCCTTTGAGACAGAGCTCGCCGACCTTTCCCTGCTCGACCGGCTCGCCGTCTTCGCCGATGATCTTCGTCTGCCAGCCGAATCCGGCCTTGCCGATCGCGCCGACCTTATGGAGGTTCTCAACGCCCAGATGCACGGCGCCCGGACCGATGGATTCCGACAGGCCGTAATTCGTATCATATTCGTGATTCGGGAAGACGGTTTTCCATCTCGTAATCAAAGAGGGCGGTACCGGCTGGGCGCCGATGTGCATGAGCCGCCACTGATCGAGTTTATATTCCTTGAGATTGACGTCGCCGCGGTCGATGGCGTCGAGGATATCCTGCGCCCATGGAACCAGCAGCCAGACGATCGTGCATTGTTCCTCGGAGACCGCCTTCAGAATCCACTCCGGCTTGACGCCCCGGAGCAGCACCGCGCGGCTGCCGCTCAGCAGGCTGCCGAACCAGTGCATTTTTGCGCCGGTGTGATAGAGCGGCGGGATGCAGAGGAAGCAGTCTCCGCGCCGCTGGCCATGATGGGCCTGCTCCACCTCGCAGGAAAACATAAGCGCCCGATGGGCATGGAGGATTGCCTTCGGGAATCCGGTGGTGCCGCTCGAAAAATAGATCGCGGCTTCGTCGTCGTCCGAGAGCGGGATCTGCGGATTCCGGGAGCTGAAAAATTTCTCGAGATGGTCGTAGCTTTCCGCAAACGTAGGGCAGTTTTCGCCGACATAGAATTTCTGTCCCACACGGGGGATCTGCTCGTAGATCGCTTCGATGCGGCCGATGAATTCCGGCCCGAAAACCAGCGTATCCGCCTCGGAAAGGTCGAGGCAGTACTTGATCTCGTCGGCGGAGAAGCGATAGTTCATCGGAACGGCCAGCGCCCCGGTGCGCAGGATGCCGAAATAGATCGGCAGCCATTCGAGACAGTTCATCAGCAAGACGGCCACCTTGTTGCCCTTGCCGACGCCGCGGCTCAGGAGCAGATTCGCAAAGCGATTGGCGCGGTTGTCAAATTCTTTCCAGGTCATCTCGCGGCGGGAATGTTTGGACGGATCGGTCTGCACCAGATCGTATTCCTTCCACGTCACGGCATGGGACTCCGCCACTTCCGGATTGATCTCCGTCAGGCAGATCTCGTCGCCGTAAAGCTCCGCGTTTCTGGCAAGCAGTTCGGTAATCGGCATAAAACGACATCCTCTCAAAAAAAGTTGTTCTTATCATACTACAAAAAATTCGATTTGAAAAGATGCTTTAAAGCATAAAAGCTTTAAATTGTGAAAATATTTTTATGCGTACCGTATATTTTCCAAAAATCATTCCTCTATGTTATTAGAATGTCTCTATCCCTGCCTTTGTATCGAAACAAAACCCCATAAAAAAATGCCGCCGGAAGGCAGAAAAAAACAGCCGCCAAAAAATCTTCGGCGGCTGCTTCTGCGTATTCTGAAAGGTTCTGAAAAGGATTTTAAAACCGACAAGAGGCCGGCTTTTCTTCCGGGCTGCGTTACAGCAGGGAATCGTAGAGCTGTTGCGCGTATTTCGGGATAACGGTACTTCCGACCAGAAGGCCGCTTTTGCCGCCCTCCTCGCAGCCGGCCGCAACCGCCGCGCGCACTGCGCCGACATCGCCGGTCAGCGTAACGTAGCCTTTGCCGCCGATCGCGAAGCCGGTGACAATATCGATCAGGCTGATCTGCGCGTTTTTAGCGGCCACATCGGCTGCCTTGATCGCGGAGGAGATGGAATAGAACTCCATCACGCCGATCGCGTCGCCCTTGACCGGCTGAGCGGTACCGGAAATCGCCGGAATCAGCTGCGGATGCACGTTCTGAATCTGCATGACGTCCACGACGTTGTCCCCGCCGTTGAGCTGGCCGGCCTGAATGGAGGCCTTGACCGCGCCGGTATCGCCGAAGATGATGGTGATGTATTTGCCGGGGCAGACGGTGGAGGTACGGATCAGATCCACCCTCGCCGCTTTGAGCATGACATCGCAGGTCTCGATGCCCTTCGCAATGCTGTTGAATTCAAGCATTCCAAGTGTCTGAGCCATTATTGATCCCTCCTGATCACAATCTTGTCGGAAACCGATTCCACGGTGCCGCCGACGCTTGCGTGAATGTTGGCGCCGAGCTTGCCCTCGTCGATCTGTGCGATCAGGGCACCGGCCTCGACTTTATCCCCCACGGCGACACAGGCCGTTGCCGGCGCGCCGATATGCATTCTGAGCGGGATGGTGACCACATCCGGGTTGAGCTCCATTGCTTCGTCGCTCGCCAGATGGTGGCCGTAATATTTGCCGAGCACAAGTCTCGCGGCAAGGCGGTCGGTCGGAACTTCCCGAAGGGCCATGGTCTCTCTCGGAATCGGATCCTGGAGCTTCGGAACGTCGATGCCGCGTTCTCTGAGCAGCGTCTTGACGTAGATATTCGCCTTTCTCGGAGAGAGCAGCATCGGGCAGGCAAACATTTCGCAGATGCCGCACTCGGAGCAGTTGACCGCGTCGCCGAACGCCCGGAGAAACTCGTCGTCGCTCATGTTGCTGTCGATGCGCCAGAGGTTGCGCATGACCAGATTCGGGCGCATGTTGTGGCCCGTCTGGTAACGAGGGCACATGTCGGTGCACATCTTGCACTGGATGCAGGTGCTTCTCGTCTGATTCTTCATCGAAAGAGGCTGCAGCGCCGCACGGCGGAAGAGGTAGTGATCCTTCGGCAACACAATGATGTTGCCGTCGGTCTTGGTGATGACCAGTTTATCGATATCGGCATCGTTGGTATAGGTCTTGCCCATCATCGGGCCGCCCATGATGACGCCGTAGCCCTTGATGGTCGGATGGGCCGCTTCGACGCATTCCCGCACGGAAATGCCGATCGGCACATGAAGCATCACGGGTTTTTCCACCTCGCCGACCACGGAGAGATATTTGTCGGAAACGGTCTTGCCCTGTTCCACGGCATCGAGAACGCTCAGAATGGTCCCCACGTTGTCGACGACCGCGCCGCAGGCAATCGGGATGCCGCGCTCCGGTACGGATTTCCCGGTGATCTGGCAAACGATGACCTGCTCGTCTCCGGCCGGATAGAAGTAATCCATCTTATGGAGCCGGATGTCGCTGCCGGCGCGGGCGATCGCATCCTCAAGAACGGCGATCTCGCGCTTATAGGCGGCTTTCAGGGCTATGTATTTCTTCGTGGCGCCAAGTTCCTTTGCGATCAGATCCACGCCGCGAACCAGATCGTCCGCGCGGGTACGCATCAGGAATTTGTCGGTTTCGATCAACGGCTCGCATTCGGCAGCGTTGACGATATAATACTCGGCCTTGTTTGTATTGAGTTTGACGTGCGTTGGAAAACCGGCTCCGCCTTGACCGACGATTCCGGCCGCTTTCACGGTATCAAGGAAACTCAACTTCTTCTCACCTCCGCAATTCCGCCGCACCGGACGGATGTCCTTTTCTCTATTTTACTAATATTTCTAAGCGATATCAACTGTTTTTTTCTTTTTCCATAAAAATGCCCTAAAAATCAGAATTTGAACCGCCAAAACGCAGGAATCTTCAGTTTCCCTGCTGCGCGGCATTCATTTGGTAAGCGATAACCGCATCCACGGCGCCGCCGTCCACCTTCAGATCGGCCCCGGTAACAAAAGAAGCCTCCTGCGAACATAAGAACCGGATCGCCGCGGCAACTTCCTCCGGCTCCCCGTTGCGGCCCAGCGGCGTGATCGACTCCATAAACTGCATCTCCTGCGGATGCTCCTCGGCCGCTTTCTTGGCCATATCGGTCATGATGACGCCCGGTGAAACGGAGTTGATGCGGGCGCCCTTTTGGCCGAAGGCCGGCGCGTACTTTTTGGTGAGAAGCTGAACCCCGCGTTTGCAGACATCATAGGCTGCATGCGGATCTTCCTTGCAGAACGGGGCCAGCTTTTCGATAAGACGGTCCTGATTCGGATTCATCATCAGAGCATCCGTCTCTGGGTTGGGTATCACGGTATATGCCATCATAGAGGAAACCAGCACCATCGCGGAACCGGCGCCCATGACCTTTAAAAATTCCTCAATGAGATAATAAGTGCCCAGTAAATCGATCTTGATGACCAGCGGCAGGTTTCCGCAGTCACCGCTGACACCTGCGGAGTGAACAACGGCTTTGATCGTTCCCATCGCGGCGGAATCCGCGGCAAGCTTTGCCACCTGTTCTTCCTTTGAAATATCGCAAACGACCGGTACGCATTCGATTCCATTCTCGGCCAATACGGCTTTCCCTTTTTTCAGCGCGGCCTCGTTGACATCTGAGATGACAACAATTCCATCCTTAAAAAGCTTTGCCGTTTCCAGCCCGATTCCGCCGGCACCGCCTGTCACAACATATACGTTTTTTTTCGTCATAAAAAAACACTCCTTTTTTATTTCCTTCCAAACGCGGCCTTCCGCCGAAACCGGCGGGACTTCTTTCCTCCTAAAGGAAATGATCCATGCCGTTTTCCCGGCCGCTTTTTCCATAAAAATGCCCTGAAAACCGGAATTCGACCCTTTTGTTCGGTAAAAAACGCCCGGAAGATGCGTTCAGGTATTCGGGTCCTTGTTGAAGTAGCTCTTTGCGAGACCGCCCTCCGAGGTTTCACGGTAATGGCCGGGGATGTCGCGGCCGGTCTCGTACATAGTCCGGACGACCATGTCGAAAGAGATCTTTCTCGTATCAGTCAGGAAGTTGGCGAGCGAAAGGGCGTTCATCGCGCGCATGGCGGCGACGGCGTTGCGCTCGATGCAGGGAATCTGCACGAGGCCCCCGATCGGATCGCAGGTGAGGCCGAGCATGTGCTCCATCGCAACCTCCGCGGCGTATTCGATCTGCTCAAGGCGCATCTCGTAGAGCTCCGCCAATGCGGCGGAGGCCATCGAACAGGCGGAACCGATCTCCGCCTGACAGCCGCATTCGGCGCCGGAGATCGAGGCGTTTGTCTTGATTAAATTGCCGATGATGCCGGCGGTTGCGAGCGCATGCAGCACCTCCGTATCGGTGAAGCCGCGCTTCTGCTGCGTATAATAGAGCACGGCCGGCACGACGCCGGAGGCTCCGCAGGTCGGCGCCGTGACCACAATTCCGTTGCCGGCGCTGTGTTCGCTGACGGCGAACGCATAGGAACAGACGATGCGGTTTTCCTTCGTCTCGGCGCTTTCATCCATATGATACTGATTATACAAATAAGCGGCCTTGCGCTTGACTTCGAGCCCGCCGGGCAGCACACCCTCCTCCGAAAGCCCCTTTCGGATCGACTCCTTCATGACCGCCCAGATCTCATCGAGGAACGGCCAGATCTGCGGGCCTTCCTTTTCCTGCACATATTGCCAGATGCGGATGCCCCGTTCCCGACAATAGGCGGCGATTTCGGCAAAGCTGTTTTCCGCGTAGACCTCCGGCGCCTCGTGATACTCGGAGCCGAGCACCCGGATCGCGCCGCCGCCGACGCTCATGACGCGCCAGAAGCCGACCTGAACACCGTTCCGGTAGGCAAACAGGTCCATCGTACAGGGATGGGGCAGGTCCTCCTCGGGCGTGTCCATATCGAACACAATCTCCGACGGCAGAGGCGCAAAGCTCTGACGCAGCACCGCGTCCGTCATATGGCCCTTTCCGGTCTTGGCAAGTGAGCCGTAAAGCACGGCCCGGAAACCGTCCGCCTCCGGATAGGCCTCCCGGAACAGCTTGGCGGCCCTGCCAGGGCCCATCGTATGGGAACTGGAAGGCCCGTTTCCGACGCGGTATAGCTTCTGAAGACTTTTCATTTTATTTCACATCCTGCACGTTTCATTTTTTAACGTCTTTTCTTTTATGCAGATACAGGATGCCCAAGCAGCACGGCCCGCAATGCCCGGAAATGGTGCTCCCGGCTTCGGTGACGAGCACTTCTTTAAAAGGCTGATAACTGCGGATTTTTTTCTCCAGAGAATGAAGCAGTTTCGGGTCCACGGCAGTCCATGTGAAAAAGATGCGGTGGGTATCGATGTCGTTCCGATCTTTGAGGCGGTCGGCGATATACTCCTCGCAACATTTTTCAAAGTTGCCGCGGTATTTCTTTCCGACGGTCATTTTTCCGTCCACGACCTCGATACACGGTTTGAGCTGAAGGAGGTTTGCTCCCAGCGCCGCAACGCCGCTGCAGCGCCCGCCTTTATGCAGAAACTCGAGACTGCTGAGCACGAAGCTCGTATCTACGCGGCCCACGGATTTGGCGACATAGTCGGCGATCAGCGGCGCGCTGTGGCCCCGCGCGGCAAGCTCGGCGGCCATCAGGACAAGCTGGGCGATTCCGGTGGAAAGATTCCGGGAATCCACGACCCATACGTTTCCGACCTCCGCCGCGGCGAAACAGGCGTTCTGATAACAGGCGGAAAACTCCGAGCTGATCGTGAAATGGATAACGTCGAAACCCTGCTCCACGGCGGCGGAAAAGGCTTCCATGTAATCCTGTACGCTTACGGCGGCGGTTTTCGGCAGCTCTTTATATTCTTCATAATGCTTGAAGATATCCGATGCGGTGATCTCCACCATATCCCGGTAAGTCCGATCACCCAAGGTGATATAAAGAGGCAACACCGTAAGGTTGTATTTCTCAATGAGTTCCGGAGATAAATCGGCTGTGCTGTCCGTGAAGATTCGGATTGGTCTCGGCATGGGAAGTCCTCCAATCGTTAAATTTGTCCACCTATACAGGATATATTATACACCATTCCCATGAAACATGCCACTCTTTTTTTCTTTTCCGGACCCCGTGCAGAGCGGCGGAAGATGTGGTAAAATAACGGTATTGATCCGTGCTCAAGCGGAAGAGCCTGAGCACGGAAGAATGCCGGAGCGGGAGGAATGAGCACCGTTGGAGCTTCTTTATAAGGATAAATCGGTGATTGTATGCAAGAAACCTGCCGGATTGGTCTCCGAGGGCGGCTCCGGCATGGGCATGCCCGACCTGCTCGGCAAAGAGCTGGCCGCAGCGGGAGAGCCCTCGCTCCTTTACCCGGTCAACCGTCTGGATCGGGAGGCGGAAGGGCTTCTGCTGCTCGCAAGAGACGAGCAGGCGGCGGCCGCGCTCTCCCGGCAGGCTGCCGAGCATCTCATGGAAAAGGAGTATCTGGCGATTGTCTCCGGCGAGCCGGAGGAAGCGTCCGGCATATACCGCGACCTGCTTTTTCACGACCGAAATAAAAACAAGACCTATGTGACTGATCGGATGCGTAAGGGCGTAAAAGAGGCCGTTTTGCGTTACCGGACGCTTGGTTCGGTGAACGTCGGAGATCATATGAACGGTTCGGCGGGTTCCGGTTCCGCGTGCGGAGGCTCGAAAAACGTCGGCAAAGCGGCAGACGGGATTTTGGCGAACGGACCGACGGACGGCGCTTTAACAGGCGGTAAAAGTCCGCAGGAAAAACGGTCGGGCGGCGGCTCCCCTGCTCAAGAGTCCGAAAAAAAGCTTTCCCTTCTGCAAATTTGGCTGGAGACCGGACGTACCCATCAGATTCGCGTCCAGTTCGCCTCGCGGAAAATGCCGCTCTTCGGCGACGGAAAATATGGCGGCGGCCCCGGAAGGCTGGCGCTTCAGTCCCACCGGATCACGTTTCGCCACCCGTCGAGCGGAGAGACGATCACGGTCACGGCTCCTTTTCCGGCGGGGGTTCCGTGGGACCTGTTCCCGGAAACAATCATCGATAAATCGGGCAAAAACGGGTAAGTCACCTTTTCGTCTTCATCTTTTACTTCCGGCGGCAGATCTTGACGGAAGCTCTTTTACACGGATAATCTTGGGGGATTTCTTCGTTTGATCCGTGAAGCCGTGAATACTGAAAACGAGCGTTCTCTGATAGAACAAAAAGTTCATGAAAAGGAGAAAGGAGAAAAAAGTGTATGGCGTTTGATTATAAAAAAGAGTACCGGGAATTTTATTTGCCTGCCAAGAAACCGGAAATCATCAACATCCCGGCCATGAATTTCATTGCGGTCCGGGGCAAAGGAGACCCCAACGAGGAAGACGGCGAATACAAAAAAGCGATGGGGTTGCTTTATGGGATTGCCTTCACAATCAAGATGAGCGATAAAGGCAGTCATAAGATCGACGGCTATTTTGAATATGTCGTGCCGCCGCTGGAGGGTCTTTGGTGGATGGACGGCATCGACGGTATCGATTACGGCAAAAAGGATCGGTTCTGTTGGATCTCGATCATCCGGATCCCCGACTTTGTCAAAAAAGAAGATTTCGATTGGGCGGTTGCGGAGGCTTCTGCAAAAAAGAAAGAGGATTTCTCAAAAGTGGAGTTCTTGACCTATGAGGAGGGACTCTGCGTGCAGTGCATGCATCTTGGGCCATATGACGACGAGCCCGCAACGATCAAGCTCATGGATGGATATGCTGCGGAACACGGATATGAAACCGATCTCGGCGGCCAAAGATATCATCATGAGATATACCTGAGCGACGCACGCAAATGCGACCCCGCCAAGCTCAAAACGGTCATTCGTCATCCGGTCAGGAAAACAAATGACGAACAACGGATGTAAAAATGATTCGCATCGTTTTCCCAACAATTTCAATCGTCGGATAACCGTATGATTTCAATAAAAATCTGCCTCACAATTACTTTGTAAGACGGATTTATTTTTAAGAATGCGGAATGATAAGTGGGCTATATAGTGTGTTATTATAAAAAATAACCGCGTCACTAATGGCATAGTGATGCGGTTATTTTATGGCAGGGGCAGAAGGATTCGAACCCTCAATAACGGTTTTGGAGACCGGGGTGTTACCATTACACTATGCCCCTATATTTTATTTTGTGGTGGGCCTTCAGGGACTCGAACCCCGGACCAACCGGTTATGAGCCGGCCGCTCTAACCAACTGAGCTAAAGGCCCATAAACTATTTTTCCGGGGCGCCTTGTTGCAGACGCCCCGGTCTGGCTCCTCCTGTCCGGCTCGAACGGACGACCCTGCGGTTAACAGCCGCATGCTC
>DAOSWK010000042.1:0-13029 GCA_035593545.1 Oscillospiraceae bacterium | reverse complement strand
TTGTCTGGCGGACGAAGGAGACTCCGACCAGATAGCAGAAATTATACACTGCCGCATAGATGACGGAAAGCGGGGAGTCCCGGTAAGCGTCCGGCAGCCCGTCCAGCGGATCCGCAATGAGAGCTTCTGCCTGATCCGGCTCGCCGGGCTTTGCGGCAGGCAGCTTTTCATCCAAGGGTCGGTCACCTCCTTTCCGATAACTTACACATTATAATAGAAAAACATGTTTAAATCAAGGGAATTCATAGTTTGTTCGGAATTGGAACCGTTTTCCCCGTCCGTTTTCCCAAGGAGAAAAGACGCTCCTTTAAAAAATGTGATGAAACCGTTATGAAAAGACCCAAAAAACGGCGCCCTCCCCAAAAGGGAAAGCGCCGTCTGTTGTTCGTCCGTCCCTATCGTTCTTCCCGGAAATAGGAAAGTCCCAGACTTGCCGGACCGAGATTTTCCCTCTTTTTGCGGAAGCTGACGAAGATCAGAACGAGGATGGTGACCACGTAGGGGATCATCTTAAAGATCTCCTGAGAGCTTCTCGTCAGACCCTCGATATAGAAATACGCCCAGTAAAGAACGCCGAAGAGATAGGATCCCCAAATGGCGTTGAGAGGCTTCCACGTGGCGAAGATGACGAGCGCCACGGCGAGCCAGCCGAGTTTCTCAATCGTGCCGTCGGAAGCCCATGTCCCTTTGATGTAATCCATCGTGTAATAGAGGCCGCCGAAGCCGGAGATGCCGGCGCCGATGCAGGTTGCGAGATACTTGTAGCGGATGACGTCGATGCCGGCCGCGTCCGCAGTGCCCGGGTTTTCGCCGACCGCGCGAAGGTTAAGGCCCATAGCGGATTTGCTGAAAAAGTGGTTCATCAGAAAGGCGATCAGGATGGCCGCATAGGCCATGAAGCCATAGGAAAAGAAAATTTTTCCGACGACGCCCATCTCGGAGAGCCCCGGCACCGACGCGCGGAACGCGGCGCTGGTTGCCTCGACGTGGATCTGGCCGACGCCGCCGGCGAGCTTGTTGAGGCTTCCGCCGAAGAAGTTGGCGAATCCGGAGCCGAAGATCGTCAGCGTGAGGCCGGTGACGTTCTGATTGGCGCGGAGGGTGATGGTCAGAAAACTGTATACGAGCCCGCCCACCGCGGCGAGAGCAAACGAGCAGATAAGCCCGATCAGAATACAGAGAAGCTTGTTTGGCGTCTCCACGGCGTTTTCATAATAGAACGCGCCCATCAGTCCGGCAATGCCGCCGAGGTACATGATGCCCGGGACACCGAGGTTCAGGTTCCCGGATTTCTGCGTCAGGATCTCGCCGAGCGCGCCGAACAGGATGACGGTTCCAAAAACGATCGCATCCTGAAAAAGGGCAATCAGTTGGTTCATTCCGCGTCCGCCTCCTTTTTGCTCCGGAAAATCAGCCGGTAGTTGATGAAGAATTCGCTTCCGAGGATGAAGAACAGGATGATGCCTTCGATCATTTCAGAGACGAAATTGTTAAGATTATAGAGAGAGGCGATCTCGATGGCTCCCTTTTCGAGGAAGACCAGCAGGAACGCAATCAGAATCATCACATAAGTATTGAATTTTGCCATCCACGCGACGATGATCGCCGTAAAGCCGCGTCCACCGGCGGTGCTGGTGGAGATCGTGTGGCTCGCGCCGGAGACGGCGATGAAGCCGGCCAGCCCGCAGACCGCGCCGGAAAGGAGCATCGTGCGGATAAAGACAAGCTTGGTGTTGATGCCGGCGTAACGGGCGGTATCGAGGGACTCCCCGACGACGGCGATCTCATAGCCGTGCTTGCTGTACTTGAGGTAATAATACATGGCGACGGTGATCGTCATAACGATGAGCACGTTAAGAAAGTACTGTTCGCCGAAGACGGCCGGAAACCAGCCCTCGTTGGAATTGGGATTGATGACGCCGACGGTGTTGGAGCCGTAGGGGTTTTCCCATTTGGAGACGAAGAACGAAGTGACCTGGATCGCCACGTAGTTCATCATCAGGGTGAAGAGCGTCTCGTTCGTGTTCCATTTCGACTTAAAGACGGCGGGGAGCAAGGCCCAGAGCGCGCCGGCTACGATGCTCGCGACGATCATCAGGAGGAAAAGCAGCGGAGCGGGGAAGCTCTTGCAGTAGATCATGCAGGCGGCCGTTGCCACGCCGCCGACGAGGACTTGGCCCTCCGCGCCGATGTTCCAGAAACGCATTTTAAAAGCGGGGGCGAGGCCGACGCCGATGCAGAGCAGCATCATTGCGTCGCGGACCGTGACCCATGCACGTTTTTCGGTGCCGAATGCGCCGTTAAACATGGAACCGTAAACTTTGAGAGGATTCAGATGGACAATCGCGTAGATGACGAAAGCGCAGACAACCAGCGCAAGGCCGACGCCGATCAGACGGATGCCCCAGGCGCGCGGCTTGGAGATGGCATCTCTTTTTGCAATGCGGATCAGAGGATCTTTATGTGCCTTTTCGGGTCTGTTCATATGGTCTTGTCCTCCTTTCCCGCCGCCTCGGGATCGAGGCAGGTCATATAAAAGCCGACCTCGTCCTTTGAGGTCTCCGCGGCTTCAAAGATTTTATTCAGGTGGCCGGAGCAGAGCACGGCGATCCGGTCGCAGAGCTCGAGCAGCACGTCGAGGTCCTCGCCGACATAGATCACGGCGACGCCCCGTTCCTTCTGCTCGTTCATCAAGTTATAGATGGTGTAGGAGGTGTTGATATCCAGTCCGCGGACGGCGTATGCGGACATCAGAACCGCCGGGCTGGAGGAAATTTCTCTTCCGACAAGCACCTTTTGCACATTGCCGCCGGAAAGCTGACGCACCGGCGTGGAGAGGCCGGGCGTGACGACCTCAAGCTCGTTGACGACGCGCTTGGCAAGGTCCTTCGGCGATTTGCGGTCGAGCAGGGGGGAGCTGCCGTTGAGGTAGCTGCGGATCATCATGTTGTCGGTGAGGTCCATGTTGCCGACAAGGCCCATGCCGAGGCGGTCCTCCGGCACAAAGGAGAGCGCGATGCCGGAGCGCATGATCTCAAGCGGGGATTTCCCGACGATCTCGACCGGTTCCTCGGCGTCCGGAGCGGTATACATGATGCTGCCGGATACCCTTTGGAGGCCGGCGATGCCCTCAAGCAGCTCTTTCTGGCCGCAGCCGGAGATGCCGGCAATGCCGAGAATTTCGCCGCCGAAAACATCCATGGACACGTCGCAGAGCTTCGGGATGCCGCTGATGTCGGTGCAACAGAGGTCGCGGATGCTGAGGCGCTTCGTGAGTTTTCCGCGGGGGGAACGCGTGATGTTCAGATCCACCTTATGGCCGACCATCAGATCGGTCAGTTCCTGAATGCCGGTCTCGGCGGTGTTGAGGATGCCGACATTTTTTCCCCGGCGCAGAACGGCGACACGGTCCGAAACCGCCAAAACTTCCATCAGCTTGTGCGTGATGATGATGACGGCTTTTCCATCCGCCTTCATGTTCCGCATGACGTTAAAAAGGCGCTCCGTTTCCTGCGGCGTCAAAACGGCGGTCGGTTCGTCCAGAATTAGGATGTCCGCGCCGCGGTAGAGCACCTTGACGATCTCGACGGTCTGCTTTTCGGAGACGGACATGTCGTAAATCTTCTTGTTCGGGTCGATCTCAAAGCCGTATTTGTCGCAGATTTTTCGGATATCCTCCGCCACGGCATTCCGGTTGAGGTCGCCTTTGCTGCGCAGGCCGAGCACGATATTTTCCGCCGCGGTAAAGACATTGATGAGCTTGAAGTGCTGGTGTACCATGCCGATACCGTACCGGAGGGCATCCTTCGGTGAGCGGATCGCGACCTCTTCGCCGTTCACAAAAATCTCGCCGCTGTCCGGATAATAGATGCCGGAGAGCATGTTCATCAGCGTCGTTTTTCCGCTTCCGTTTTCACCCAGAAGGGAGAGGATCTCGCCCTTTCGGATGTCCAGAGAGACCTTTTCGTTTGCGACGACGGGGCCAAACGTCTTGGTGATGTTCTTCATGCTGACGGCATATTCCGTATCCAATCACGCCACCTCTTCCAATTTTTAGAATAAAACGGCCTCTTTTTGCCGGTTCAGTAAAAAAAGGCAAGGGAAGCCGCAGAATACAGCTTCCCTTTTTCCTCATTTTCAGTGCTTGTCCAATCAGCTGGCAAGCTCGGTGATGCCGTCGATGCGGATGTTGAACATCGGGGCGGAGACGATCTCGGACTCATGGAAATAACCGTCCCAGATGAACTCGATGCCGGAGAAATCGTCGGCATGATAGGCGGCGGTGTAGGAGGTGAGATGTTCGCCGTTCACGGTGAAGGAATCGGTATTGAAGACATGGAGCTCGCCGCTCTTGATGGCAGTCCAAACTTCTTCAACTTTCTCTTCGGTGCCGGCCGCGCAGGACGGGCCAAGCGGGGAGATCATCACGCCGTCGACGTCAGCGCCGACCGTGTTGTCTCTGGTGATGCCTTCGCCGGAGATCATGTCTTGGAACATTTCGGTATAGAGGACGGACCAGCCGTTCTGAGCGGAAGTCAGGGCAGCGGTCGGAGCAACCTGGAGCATATCGACGTTGTAACCGACGCAGTAGACGGTGGTGCCGGCGTCAAGCAGGGCCTGGCAGGCGGACGGAGCACCGGTGGAGTCGGCGTGCTGGCTGATGATGATGCAGCCGCGGGAGACAAGGGCGTTGGCGGCAGCGGATTCGGCAGTAGGATCATACCAAGAGCTGGTATAGGTGACGTCCATCACGACGTTCGGGACAATGGATTTGATGCCGAGATAGAAAGCGGTGTAGCCGGAGACAACTTCCGCATACGGATAGGCGCCGACATAACCGACTTTGATATTTTCGCCGTCCATATTGGTGTCGGTGACTTTGCCGTCGGCAACCAGTTCGGCGAGCTTCATGCCGGCGACAACGCCGGAGACATAACGGGATTCAAACGTGTGCGGGAAAAAGTTGACGACATTGTCATAACCGGAGGCGGCGGCGTTATCACCGGTGGCCGGCATGAAGATGACGTCCGGATATTCCTGAGCGGCCTGGAGCATGTAGGACTGATGGCCATAGGAGTCGGAAATGACGACTTGGCAACCGGCCTCGGCGAGGTCGACGGCGGTGTCGTAGCAGGTTTCGTCTTCCGGAATGTTGTATTTCCAGATGACCTGATCTTCGGTGATGCCGACGTTCGCGATGGCGGCTTTAATGCCGTCGATATGAGAGGCGTCATAGCCGGCGTTTTCGTCATGATAAAGAATGACGCCGATCTTCAGGGTGCCGGCATCAAAAGCCTCTTTGACTTTGGTGGTGTCGATCTTTTCGCCTTCGGTATCGACGACGCGCTGGGCAACTTCGCTCAGAACGACTTCGCTGGACTCTTCGCTGTTTTCGACAGGAGCGGATTCTTCGGGCTGGCTGGATTCGGTGGTCTCTTCACCGCCGCAGGCAGCAAAGGTGAGCATCATAATGGCTGCCAGAATCAGGGCAATAATTTTCTTCATGATTATCCTCCTAATCATTTTCCTTTACTTTTGGATTCCCATGCACCTGAAATATAAAAAAGCATACTTTCGCATGCTTTTTTACCATAATTATAAGGCTCCGGTTTCGTCGGAGCGGCGGAACGTGATCGCGCCGGTTTCAGGATCCATCGAATCTACGATCGCGAGGGATTCCAGATGATAACCTTTGTTGCGGATCTGCTTGCCGCCGGGCTGAAAGCCTTTTTCGATTGCGATGCCGATTCCGGCTACGGTTGCGCCGGCCTGATCCTCGATGATGGAGATCAGCCCCTCGAGCGCCTTGCCGTTGGCGAGAAAATCATCGATAATTAAAACGCGGTCCTCCGGCTGGATATACTTTTTGCCGACGAACACGTCATAGATGCGTTTTTTAGTGAAGGACTGAATTTTCGTACGGTAGACTTCGCCGTCCACATTGAGGCTCTCGGTCTTTTTTGCGTAGACGACGGGCACGTTATGAAAACTCAGCGCGGCAACGGCGGCGATGCCGATTCCGGAGGCCTCGATGGTGACGATCCGGGTGATGCCGGCGTCGGCAAACAGGCGAGCCCACTCGTCGCCCATCGCCCTAAAAAGCGAGACATCCATCTGATGATTTAAAAAGCTGTCCACTTTCAGAACGTTGCCGGGCCGAACCGCGCCGTCCCTGAGAATCCGTTCTTCCAGAAGTTTCATTTGTTCACGCTCCGTTTCAATCAACAGCTTTGGCCGATACTTGGAGTTTACACGTTTCGGCGAAAAAAAACAAGCGTTTATCGTCGCTTTCTACAATTAGGATAATTTAAATCTACAGAAATTAAGCGATATTTGTTATTGCGAACAAATCATCCGGCTTTTTATCGAGTAAAAAACAAAACAGACAAACGAGCCAAATTAAAAATTAGAAATACTGTGAAATAAGATCAAGAACGTTCCAAAATTCACCAAAAAGGTCACCGATTCATTGATTTTCAAAAGGCGTTGGTCCTTACTTTTTCTTACAAATTGCACAAATGCATAGAATTTTGCTGGAGAAAGCCATATGAAATGGCGATATTGATGGGAGAACGTTTTTTTCATCGGATGGGAGGTTCTTGAAGCCGGCGGCCGCGCGGAGGACGGCGCTTTCCTGCGGGCGTCCGAAACAGAAAAAACGGTTCCCATCCGCGAAGGAGGGGAACCGGCCGATGTTTGGGTTCGCTTATTTTTCCTCGGCTGACTGCGCGCTGCGGGCGAGCCCCGCAAGGCGGCCGAGAATATCGCCGATGATGCCGCTTTCGGCCGCGCGGGCGATATTGCCCCTTGAGACCAGTTCGCCGCGGAAGACGAGCGTCAGCATGGCGCAGAGCGTCTCACGGTCCGCGAACGGCAGTTCGATCACCATATCTTCGTAGGTGCGGATGCCGTGCTTGCTGAGCGTCAGGCTGAATGCCTTGTCCACATAGTCGGAGAGATAAAAATCCCGGATGAAGTTCTGCATCACATCGTCGTAATGCGGAATCCGGATCTCTTCTTCGGCGCCCTCGGGCTTGATCACGTCGTACTCCGTCTTCGGATTCTTTTCAAAATAGGGGAGGTACTTCAGGATATCATGCTCCCCGCTGCCGGTACGGCGGACGCTGAGATCGCCGTCCCAGCGCTCGAGCACGGCCAGCAGCCGCTTATCGAGCATGGAGCGCGCACGGTCCGCCAGTTCCGCCGGGATGCCGTAAAACGCCTCCGCGATACTGCCGGCGACGGCGGCGAGGGTACTGCTGTCGCCGCCGAGGGAGACGGCCTTGCGGACGGCGTCCTCAAAGCTCTCGCTCAGCAAAAACGCGGTGATGGCCTCCGGAACGGTGCCCTGACAGGTTTCGTCGAAAGTATAGTCCGGACGGATGGTGTCGAGGGAGCGGCTGAGATCGTAATGATATTTCAGTTCGATATAGCGCTTGATATAGAGCCGGTCACGGCCGCTTCCGGCAAGAAAGACGGCGGCAGCCACGGCCTGCGCGCCCTTGATGCCCTCCGGATGGCTGTGCGTAACCCGCGCGCTGATCTCGGCGAATTGTTCCGCCTCGGCGAGCGTATGAAAATACTCGGCCACCGGGGACACGCGCATAGCGGAACCGCTGCCGTAGCTGCCGTAGGGTTCCGGGGTCTCGCTTTGCAGCCATTCGCCGAAGCGGGCGCCATATCCCGCTTCCGGGAACATGCGTCCGTATTTCTGCATGGCTTTGACGATGGCGGCCTCCGTCTTTTCCGGATTGCGTTTCCCGTTCATCAGGCCTTCCGCAACGGCAAGGGTCGTCACCGTCGCGTCCGTAAAGAAACAGCCGTCGTCCATTAAGGGGAAATCCGTCGTTTTGATATTGTGAAATTCATATCTGCTGCCGGTGATATCGCCGATCATCGCTCCAAGCATTCCGACGCCTCCCATTCTTTTCTTTTCATAAATTATACCATATTTCCAAATCCTCCGCAACGGAAAAGAAGTCGGAGGGAGGGGCGGAGTTTACAAAAAATACTTGAAGTTTGTATACGAATGAAGTTAAATATATTTATGTGCGGATTTTTTCCGCAAACTTACATTTTATTTCTCTGGAGGCAGGAAAATGGCAAAAAAACAGTTCAAAGCGGAATCCAAGCGTCTGCTGGAGCTGATGATCCACTCGATCTATACCCACAAAGAGATTTTTCTCCGTGAGATCATCTCCAATGCCAGCGACGCAATCGACAAACTGGCATATTTGGCGCTTACGGACGACAAGGTGGGGATGAGCCGTTCCGATTTCCAGATCGTCGTCACCGCCGACGAGGGGAACCGTCTTCTCACGGTGTCCGACAACGGCATCGGCATGACGCAGGAGGATCTGGAACAGAACCTTGGCATCATCGCCCGGAGCGGCTCCTTTCAGTTTAAAAAAGAGGCCGCCTCGGACGGCAAGGAGGGCGCCGATCTCGACGTCATCGGGCAGTTCGGCGTCGGTTTCTATTCGGCGTTCATGGTCAGCGACCGGATCACCGTCATCTCCAAAGCCTACGGCTCCGATACGGCCTATCGATGGGAATCCACCGGCTCGGACGGCTACACGATCGCCGAATGCGAACGGGACGGCGTCGGCACCGATGTCATCATGCACATCAAACCGGATACGGAGGAGGACGATTACGGCCAGTACCTCAACCAGTACAACCTGCAGTCCCTCATAAAGAGATACTCCGATTACATCCGCTACCCCATCCGCATGGAAGTGGAGCAGACAAGGCCGAAACCCAAGGCACCCGACGCGCCCGACGATCAGAAGACGGAATATGAGACAATCCGCGAATGGAAGACGCTCAACTCCATGGTGCCGGTCTGGCAACGTAAAAAGAACGAAGTGACCGAGCAGGATTATAACGATTTCTATAAACAGAAATTCGGGGAATATGAGGACCCGCTGGATACCATCCTAATTGATGCGGAGGGCGTCGTTTCCTATAAAGCTTTGATCTTTATCCCTTCGGAAGCGCCCTACGATTATTACAGCCGCGATTTCCAAAAGGGCCTTCAGCTCTATTCCTCCGGCGTGCTCATCATGGAAAAATGCGCCGACCTGACGCCGGAGCCGTTCCGTTTCATTCAGGGCGTCGTCGATACGCCGGACGTCTCGCTCAATATCTCCCGCGAGATGCTTCAGCATGACCGCCAGCTTAAGCTCATTGAGGGCAATATCGAAAAAAAGGTCAAGGCCAAGCTGCTCAAGCTGCTGGAGGAGGACCGGGAAAAATACGAGAAGTTCTGGAAGGCTTTCGGCTTACAGATCAAATATTCCGCCGCGTCGGATTACGGCTCCAAGAAGGAACTGCTCAGAGATTTGATTCTGTTCCCGTGCTCAAACGGAAAGCTCTCCTCGCTCGAGGAATATCGGAAACGCATGCCCGAAGATCAACAGTACATCTATTATGCCACCGGCGAATCCGAGGATCGGCTTTCTCGTTCCCCACAGGCCGAGCGCATTTTGGACAAGGGGTACGAGGTGCTCTGGCTGACGCAGGATGTGGACGAATTCGTCGTTCAGGTCTTCGGCGACTACGACGGCAAAAAACTCAAATCCGTCGCCGACGAGGACGCCCTCCCGGAGACCGAGGAGGAGAAGAAAGCGGCGGAAGAGAAGGCCGAATCCGGCAAAGCGGTGCTCGATTTCCTTAAGGAGACGTTGGGCGATAAAATTAAAGAGGCCCGCATCTCCCGGATTCTCAAATCCCATGCCGTCTGCCTGACCGCCGACGGGCCGATCTCCATCGAAATGGAGAAATACCTGCGCAAGCAGGGCGGCGAGATGACAGGCTTTAAGACCGAGCGCGTGCTGGAGATCAACGCCGACAGTCCGGCCTTTGAGGCGCTGAAGAACGCGGTCGCCGCGGATCCCGAACTCGCGAAAAAATACGCAGAGCTGCTGTATGACCAGGCGCTGATTATCGCCGATCTGCCGCTTGACGACCCGGCGGCATATTCCGATCTGGTCTGCGGCCTGATGAAATAAAAAAGCTATCCTCTTTGCCGGGTATGCAGGCCCAAGGAGACATCCCCCGGCCTCTGTCCGTCATTACTTTCGTAAATTCTATTATATAAGGAGGCAAACCCATGCCTGAAGAATGCACCCATGACTGTTCTACCTGCTCGCTCAACTGCGACAGCAGGAAGGAAAGACCCGACACCGGCATCCCCGAGAGCTTTCTCGCACCGCAGAACGCCTATTCCACCGTACGGAAGGTGATTGCGGTCGTCAGCGGAAAAGGCGGCGTCGGCAAATCCCTCGTCACCGCTCTTGCGGCCACCGAAATGAAAAAAAGAGGATATAAAACTGCGATCCTCGACGCCGACGTCACCGGTCCTTCCATCCCGAAAATTTTCGGCTTGAAGGAAAAGGCCGATGGCACCGAGCTCGGCATCATCCCCGTGATGACCAAAAACGGCATCGAGGTCATGTCCATCAACCTGCTGCTCGAGAACGAGTCCGACCCGGTGGTCTGGCGCGGCCCGATCATCGCCGGTACCGTCAAACAGTTCTGGACGGACGTGCTTTGGAACGACGTGGATTATATGTTTGTCGATCTGCCTCCAGGCACCGGCGACGTTCCGCTGACGGTGTTTCAGTCCCTGCCGGTGGACGGCATTCTGGTCGTCACCTCGCCGCAGGAGCTGGTCACAATGATCGTCGGCAAGGCGGTCAAGATGGCCTCGATGATGCAGGTGCCGGTGCTCGGCATTGTGGAGAACATGGCTTACTATGAGTGCCCGGACTGCGGCAGCCGCCACAACATCTTTGGCGAAAGCCGCCTCGACGAGGCTGCCAAGAAATATGACATTCCGCTGACCGCGCAGATCCCGATCGATCCGGAAATCGCAAAGAAATGCGACGACGGAGAAGTTTATGACTGTAAAGGCGAATGGCTTTCCGACATGACGGACGGCCTTATCGCTATGTTCGACGCAGCCGATCCGCATCATAGGGATCCGGAGAAAGCCTGAGCATTCCGGAATTCCGAAGAGGTTCGGCGTTTCCGGGGACGGCTGGTTTTTATGGGATTCGGATTCCGGCGGATCTCCGCGTCGGCGAAGACTTTCGTTGGTTCTTTGGATCTCCCGATGTCCGGCAGAGGTTTTGCCGCAGAAAGGAAATTATATGGACAGGGAACAAGCGCTGAAAACGCTGAAAGAGTATAATCAGGAGCCGTTCCATCTGCGCCATGCTTTCACGGTCGAAGGCGTGATGCGCTGGTTCGCCGAGGATCAGGGCTTTGGGGACGAAGCGGATTTCTGGGCGATGGTCGGCCTGCTGCACGACGTCGATTTTGAGCGGTATCCGGATGAGCATTGCAAACGCGCCCCGGAACTGCTCAAAAAGGCGGGTTTTGACGACCGCCTCATCCACGCGGTTTGCAGCCATGGCTACGGCCTTTGCAGCGACGTGGAACCGGAGCATCAGATGGAGAAAATTCTCTTCGCTTCGGACGAGCTGACCGGCCTCATCTGGGCCGCGGCGAAGATGCGCCCGTCGCGCAGCACGCAGGATATGGAGCTCTCCAGCCTGAAAAAGAAATTCAAGGATAAGAAGTTCGCGGCCGGCTGTTCGCGGGACGTGATCGAACAAGGAGCGGAGCGTCTGGGCTGGGACTTGGACACGCTGCTCGAAAAGACGCTTGAAGCCATGCGTTCTTGTGAAGATTCGGTCAACGAGGCGATGAAGGAATACGAAGGATAACCCTCGGCCGGTGCAAATTTTCGGGGACCATGCCGCCGGAGCCGGAGATGCTTAAAAACGGGTGTTGGGCTACTCCGTTGCGGCCGTTTGGCACTCGCCGCAGCCGAAGATACCGGAAATCGGGTGCCCGGATGTTTTTTAGAACAAAATCGCTTCGAAGCGCATGCTCATGCTGCTTGACGCCAAGCCCGCGCGGCGGATAAGATTTCCGCGGCTTTGCGGGAGCGTTTTCTCCGGCTTCGGATGGAAGGATGGAAAACGTCTTTTCGCCGAAGGGAAAACGCCTCCGAGCCGCCCGCATTTTGTTTTTTCTCATGGATGCGCCCGGCTTCGTCCGCGCGGCAGGCGTTTTTGCTCCCGGACAGACGATCCCGGGAGCGGTAAAGGATCATCACGATGCCCGGGGAAAGTTCCCGGGCATTTGTATAGAAAACGGAGGGGACATAGATGGCTTACGATTTTGAGACCCTGCGGAAGAGAACCGGCACGGGCTCGGATAAATGGGATTTGATGCTTCGGCAGAATCCGGGGGTGGGAAAGGACGTGGTACCGTTTTCCATCGCGGATATGGAGCTTCTGAATCCGCCGGAACTCACGGAGGGCCTGAAAGACTTTCTCGACCATACGATTCTCGGCTATACGCAGGCGACGGACGGTTACTATGAGGCCGTTCAGGATTGGATGGAGAGCCGCCACGGTTTTCGCCCGGAGAAGGAATGGTTTGTCGAGACGGCGGGCGTCGTTCCGGCCATCTATCAGATGGTGCGGGCGTATACACAGCCCGGAGACGGCGTTTTGCTCTGCACGCCGGCCTATTATCCCTTTTATATGGCAATTGAAGCGGGCGGCTGCACGGCGGTGTGCTCGGAACTGAAAATCTGCGGGAAAACCTACGAGATCGACTTCGACGACTTTGCGGAAAAGGCCGCGCGCCCGGAAGTGAAGCTGTTTATTCTTTGCAGCCCGCACAACCCGGTCGGCCGCGTATTTACAAAAGAGGAATTGGTCCGCCTCTCCGAAATCTGCCTGCGAAACGGCGTCTTCATGCTCGCGGACGAGATCCATTTCGATCTGATCCTGCCCGGATACAAGCATGTCTCCGTCGGTACGCTTGAGCGCAAATACGTGGAGAACAGCGCCATCTGCACGGCGCCGAGCAAGACGTTCAACCTTGCGGGGCTTCAGACCTCCAACATCTTTATCGCCGATCGGGCTCGCCGGGAGAAAATAACCTCCGCGAGAGGTTATTTTTCCCTGAACGTGTTTGGCTACCGGGCCTGCGAACTTGCCTACC
>DAOSWK010000041.1:0-13211 GCA_035593545.1 Oscillospiraceae bacterium | reverse complement strand
TTTGTCGCCATGCCGCCGCGGAGGTGACGCTCGGCCCGGTTCCGGTCCAGCACCGTGCGCACCTCGGCATAAAGCACCGGGTTGAGTTTTCTCAGCCGTTCGCTGACGTCCTTATGTACCGTGCTCTTGGAGACGCGAAATTCCCGCGCAGCGGCGCGTACGGTCGCGCCTTTCTCAATGATATATTCCGCCAGCAGCACGGCCCGATCCTCCGGCAACCCTTTCATCAGATACACCCCTCCCTAAACAGGCGAGTGTAAACTTTATGAAATCCTGCCGAAAATTATGCCTGACGCCGAATTTTGCCCCGGCGGGGTGAGATCGGTCGGAAATTTTCTGCCCCTATGCGCCGAAAAAGCCCCGCGGTTGGCAGGGCTTTTTCGGCAATAATAAGGAGAGAAAAACTCTTTTTAAGGGGCTTTTCCGCGCGGCGGTTCGGAAACTCCGCCGCACGGCATCGCTGATAAATAAAGAAATTATTTCACGAAAAGATCGACGAACTGGAAGGTTCGGCAATCGACGAGGCCTTTATCGGTCAGGCGGAGATCCGGCAGGCAGGCGAGCGGGATCAGCGCGAGCGTCATGAACGGCGAGACGATCCGGCAGCCCATCTCCTCCCAAACCTTTTCCTGATTGGCGACCATGGCGGCGACCTCTTCGGCCGGCTTGTCGTTCATCAGGCCGGCGATCGGCAGCGGCACAAGGCCGAGCACCTTTCCGTCCGCGACCGCGCACATGCCGCCGCCGCATTCCATCAGCGTGTTGGCGGCAAGGGCCATGTCGGCGTCGTTGGTGCCGGTGACCAGCAGGTTATGCGCGTCGTGCGCGACGGTCTGGGCGATGGCGCCCTTCGTGATGCCGAGGCCCTTGACGAAGCCGTAGCTGAATTGCCCGGTGGCGTGATGGCGCTCAAAGACGAACGTCTTGAGCAGGTCGTTCTGAAGATCGGAGGCGACGGCCCCGTCCTTTACCTTCATCTCGACGACGAGCTCCTTGTCGCCGACCTTGGCCGGGATAATCTCGATGGCGCGGACTTTTGCGGTATCGCCGCAGCCTTCCGGCGCCTTGACGACGAAATCGGCGGCGGTGAGGGTTTTGCCGACGTTGACGGTATGCGTGGCCCACTCGGGATAGGTGAAAGGCTCCGGCTCTTTGATCATCTTCCCGTTTTCCGCGACGACGTCGCCGTCGATCATCGTGCGGGTGACGGTGACGCGGGTAAGGTCGGAGAGGAAGACGAGATCCGCGCATTTACCCGGCGTGACGGAACCGAGCTCGTTGTCCATCATATAGCACTGGGCCGGGTTGATCGTGACCATCTGGATGGCTGTGATCGGGTTGAGGCCCTCCTCGATGCCGCGGCGGACAAGGTGGTCGATGTGACCGACCGAGGCAAGCGTGTTCGGGTGGGTGTCGTCGGAGATCAGCATCGCGAAACGGGTGTCGACCTTCGTCTCGGTGATGGCCTTGACCACTTCGTGCAGGTCACGCCACGCGCTGCCCTCACGGAGCTGGGCATAGCAGCCGCGGCGCATTTTTTCGAGGGCGTCCTCCTTGCGGGTGCTCTCGTGGCAGCAGCGGATACCGGAGGCGATAAAAGCGTTGAGTCCGGCGCCGGTCTCCGGAATGGAGTAATGGCCGGTGATGGTCTTGTCGGCCTTGAGCGTCTCGGCAAGCTCGGCGTGGACGTCCGGATCGCCGTTCAGCACGCCGGGGAAATTCATCATCTCGCCGAGGGCGACGACGTGATCCCACGTCATCATCTCGCGGATCTCTTCGGGCCCGATGTGGGCGCCGTTGTCTTCAAAATAGGAACCGACCGCCGGCACGCAGCTCGGCGCGGTGACCATGGCTTTGAGCGGGGTGCGCAGGGAATCCTCGATCATCAGGCGGACGCCTTCGATGCCGAGGACATTCGCGACCTCGTGATTATCCCAGAAGATGCCGACCGTGCCGTGCGGGACAACCGAGCGGGCATACTCGCCGACGGAGAGCATCGAACTTTCCACATGGATGTGGCCGTCGAGGAAACCCGGCGCCACATATTGGCCTGCGGCGTCGATCACCTTGGTGCCTTCGCCGATGCAGTGCTTGGCGTCGCCGACGAGAGCGATCCGGCCGCAGCTGACGGCAATATCGATATGTTCCTGAAGCTCGCCGGTGCAGACGTTGACGAGCTTTGCGTCCGTGACGACGGTGTCGGCGGGCTTGCGGCCCAGAGCGACGTCGGCCAGCGTGCGGGTGCATTCCCAGAGGTTTTGTTTGCAGAAATGATTGATCAAAGTCAGCGCTCCTTTCGATAACGGCACATGTTTCCCGGAAAAACGAGGTTCCATATGCAAATACCGCGGCCCGCTCCGGGAAGCGGCACCGCGGTATTCCGATTTCAGAGAGAGAGGAAAATGATAAAAACGGCTTTTCCGTTCCAAGAACATTGTAACGGCCCCGCGCCGGAATTGCAAGAGGGTTTTGTCGTTTTCTATAATTTTTATAGATAAAAACCGTAAAATATCTACGTATTTGTGTCAATGCTGAATTTGTTCTCTTTTTTCTGCTATATTTTTAAAATTGCACAATTATTATTTCTTAAATTATATTTATTTGTTCGATTCTTTTGTTCTCGGCCTGCGGATGCCCTTTGAGCATGGAGAAAAACCAGCGTTCGGTGCTCAAGGCTGGCAATCCGGGCGAAAAAGAGGTATAATCATCCCATGCTCATTTCTTGAGGAGAACGATTATGGAGAAAAATACCGCCCTTCTGGCGAGAGAATTCGGCCAGAACCCCGTCTATGTGGAAAATATCGTGAAGCTGCTCGACGACGGCAATACCGTGCCTTTTATTGCGCGCTATCGCAAGGAGATGCACGGCACGATGGACGATCAGCTGATCCGCGCGATCGCCGACCGCCTCGAGTACCTGCGGAACCTTGACAAGCGCAGAGAGGAGGTCCTCGCGGCGATCGAGGGGCAGGATAAGTTGACCGACGAACTTCGCGAAGCGGTCGCCGCCGCCGCAACGCTCGCAGCGCTCGAGGATCTCTACCGTCCTTATAAGCAGAAACGCCGCACCCGCGCGACCATCGCCCGCGAAAAGGGCCTTGAGCCGCTCGCAAAGCTGCTTTTTGCGCAGGAAGCGACGTCCGGCGATCTCACCGCTCTTGCCGCAGACTATATCAACGAGGAAAAGGGGGTCGCCTCGGCGGAGGAAGCTCTTGCCGGCGCCTCGGACATCCTCGCGGAGGATATTTCGGACGACGCGGAGATCCGGCGCGTCCTCAAGGATCTGATCCTGAAAAAGGGCTTCCTTGTCTCGAAGGCCGCGACGGAGGAGGACTCCGTCTACCGGCTCTACTACGACTTTTCCGAGCCGGTCGGCAAAGCGCAGAGCCACCGCGTACTCGCCGTCAACCGCGGCGAGAAGGAGAACTTCCTGAAGGCCGGCATTGAGATCGACCCGGCGCTCGCCATGTCCGTCGTCCGGAATCACTGTGTTCGGCCGGGCAGCATCTCAAGTGACTTCGTCGTCGCCGCCGCGGAGGATGCCTACCGTCGGCTGATCTTTCCGTCGGTCGAGCGCGAGATCCGCGCCGCGCTGACGGATATGGCCGCCGAGCAGGCGATCCGGATGTTCGCCCTCAACCTGCGGCCCCTGCTGATGCAACCGCCGGTCCGGAACCGGGTGACGATGGGCTTCGACCCCGCCTACCGCACCGGCTGCAAAATCGCGGTCGTGGACGGCACCGGCAAGGTTCTCGAGACCGGCGTCGTCTATCCCACCCCGCCGCACAACGAAAAGGAAAAGGCAAAACTGATTTTAACCAATATGATAAAGAAGCACGGCGTCACCGCCATCGCGGTCGGAAACGGCACCGCCTCAAAAGAATCGGAGATCTTCCTTGCCGAACTGATCCGCGAGCTGCCGGGCGTCGCCTACATGATGGTGAACGAGGCGGGCGCGTCGGTCTATTCGGCCTCAAAGCTCGGCGCCGAGGAATTTCCGGAATATGACGTCTCTCTGCGCTCCGCCGTCTCGATCGCGCGGCGGCTTCAGGACCCGCTCGCGGAGCTTGTTAAGATCGATCCGCAGGCCATCGGCGTCGGGCAGTACCAGCACGACATGCCCCCGGCGCGGCTCGGCGAGGCGCTTGACGGCGTGGTCGAGGATTGCGTCAACGCGGTGGGCGCGGACCTGAACACAGCCTCGCCCTCCTTGCTTGCGAAGGTCGCCGGGCTTTCCGCTGCGGCCGCAAAAAATATCGTCGCCTACCGCGAGGAAAACGGCCCCTTCCCGGACCGCAGAACGCTGCTGAAGGTGCCGAAGATCGGTCCGAAAGCTTTTGAACAGTGCGCCGGATTCCTGCGCGTGCCCGGCGGGAAAAATATCCTCGACAACACGGGCGTCCACCCCGAATCCTACGACGCGGCGGAAAAGCTGCTTGCCTTCTGCGGCTGCTCGCTGGCGGATGTCTCCGCCGGAAAAACGGACAGTCTCCGCAGTCGGGTGTCGCTCGCCGGAGAGGAGAAGGCCTCGGTCTATGCCGGCGTGGGCGTGCCGACCCTGCGGGACATCGCGGACGACCTGATGAAGCCGGGCCGGGACCCGCGCGACGAACTGCCGCCGACGATGCTGCGCACCGACGTGATGAGCATGGATGACCTCAAACCCGGCATGCTCATGCGCGGTACGGTACGGAATGTCGTGGATTTCGGCGCATTCGTCGACATCGGCGTGCATCAGGACGGCCTCGTGCATGTCTCCGAGCTCTGCGATCATTTTGTCAAACACCCGTCGGATGCCGTCAAGGTTGGCGACGTGGTGGATACGGTCGTCCTCAATGTCGATCCGCAGAAGAAGCGCATCTCCCTGAGCATCCGGCAGGCGAAACAGACGCCGAAGCCCTGAAAACCAAGCTGCCTTCCGCCGAAATTCGCTTACAAATACAAAAAACAGCCGGGATGCGAAAACCGTATCCCGGTTGTTTTTATAAATTTTCTCCGTTTGAAGTGGCGGCTTCCCGGTACCGGTACGCCGAATCCTTCGGAAGCGGGCCTTAATATGGACGACTTCCGATATGTACGATTTTGGGCATGTACGGTTTCGGACATGGACAATTTTTGATACGTCTACTTTCGCTTGCTTGCCTCCATTTCCGGCGGCGTTAAATATTTTTCAAAGAATCCCGCCGTTCGACGCGGCGACTTCCCGGTACCAGTACGCCGAATCCTTCGGAATGCGCTCCTGCGTACGATAATCGCAGTAGATAAGGCCGAAGCGCTCGCGGAAGCCGCGCTCCCACTCGAAATTATCGGTGAAGCACCAGTGGTAGTAGCCGCCCAAAGGTACGCCGTCGGCCGCGGTTTTTCCGAGTTCGCGCAGGTACCGTGTCAGAAAGTCGGTGCGGCCGGGGTCATGCACCTTTCCGTCGAGGAAAATATGGTCGTTGCAGGAGGCGCCGTTTTCCGTAATGAAAACCGGAAGCCCCCAGCGTCGCCATGCAAACAGCGGCCCGTCATGCATTGCTTCCGGCACAATCGGCCAGCGCGTTCCGGTGCGCGGGTAGCCGTCATAAAACGGAATCTGCCGCCCGGCGCAGTCCACATACTGCCCGTGGTAGATGTTGAGCCCGACATAGTCGAGCGGCTGTTTGATAATCTCCCAGTCGCTCTCCGGGACGGAATCGCGGAACCTTTGGAGGAAATCGGGCGCCTCCTCCGGATAATGCCCAAAAACGGCGCCGTCGAGAAACCAAGTATGTACCGAATTCCAGTCGGAGGAATCCATTCTGAATGTGGCTTTTTCGGCCGCGGCGAGGTTCTCCGGATCGGCTTCGTCCGCCGGGCAGCAGATCTTTCCGGTCGAGGCGAGGCCGATCTTCGCGTCCGGACAGAAACGCCGGATTGCCCGCGCCGCGAGCCCATGTGCGATCAGTTGATTGTGGTAGCAGACCGCCAGTTCCTCATCCGTCAGCTGAAGTCCCGGCGCGTTGGTACCGCTTCCGTAGCCATAGCCGACGGCGCACTGCGGCTCGTTGAGAGTTACCCAGAGCTTCACCCGTCCGGCAAACCGCTCCGCGACCGCCTCCGCAAAGGCTCCGAAAGCCTCCGCCGTCTTCCGGTTTCGCCAGCCGCCCTCCGCCTCCAGCGCGGCGGGAAGATCCCAGTGATAAAGCGTCACGCAGGGCTCGATTCCGGCGGCGAGCAGGGCGTCGACAACGTCGGAATAATACGCCAGCCCGGCGGGATTTTGCCTGCCGCGCCCCTCCGGAAAGACGCGCGTCCACGCGACGGAAAAACGGTAACTTTGAATCCCAAGCCGCGCCATCAGCGCAACATCCTCCCGGTATCGCCGGTAGCCGTCGCAGGCCGTATCGCCGGTGGAACCGTCGTTGACGACGCCGGGCTTCCGGACAAAGTCGTCCCAGATGCTGCGGCCCTTTCCGTCCGCATCGACAGAGCCCTCGATCTGATAGGCCGCCGACGCCGCGCCCCAAAGAAATGATTCAGGGAATTTCATTTTATCCTCCGTACGAAATAAAAAAATGTGGATGCTAACGGGATAAATTTATCAATCGGAAATTTCCCGCCCGCGAAAGCCGCGCTCAGAGCTCCCGGATCCGGCGAAGCAGATCCTCCCTCACTTCCGGCACCGCGCCGAGCTGCGTCACGACGTACTCGCTCAGCAGCACGCCGGCCTCCAGCGCCTGCTCGCCGCTCTTGCCGGACAGTAGGCTCCAGAGATACGCGGCGGAGAAGCTGTCTCCCGCGCCGACCGCCGAAACCAATCGGCCGATCGGTTTCCGGGAGATCGTCCTCGTCCCGTCCGGCAGCAGTTCCTCCGCGCCGTCCCGATCGAGCGTGAGTACAATCCGCCGCAGGTTCGGGTATTTTCCGAACAGCTCCTGCGGCGGATCCCCGGCGGTGAAACCCAACTCGCGGAAGATGCCCGCCTCCTCGCGGCTCGCTTTCAGCACGGAAGCATGTTCCAGACAGAACGACAGGATCTCCCGACTGTGGAAACCGGCGCGGATATTGACGTCGCAGAAAATCTCCTTAAAGGAATATCTGTTAATTATTTTACTTAACGTATTTCTCGAAACGGCGGTCCGCTGTGCGAGGGTTCCGAAACAAAGCGCATCATAATGCCGCTTCGGCAGCTCCGGGAACGGGATCTCATCATAGGCGACGTTTTCCGCCAGATCGTAAACGGGCATCCCGTTTTTCTCCTTCGAGACGGTGCAGTAGCCCGTCGGCGCACCGACCACGGCGGCTCCGTCTCTCCGGATGCCGCGGCGCTCCATCTCCTCCAGCGCCTCCCGCCCCGGGCCGTCGTCCCCGACCGCCGTGCAGAGCGTGACCTCCGCGCCGAGCTTCGCTAAGTGGGCCGCCAGATTGAACGGCGCTCCGCCGATCTGTCTCCCCTCCGGGAAGACATCCCAGAGAATCTCGCCGAACACAAGCACATCCATATTTTCGCGGCCTCCTTTTTCAAAAATCGATATGCCGTTCTCCGATGCGTTTGTCCAGAAAGCCTTCCCGATATGTCCATCCGAAAAACAGATCCCGGTATCCCGGCGAAAATGATGCTGAAACGATGTTGTTTTTTATCACTCGTTTCTTCTCCATTTCTTCTTTGGCGGCTCCGGAAAAAGCGCGGCTCCGATTTTACGAAAGCCGTTTAAAAAGCCCCGTGAGCAAACCTTTTTATACCTCCGCGGTCTCTCCGACGGTGATTTGGGAGAGCACTTCGCCGAGTTTTTCATGAAGGACCAAGTCGGCATACGGATCCGCCGGCGTCTCCTGCAAATTGATGAGCACGAGATGCTCGCCGCCGAAACAGGCCACCAGCGAGGCCGCCGGCTGGACGGTTAGCGACGTGCCGCCGACGATCAGCAAATCCGCCTCCCGGATCAACCCGGCCGCCGCATCGAGCGCGGCCGAACTGAGCGCCTCGCCGTACAGGACCACATCCGGGCGCACGATGCCGCCGCATTCCGTACAGCGCGGAACGTCCTCCGTCTCCATTATAAAATCCTCCGGGTATTCTTTTCCGCATTTTATACAGGAATTCCGCAGCACGGAGCCGTGCAGCTCGACGACGTTTCGGCTTCCGGCGAGCTGATGCAGGCCGTCGATATTCTGCGTAATAATGCCGGAGAGCTTCCCGGCTCGCTCGAGCTCCGCAAGCTTTCGGTGCGCGGCGTTCGGCTTTGCATTCGGATAGATCATATTCTGCCGGTAAAATTCAAAAAACCGCTTCGGACGCCTCTTCAGCGTGCGGATGTGCAGCATCGTCTCCGGCGGCACCGGATACGGCTGGCGGTAGATGCCGTCCTCGCCGCGGAAATCCGGAATGCCGCTCTCCGTCGAAACACCCGCGCCGCCGAAGAAGACGATTCTCTGTGCGCCGTCGATCAGTTTCTGCAGCATGGCGATCCCGTTCTGCTCCATCTGTCATCCCTCCGGGTTCAAAATTTTTATTTATTATATCACGAAGCGCGCTTTGTGAAAGAAAAAAATCATTGGTAAATCTGGAACCCGCAAAAAGAAGTTTCCTGTCCGCCCGCGCGGGAAACCGGAAAACGAAGATTTTCGGAATCGACAGCGCTTTCAAAATTCAAAAAACGGCCCTCTGCATCCGGTTTTTGTCCCTCCGTTTTCGAATCCGGCAGGTCGTCTTTCAAAACTGTCCGCCGGTGAAGAGGGAATCTTTCTGCGCACCATCCTTTTGTTTTTGAAACGCGGAACGATTTTGATGGACAAGCGTCTTCCGTGATTTTATAATGGATGCGAAAAAGATCTTCCGGGGAGGCGTTCGGGATGAGAAACCGCAGGGAGGCGGAGGAACAGGCAAAGGCGCTGGTCGCGCGGATGACGTTGGACGAGGCGGCTTCGATGCTGCACCACAGCCCGCCGGCCGTCGATCGGCTGGGCATTCCGCCTTACAGCTTCTGGAACGAGGCGCTGCACGGCGTCGCAAGGGCCGGGATCGCGACCGTCTTTCCGCAGGCGATCGCCATGGCCGCCATGTTCGATACGGAGACGATGCGGAAGATCGGCGAGGCGGTCTCCACCGAGGCACGGGCGAAATTCAACGAGAACCGCCGCCACGGCGATTTTGATCTCTTTAAAGGTCTGACCTTCTGGAGCCCGAACGTCAACATTTTCCGCGATCCGAGATGGGGCCGCGGACAGGAGACCTACGGCGAGGATCCATACCTGACCGCCTGCACGGCCTGCGCCTATATCGAAGGAATCCAAGGGAGCGGACCCTATTTGAGAGCCGCCGCCACCGCCAAGCATTTTGCCGTTCACAGCGGGCCGGAGGCGCTCCGCCACCGCATGGATGTGGAACCTTCCATGAAGGATTTCCGCGAGACGTATCTGCCGGCGTTCGAGGCCTGCATCCGCGAAGCGGAGGTCGAGATCATCATGGGCGCCTATCAGCGTCTGTTCCATGAACCCTGCTGCGGCAGCGGGCTGCTGCTTAAAAAAATCCTGCGCGGCGAATGGGGCTTTCGCGGGCATGTCGTCTCCGACTTCGAGGCGATCGAGGATTTTTACACCGGCCACAAGGTCGTGAACACCCGCGAGGAAGCCTGCGCGCTGGCCCTCAACAGCGGCTGCGACGGAAACAGCGGTTACAGCTACATAACCTCCGCGGCGGACGCCTGCCGCCATGGTCTCGTCTCCGAGGAAACGATCCGCGCCGCCGCCGTCCATATGCTGACCACCCGCTACATGCTGGGCATCATGCCGGGACAGGAGACGGAATACGACAGGATTCCCTATGAAAAAGTGGAGTGCCCGGAGCATATTGCTTTGGCCCTCGAGGCCTGCAAAAAGTCCTGCGTGCTGCTCAAAAAGGGCACCTGCCTGCCGCTCAATCTCTCGAAAATCGGTACGCTCGGCGTCATCGGGCCGAACGCCAACAGCCGCCGCGCGCTGATGGGCAACTACTACGGCAGTTCCTCCCGCTATATCACCGTGCTCGAAGGGATTCAGGATGCCGCCGGCGAACAGACCCGCGTGCTCACCTCCAACGGCAGCGGTCTTTTTGAAGATCACACGGAATTCAACACGGAGCGCAACAACCTCGTCGGCGAGGCGCTGACCGTCGCGGAAAGGAGCGACGTCGTGCTCTTGGTGCTTGGGCTGGACGAACGGCTCGAAGCCGAGGAGCCGGACGCCTCCAATCCGGACGCGCTCGGCGACAGAAAGGGCCTCTATCTGCCGGCCGTGCAGCGCGAGATGGCCGACGCCGTGCTCAAAATCGGCAAGCCGACCGTCCTCGTGCTCATGGCCGGGAGTTGCCTCGACATCGAGGAGATCGCCGGCCGCTGCGACTCCGTTCTGCTCTGCTGGTATCCCGGCGCGCGCGGCGGAAAGGCCGTCGCCGATCTGCTCTTCGGCAGAGCGTCCCCCTCCGGCAAACTGCCGGTCACGTTCTACCGGAATTCGTGGCTTGCCGGGCACGACTTCTGCGACTACGGGATGGCCGGCCGCACCTGCCGCTACCTCGACGAGGAGCCGCTCTATCCCTTCGGCTACGGCCTGACTTACGGCGACGTCTCCGTGACCGGGGCGGAACCGGTTTCTCCCAGTGAAGGAGGCGTCACGTTCCGCGTCGGCGCAAAAAACGAGGGCGTCATAGATACGGAGGACGTGATCGAAGTCTATGTGAAGGACGCCTCGCCCTTCGCGCCGAAAAATCCCCGCCTCTGCGCCTACAAAAAAATCTTCCTCGCGGCCGGCGAGGAAAGGGCGTTTGAGATCGCGCTTTCGCCGGAGACGTTTCTCGTATATGACGACGCGGGGGAGCATATCCCCGGCGCCGGGACCTGCACACTTTGGTTCGGCACCGGTCAGCCGGATGCGCGCAGCGCAAAGCTCACCGGAAAACGTCCGGTTCGGCTTGAGTGGAACTACTGACCCGTACCCGGAACGGCAGCAAAAACCCAAGGAACTTTATGCCGGTCACAGACGGGATTCTGTCCGTACGAGCGGCCATTCGATACACGCCTGAAAAAGCTCGGATCGCGCCGGGATTTCATCCGCGCGCGGGGTGTAACCAAGAGGAAAATTGAACTCTTTTTCACTCGTTCATGAGATAAAACCCGTCGGGCCCGCGCTATTCATTTTTCCTTTAAAATCCCATGAGCATGATGATTTTCAAACGGTCCTTTTCGGTCAATGAAGGAATGGAAATACGCTATGGGGGAAGAACCGGCCTCTCTCCCGCACGGCTCCCTTTTTCAGAAAATTCTCTGTTTTCCAGACGGAAAAGACGCATGCGTGCGATAGGCTGAACAGGAAGCCCATCTCTCGGTACGGCACTCCTTTCTCAGTAAACCTTTTGTTTTCAGGTCGGAAAAGATACGCGCCTGCGGCAGCCCAAAAGGGAAGGCGATCTCTCAGAGCGGCACTATTTCCGCAAAAACCGTCGGGCCCCGAATAATTGAAAAAGCAAAAAAAGCCCGAGACCTCCCTGCGGAGATTCCGGGCTTCTTGATTTCTTATGGGCCGAAACGGAAAGCCTTCGTTTTAACCGAGCAGGCCGTCCACGAGGTTTTGCGTATCGGCCGCCACTTCCTCAATGGAGCGCCCGGCGTCGACACGGACGATGTTCTCCCGGCCTTTGAGCAGCTCAAACGCCTTTTCAAACTGCTTTCGCGTCTTTTCAATCAGCGCGGCGTCCCGCTCGTAAATTTCAAAGCGCTCCCGGCCGGCGCGGAGATGACCGAAGCAGGTCTCCGGGTCGAGATCGTAGAAGATGCAGAGATCCGGTCTCAGGATGGCCGGGCAGTCGAGATTCATGCGGGCGACCCATTCCGGATCGGTCTCCATGCCCTGATAGGCGAAGGAGGAATAATAATACCGGTCGCAGACGACGTCGAACCCCCGCGCGAGAACTTGGCGGATGCCGTCCTCCGGGTCGGTGTTGTGGCGGATGCGGTCGGCCAGAAAGAGCGCGGCCAGCTCCTCCGGTGTGCGGGAAATCCCTCCGCCGAGCGTCTCCCGGATGATCCTGCCGATGTCGGATCCGGTCGGTTCCGCGGTGAGCCGCACCTGACGGCCCTTCGCGCGCAGATACTCCGCCAGCAGCTTCGCCTGCGTGCTCTTCCCGGAACCGTCAAGTCCCTCCAAAACAATAAAAAATCCCCTCTGATCCGTCATAACGGCGCCCCTTTTCGCATATTACAAAACCATTGTAATCCTATCAGGAAACCTTGTCAAACACGGGATTCCATGGTATAATAAAATTTACAAATTTTAGCATACTGGAGGGACGGACATGGAGGAATATTACGAAACGAGCCTGTTCAGCAGACCGTTCGTCAGCGCGGTCATCGTCGCTGCCGGCGATTCCATCCGCATGGGCGGCAGCGACAAGCAGTTTCTGGAGATCAACGGCGTGCCCGTTCTGGTGCGTTCCATGCGCGCATTTGAGGTCTGCCCGGTGATCAGCGAGATCATCGTCGTGACGAAGTCGGAGTCCGTTCAGAAGGTCGACTCCCTCGCCCTCGAATTCGGCATCACCAAATACCGCGGTGCGGTGCCCGGCGGCGCTAAACGCGCGGAATCCGTGCGCAGCGGCGTGCTCGCCGTTTCGGATCAGGTGGAATTCGTCGCGATTCACGACGGCGCCCGCCCGCTGGTGCTGCCCGAAGATATTGAGAAATGCGCGCAGGACGCCTTCCGCTGCGGGGCGGCCGTGCTCGCCGTGCCGGTCGTCGATACGATCAAATACGGCAAGAAGAACGGCTTTGTCGAATATACGCCCGCAAGGGAACGCCTCTTCGCCGTGCAGACGCCGCAGATTTTTGAAAAATCCGCCTACCTCACCGCGATGGAACGCGCGTTCCGCGAGCTGCCGGATTGGACGGACGACAGCCGCATCTTTGAGAACGACGCCCGCAAGGTCTTTTTGACGCAGGGCTCCCGCGACAACATCAAGATCACGAGCCCCGAGGATATCGCCGCGGCGGAAGCTCTTCTGAAGCTGCGGGGAGGCAAAAAATTATGAGGATCGGCCACGGCTACGACGTCCACCGGCTGGTTCCCGGGCGAAAGCTGATTCTCGGCGGCGTGGAGATCCCTTGCGAAGAGGGGCTGCTCGGCCATTCCGACGCCGACGTGCTCACGCACGCGGTGATCGACGCGATCTTTGGCGCCGCGGGCCTTGCCGACATCGGCGCGCATTTTCCGGATAC
>DAOSWK010000137.1:0-2664 GCA_035593545.1 Oscillospiraceae bacterium | reverse complement strand
CCCTGCCGCGCAACATGTCGGATAAGGGGCGGGGCGTAGGGCTCGGTCTCTCCATCTGCAAAGCCATTGTGGAGGCGCACGGCGGGCGCATTACGGCGGAGAACCGCGCTTCCGGCGGGGCCGTGTTCCGATTTTATATTCCGGATGAAGAAGCGGAGGAAACCGAGGGGTAAAGATGGAGCAGATTCATATTTTGCTGGTGGAGGACGATCCAAAGATCGTCAATTTCATGTCGATGGCGCTCAAGGCAAAAAATTATAAGGTGACGACCGCGGCGACCGGAAAACAGGGGATTCTCGCCTTCTGCACGCAGAACCCGGATATCATCCTGCTCGATCTCGGGCTCCCGGATATGGACGGGAACGAGATCATTCAGGAGGTCCGCAAGGTCTCGGAGATTCCGATCCTGATCGTTTCGGCGCGCGAAATGGACGACGACAAGGTCGCGGCGCTCGATCTCGGCGCGAACGATTATGTGACGAAGCCGTTCTCAATGACGGAACTGCTGGCGCGCATCCGGGTGATGGAGCGGTTCATCGACCGCCGAGATCTCACGCAGCCGGAGACCGTCATGCACTTCGGCGCGCTCACCATCGACACGGAACGTCACCGCATCTTTCTGGATGAGGAGGAGGTCCATCTGACGCCGCTGGAGTACAAGCTGCTCGTGCTGCTCGCCGAAAACTGCGGCAAAGTGGTCACCCATTCCCAGATCATGAAGGAGGTCTGGGGCTACGAGGAGACCGGGGACGCCAAGAGCATCCGCGTCTGCATGGCCTCCCTGCGGCGAAAGATCGAAAAGGATACGGCCAATCCGCAGTATATTTTTACGGAGGTCGGAATCGGGTACCGGTTCGCGGATAAATAAAAAAGGAGAGGTTCGTCCTCTCCTTTTTCTTTCGTCTGAGCTTAAGCGGTCACGCCGTATCCGCGCGATTTCCGGTCCTCCGTCCTCCGGCGTATGCCGCAGGGGAATGAAACCGGCCCAGGAGGAATTCCAGTCAGGATTTCCCGGCGATTTTGAAGATGTACGAGGATTCCCCGATGACGACGATATGGTCGTCTTTCTGGAAGCAGTAGTCCCCGCCGGGCGCCGGATTCAGGGAATTTCCCTGTTTGACGGCGATGATATTGACGTGGAATTTTTGGCGGACGTTGATCTCCTTGATGGTCAGGTTGACCCAACCGGCCGGAACCGGGATCTCATAGATCGCGTAATTGTCCGTGACCGGGATGAAATCGAAGATGTTGTTCGCGTTGTAGCGGATCGAGAGCCTCTCCGCGAGGTCCGGTTCCGGATAGATCACCTCGTTGGCGCCGATCTTGTAGAGGAGCTCCTTCTGGATCTCCTGTTTCGCCTTTGAAACGATATATTGGGCGTTGAGCTTTTTGAGCAGGGAAGTGATGACCAGAGAGGCCTGAAAATCCGAGCCGGTCGTCACGAAGCAGATGTCGAAGTTATTGATACCGAGCGACTGAAGCACCGCTTCATTCGTGCAGTCGCCGATCAGGGAATCGGTGAACTGCGGAGCGACCTGCTCGATGATCTCCGGATTCCGGTCCACGACCATCACGTCGTTGCCGAGTTCCTGCATTTTTTTTGCGAGGTGGATACCGAATTCGCCCATTCCGATCACAAGGATGGATTTCATAAATGTACTTATCTCCTTAACCGATTAATATATTTTCAGTGGGAAGCTCCGTCGGCCGGGTCTTCCTTTTTTCTCCAAGAAGCAAAACGAACGACAGGCCGCCGACTCTGCCCGCAAACATCATGAGCATGAGGATCAGCCGCGATACGGAACAGAGCTGGGGAGTAATTCCCATGCTCAGTCCCACGGTGCCGACCGCGGAAGTGACTTCGAAAAGCGTCTCTTTCATGCCGAGAGGTTCCAAGGAATAAATTGCAAAGGAAGCCGCCATGATGCCGAGCCCATAGACCGTAGCAATGGCGCTGGCGCGCTTGACCATCGTGTCGTCAAGTCTGCGCTTATGAATGGTGATGCTGCTCTGCATGGTGGCCGTGGCGATGGTATCCAGCAGCAATACGGCGATCGTCGTCGTCTTAATGCCGCCGGCGGTGGAACCGGGGCTGCCTCCGACGAACATCAGAAAGATCGTCAGGATGGTGCCGCCGTCGGAAAGCTTCGCGGTGTCGATCGTGTTGAAGCCGGCCGTTCTCGGCGTGACGGACTGAAACAGGGAGGCAAGGAGCTTTTCTCCGAACGGCATGCCCGAGAGGCTGCTGTTCGCCTCCGTCAGCAGAAAGATGACCCATCCGCTGAGAATCAAGATACCCGTCGTGTCGAGGACGAGCTTGGTATGCAGATCATATTTTCCATAATGAAATTTATTTTTGATGAGGTCGTCCCAGACAAGAAAGCCGATGCCGCCGACGACGATCAAAAAGATCAGCGTCAGGCTGACCAGAGGATCCCCGACATATTTAGTGAAAGAGGAAAACGATCCGTACTTGCCCATGATGTCGAAGCCCGCGTTGCAGAAGGCGGAGACGCTGTGGAAGACGGCGTTCCAGATCCCCTCCGCGAATCCCATCTGCGGGATAAACCGGATTGAGAGCAGACAGGCCCCAAGAAATTCAAAGAAAGCCGTGATGGTGATAATCCGGCGCGTCAGCCGGATCAGGCCGCCATGGGTCATCGA
>DAOSWK010000001.1:59006-61897 GCA_035593545.1 Oscillospiraceae bacterium | reverse complement strand
CGACGGCCAACGCCGGTATATCGAGAGCCTCTCCTCCTATGCGAGGATGTTCCTCGGCCAGATGGACAAGCCCGACGTGGACAGCATCGAGGGCCTCTCGCCGGCCATCGCCATCGACCAGAAAAATATGAGCCGGAACCCGCGTTCCACGGTCGGCACGGTCACCGAGATCTACGACTACCTCCGGCTTCTCTACGCGCGCATCGGCATCCCGCACTGCCCGATCTGCGGGCGCGAGATTCAGCAGCAGACCGTCGATCAGGTGGTCGATCAGGTCATGGCGCTCGCGGTCGGCACGAAGATTCAGGTCATGGCGCCGGTCGTCCGCGGAAAAAAGGGCGAGCACATCAAAGAACTGGATAACGCCCGCCGGGCCGGATACGTCCGCGCCCGCATCGACGGCAGCATCTACGATCTCAGCGAGGACATTCTGCTCGATAAAAACCTCAAACACAGTATCGACGTTATCGTCGACCGGCTGGTCGTCAAACCGGAGATTCGCGCCCGCCTGACCGATTCGCTGGAGATTGCCTTCGGACTTGGGGACGGGCTGGCCGTCGTCGGCGTTGTGGACGGCGAGGACATGCTGTTCTCGCAGAATTACGCCTGCCCGGAGCACGGAGTCTCCGTTGAGGAACTGACGCCGCGCATGTTTTCGTTCAACAGCCCCTTCGGCGCCTGCGAAAAATGTACCGGCCTCGGCGTCTTCATGCGCGTCGACCCGGATCTCATCCTGCCCAACAAGCGCCTTTCCATCCGGGAGGGCGCGATCCGCGCATCCGGCTGGTATTACGCCGAGGGCGGCATGGCGGAAATGTATTATAACGCGCTGGCGAAGGAGTATCATTTCTCGCTGGATGTGCCGGTCGGGGAACTGTCGAAAGAGGTCATCGATGTGCTGCTGTACGGCTCCAAAGGGAAAAAGATGACCGTTCAGCGCGAGAGCGACGCGATGTACGGCGTCTACCATACGGAATTCGAGGGCATCGCCAACAATCTGGAACGCCGTTTTCGCGAGACGAACAGCGAATGGATGCGCGAGGAGATCGCCACCCTGATGCGCGCGGTTCCGTGTCCGGAGTGCCACGGGGACCGGCTGAAGAAGATCTCGCTGGCCGTCACGGTCGGCGGCATCAACATCAGCGCGTTTACGAACATGTCCGTCTCGCAGGCGCTCGATTTCATTGAGCGCACAAGTCTGACGCCGCGGCAGGAGCTGATCGCACATCAGATTTTGAAGGAAATTAAGGCCCGCCTCGGCTTTCTGCAGAGCGTCGGGCTCGAATACCTGACGCTTTCGCGCTCGGCGCAGACGCTTTCCGGCGGAGAAAGCCAGCGAATCCGCCTCGCCACGCAGATCGGCTCCTCGCTGATGGGCGTGCTGTATATTTTGGACGAGCCGAGCATCGGCCTGCACCAGCGCGACAACGGCAAGCTGATCGCCACCCTGAAGCACCTGCGCGACCTCGGCAACACCGTCATCGTCGTCGAGCACGACACGGATACGATGCTTGCCGCAGATTACCTCGTGGATATCGGCCCGGGCGCGGGCGTACACGGCGGAGAGATCGTCTGCGCCGGCACACCGCAGGAGGTCATGGCCTGCGAGACCTCCATCACCGGCCAATACCTCTCCGGAAAAAAGAAAATCGAAATCCCGGAGGCGCGGCGAAAGGGCAACGGGAAATACATCAAGGTTCTCGGCGCGTGTGAAAACAACCTCAAGCACATCGACGTCACGTTTCCGCTGGGCGTGATGACGGCGGTGACGGGCGTCTCCGGCTCCGGGAAGAGCTCCCTCGTCAACGAGGTGCTCTATAAAACGCTGGTGCGCGACCTCAACGGCGCGAAGGGCGTCCCCGGCCGCTGCGACGGCATTCAGGGTATCGAGAATCTCGACAAGGTGATCTGCATCGACCAGTCGCCGATCGGCCGCACGCCGCGCTCCAACCCGGCGACCTATACCGGCCTGTTTACCGATATCCGCGATCTCTTTGCCAGCACCGCCGATTCCAAGGCGCGCGGCTACGGCACCGGCCGGTTCAGCTTCAACATCCGGGGCGGGCGGTGCGAGGCCTGCGAAGGCAACGGCATCATTGAAATTGAAATGAACTTTCTGCCCAACGTCTATGTGCCCTGCGAAGTCTGCAAGGGCAGGCGCTACAACCGCGAGACGCTGGAAGTCAAATATAAGGGCAAAAACATCGCCGACGTGTTGGATATGACGGTGGAGGAGGCCATGCAGTTCTTTGAAAATCTGCCGAAACTCCGGAGGCGTCTGGAGGTGCTCTACGACGTGGGGCTCGGCTATGTGCGTCTCGGTCAGTCCGCGACCACACTCTCCGGCGGCGAGGCCCAGCGGGTCAAACTTGCGACGGAGCTTTCGCGCCGTCCGACCGGCAGAACCATCTATATCCTCGACGAGCCGACCACCGGCCTCCATACCGACGATGTGCGCCAACTGATCGATGTGCTGCAGCGGCTGGTCGACGTCGGCAACACGGTCATTCTGATCGAACACAATCTCGATGTCGTCAAGGTCGCGGATTATGTGGTCGATCTCGGCCCCGAGGGCGGAGACGCGGGCGGCAACGTGGTCGTCGGCGGCACGCCGGAGGAGGTCGCCGCCTGCCCGGCATCCTACACCGGCCAATTTCTCAAACCCATCCTTGAGAAGCGGATTTGACACGAATTTTCCAAATGAACTATGAAAATGCGGCAATTTATGCTATAATAACCGCAATAAGCGACAGGACCGCCGTAATCCGGCTGTTTTAGCGGTCCGCCCGCGGCGACGGCCAAGAGATTCATGACGCCGCCGCGTTTTTGGCATCATGCAACATCATTCATGCGGAAGGGGAGACCTCCATGTCCGAACAGGTTATTTTCTC
>DAOSWK010000001.1:0-58906 GCA_035593545.1 Oscillospiraceae bacterium | reverse complement strand
GCAACATCATTCATGCGGAAGGGGAGACCTCCATGTCCGAACAGGTTATTTTCTCAAAATCCACCTTTGGCGGCTTCAACAAAGAGGAAGTGCTGAAGTACATCGACAGCCTCAATGCGGAGCATACGGCATCTCAAGAGAAGGCGGATCTCGAGATCCGGCAGCTGGATTCCCAGCTCAAGGAAAAAAACGACACGCTCGCTTTGGGAGAAAAGAATTTTCAGGAGCTTTCCGCCGCATATGAGGAGCTCCGCGGGCATTATATGTCCCTCAAGGAGCACTGTGGGAACCTTGAGGACCAGTTGGACGCATTGAAGAGAAAAAACGGTGACACGGAAAAGGAACTCACCATCGCAAAGGAGCTGAACCGTCAGCTCGAAGATAAAGTGGATGCCTTTCTGGCCGAAAGCCGCGAGCACGATGGACAGAAACAGCGCTGGCTCGACGGTTTCGACAACATGGAGGCCTCCGCAAAATCCATGCTCACGGGCGCAAAGAACGGTGCTCAGAGCATGATCGCGGGCGCGCAGGAATCCGCCGAGAGCGTCAATACCGATCTTGAGCATTTCCGCGAGGAGCTCGGCAAGACGCGAAAATTCCTTCAGGATTCGCTGACGGTGCTCGGCCAGCGGCTCGATTATATCGATAAGGCCGCCGAGCGCGCCAAGATCCCTGCCGCGAAACAGACCGCGAAGTACGACGAGGCGGAACAGCGCTGTGAGGAGATCGCGCGGGAGGTATCGGCAAAGATCGCCGATTTGAAGGCGAAAATCACCGGCTGATCCGCGCCGGAGAGACAAATTCCAAAGACGGGCCGGCGGTTTGCCGGTCTGTTGCTTTTTATGAGAGAAGGGTTTTGCCATGTTGGATTATCTGATCCGACCGGTTCGTCCGGAGGATGCCGACGACATCAATATCATCCGCCGTCAGCCGGAGACCGCGCGCTTCATGCTTGCGATACCCTCCGAGCGCATCGAGCAGTCGGAAAATTTTATCAATAACCTGAGACCAAATAACTATGAATTCGTCGCGGTCGTTCCACAGGCCTGCGGCTGTGAGAGAGTCATCGGCATGGCCGGCATGGAGCAGGGAGCTCGTCCCCGCACCGCGCACACTGCGGAATTCGGCATCTGCGTCCATAAGGACTATCAGGATCAGGGCGTCGGCACGGCGCTGCTCCGGCAGATTATCGATTTGGCGGACAACTGGCTGGGGCTCACGCGCATCGAGCTGGAAGTCGACGTAGACAACGACCGCGCCATCCATCTTTATCAAAAATTCGGCTTTGAAATCGAAGGCAGAAAGCGCATGGCGGTCCTTCGGGACGGGCAATATGTGGATACATACCTGATGTCCCGCATCAAGGAGCCGCCGCGCTACGTCCCCAACGGGAACCAATCGGAAGGGAACTGATTCATGAACGAGTTGACTATATCCTGCCCGTGCCTCTTCGGCCTCGAGAGCGTGCTCTCCGGCGAGATGAAACGCATGGGCGCCGAAAATATCGTCTCCGAGGACGGCCGCGTCTCCTTCACCGGAAGCTTTGCGGATGTCGCCCGGGCGAACCTGCGCCTCCGTACGGCCGAGCGCGTGCAGATCGTACTTTCCACCTTCGAGGCAAGAACGTACGAGGAACTGTTTCAGGGCACGCTTGCCATTCCGTGGGAGGAGTTTCTCTCCCGGAAGGACGCTTTCCCGGTCAAGGGGCGCACGGTCAAGAGCCAGCTTTACAGCATGTCGGACTGTCAGGCCATCATCAAACGGGCCATTGTGAAGCGGCTGGAGGGCGTTTACCACCAGAGTTGGTTTGAGGAGACCGGGTCGGTTTTTCAGGTGCAGTTCATGTTGCTGAAGGACCGCGTGATGCTGATGCTCGACACCAGCGGCACCGGCCTGCATAAGCGCGGCTACCGGGTCAACTCGGTCGAAGCGCCGATCAAGGAGACCATCGCCGCCGGCATCGCGGATCTTGCGCACGTCTATCCGGACAGCGTCGTCTGCGACCCGATGTGCGGCTCAGGGACGCTGCTGATCGAGTCGGCTTTGAAGGCGCTCAATATTGCTCCGGGAATCCGCCGCCATTTTACAGCGGAACAGTGGGGCTGCTTCCCGCCTGAAATCTGGGCGGAGCAGCGCGGCCTCTGCCTTGAGGAAGTACGGCAGGATGCGCCGTTCATGGGCTACGGCTGGGACATCGATCCCGCGGCCGTCGCGCTCACAATGGAAAACGCCGCGAATGCGGGCGTCGCCGGAAGGATCCGGGCAAAACAGGGTGACATCCATGATTTTCACCAGCCGGAGCCGCCGGAGCAGGGCCGGCTGATCGTTCTCTGCAACCCGCCCTACGGCGAGCGTCTTTTGGATATTCAGGCCGCCGAAGAGCTTTACAAGGCGCTCGGCACGGTTCTTCATGCCGGAGACGGCGCGAGCCTCGCGGTCATCTCGCCGGACGAGGAATTCGAGCGGCTCTTCGGCCGGAAAGCCGACCGCCGCCGCAAGCTCTATAACGGCATGATCAAATGCCAGCTCTATATGTATTTTAAGTGAGAATCGGCGAAGATGCGGCCGGGTGCTTTCCGAAGAACGGTCCCGACCGGGAACCTCCTATCTGCGGAATGAAACGGGCATTGTGATGGGCCGTTTCGTCCGGTGTAAGAAACCGATATAAACGAACACGGCCTGTGGGAAAAAATCCACGGGCCGTATTTTATGATGCCGGGGGCCGCCGTTCCTCCGAATTTTAAAGCGGTTGTTTTATGGGATTCCGATTTTTCTTCGCCGGGGTGATTTTTCGGCATCCGGCTTTTCCATAGACAGAAAAACGCGGCCCGGAGGATTTCTTCGGACCGCGTCTTGATTCTATGTGTAGGAGCGCTTTATTCCAGCATCTCCGTCACCGCGCGGACGATGGCCCATGCGGTGCGCTCGATCATCATCGGATCGGTCAGGCTCTCCAGATCCGTCGGATTGGAAACATAGCCCGCCTCGATCATCACGGAGGGGCAGTAGGTCATCCGCGTGACGGTATAGTAATCCTGATGGGCCTCCTCATTGTCGCGCCCGGTAGCGGTGCTGATGTATGCGGCGAGCAGTTCGGCGAAGCGCCGGGAGGTCTCCTCATGATAATAGACCTCCGTGCCGCAGTAGAGGTTGGCGTCCGCGCTCTCCACGATGGAGTTGGCATGGATGCAGATATAAAAGTCTGCCATCACGTCGCGCGCCGGCGACATCCGGCTTTCGGCATCCAGCTTCTCGTCGCCCGTATAGATGAAGGTCACGTCGGCGCCGAGCTCCATGAGCTTGTCCACCAGAACGGCGCAGGTCGCATAGTTGATCTCCGATTCATAGACGCCCTTTTCGCCCATGATGCTCAGCGCGCCGGGATCGACACCCCCGTGTCCGGAGGCGACCGCGATCGTCACGCCCTCAAGCGGCTTCGACAGATCGTCGGAGAGCGTCGGATACGGTTTAAGCGCGATGCGCAGGGTGTTCGCCTCCTCGTCCGTGCTGACGTCGTATCCCCAGAGCGGGTCTCTCGAGTAAAGAAATAGCGTGACGCTGCCGTCCGTCTCATCGGTCTCCGTGCGGAGACGGAAGAACAGGCGGCTGGAATCGTTGAGCGCCGTCACGTCGCAGTCCATCGACGTGTGATAGAGCTTCACTTTCAGATAACGGCCGTAGAATTCCGCCTCGTAGGCCGGCAGTACGGAGCAGGAGAGCGTAACCGCCTCATAATTTCCTCCATCCGTGTAGACGGCGGAGGAGACGGAGTTGTCGAGCTCCGCCGCGCCGGTCACAACCTCGACATGCGCCTTCTTGACATATCCGCCGCAGGAGAGCAGATACCAGCTGTCGGTGGAATCCAGCACTTCGTCGGTGCAGCCTTTCCGCAGCGTGGTGAGGTAGGCACCGGAATCCTCCGCCTCCGGTTCGATGCCGGCGTTGTCGTTGATCACGCGGACAAGGACCGGCGTGGTGCCGTCGCTGACGTAGACGTTTCCGGCGCTCTCTTTCGTGGAGGTGCTGCCGTTATACGTGAGCGTAAAGACGACCGTACCCGCCTCAGAGGTCTCTCCGGCCGGGTAATCGCCGCACCCGATAAAGGTAAAGGTCTTTTTAAAGGTCGCCGGAACGCCGTCGTAGGCGGTCGCCGCGGCTTGGGTTAATTGAACGGTCTGGCCGTCGACGGTCGCAGTGACCGTGCCGCCGCTCGGCGCGATACAGGAGAGCGTGATCTCCTCGCCCTCGGTCACGATCAGGTCGGCGGAAGGGGAGCAGGAGGTGATCTTGCTGATGGTGGAGACCGTATCGGAGGAGGGTTTCCGGATCGTCACGGTGATGCTTTTTCCGTCCTGTGAAAAGACGAAGGTATTCGTTTTATAGTCGAGCGGCACGTTGACGGTGAAGAGACCGGTCGTGCTGATCCGTTCGATCTCCGTACCGTCCATATAAAGAGGAAGGTCCGGGTCGGAGGTGCCCATGATCGTATATTTCGAGCCGCTGAAGGTCACGTCATAGTTTACGGGGCGGGTGATGTCGAAGTCGGAAGAGATCGCAAGGCACTCGCTGACGTCAAAGAGCGTCTCGGAGCCGAATTCCGCGAGCAGAGAGGAGGCGCTGCCGTAGGCGTTACGCTGAAGGGCAGTATAGTCGTCGACGGCGAAGCCCCAAACGCCCAGCATCCGGTCGGCGACATATTGATAACAGAGTTCGGTCTCGTCCCCGTAGAAATCGCCGGAGACGACCGGCATGAGCACCCGGCCAAGGTCGTTTACCGTCACAAGCGGCGTCTCTCCGGCAATCGAGATCCACGCAGTCAGTTCGTCCGAGTAGCCGGTTTCGGAGTAGACCGAGCGGTCGATCTCCGCGAAGACCCAGCCGCAGATTCCGTTTTCCCGCCATTGTTCCACCGAGGCGGCGAGATCTTCCGGCAGGTCGGAAACCGAGTCTCCGAACCAGACTCCGGCGGCGCCGTATTCGCCGGCGGCGGAGGAGAGCGCGGTCATCGTCTCGAAAGCGTCCCCGGTCCAATCGACCAGTACGCCGGAAAAAGCGGGAGATTCCGCGGTGCTCGTTTGGATTTCGGTGTCGCCGCTCTGTCGGATAAAGACGCCCACATCCACCTCCGCGGCGGCATTGCAGAAATCTCCGGCCGCACCGGCGGGGAAATCTTCCAGAACCACCTGAGAGAAACCGTTGTTTATGGCGTAGGCAAGAGCCTCCTTTTCAGAGACATCATCGTCATACTGCAGGAGAAACAGATTTTCCACACTGTCCGTCTCCGCGAAGGCGGGAACGGCAAGGGCGGTCAGCAGCAGCATTGCCGCAGCAAAAGCGATCAGACCATGTTTCATAGATGTCCTCCGGGTTTTCGTAAAAAAGAGGGGAGATCCCCTCAGAGCTGAAAGTCCTCCGGGCTGTAGGTCTCCCGGATCGGCGCGGGGATTTTCGGTATGCGGAGCAGCGGGTCATACCGGAATGCAGAACAAGAATATCCCGGGGCGACCACGCCCCTTTTTCTGCAAAGCACGTTTTTGCCGTCGGAGGAGAGCCATCCCTCCGTGCAGTATTCGCAGCGGTGCTCAATGTTCCTGTCAAAAAACGTTCTCATCGATTCACCGGCCTTTCCGGGGTTTTGCCCCTATCTTTTAACCGTCTCTATTATATCAGAGTGCGGTTGGGATTTCCATGTCGTTTTTTTGAATATTTCGCCAGAAGAGAGACGAAGACGGGTTTTCCCGCCTCTCTTTCTGGTACGGCCGCCACGAGAAAGAGCGCCATCATGCACAGCAGGCTCACCGCCGCGGGCGCGGAGGCGGAGACGGCGGCCTCGGTCACCCCGTCGAAAGAGACGGCGCTTTCGACCGCCTCCGGGAACATCCGAAGCAGAACCCAGCAGAACGCCGCGGTCAGCGCCCCATGGAACGGCCGGGAGAGCAGAAATTTTCCGAGCCGAATCCCGCTGCCTTCAAGGATGCCCGCCACCTGAAGGATGACGGAGATACCGGAGAAGGAGGCGATCCCGGCCGCCGCGAGGATGCCCACCATTCCGCCGAGCCTACCCGCCTCCGTACAGCCGGAAGTGACCTCAAACAGCCCGTCGAAGAGCACGCGGGAGACGGGGTATTTCAGAAAAAGGCCGGAGAGCGTTCCGGCATCGAAAAGCTCCGTCAGCGCGCAGGCGGCCGTGATGAACGCGCACATCGTGAAACAGGCGTCCGCGGCGGTGATTACGGCATGCGTGGCGGAGGAGGCGGCGCTCCTGCCGGAGAACGGGCCCGTATCGGAAGTTCTCGCGGGCTTCTTCGCGAAGAGCGCGCCGAGGAGGCCGATCACCGCGGAGGAGGCGAGCTGGGAGATCCAGAGGAACGCCCCGGTGCGGATGCTGCCGAAGGCCGCCTGCCCGACGGCGAAGAGCAGGAAGGGAGGCCCCGCGTTGACGCAGAAGGTCAGCAGGCGCTCGGCGGTCTCCCGGTCGATCAGCCCGAATTTGTAATAATCGCCGGCGCATTTCGCTGCGGAAGGATAGCCGCCGATCAGCGAGGCGAGCAGAATACCCCCGCAGTTTCCCGGCAGGCGAAAGAGCCTTGCCGGCAGGGAGAGCAGCTTGGAGAAGAACGGGGCGGCGGGGCTCTCGCAGGCGAACACGCAGAGCGCCATAAAAGGAAAAACGGCCGGGATCACCGTGCCCGCGCAGAGGGAGAGGCCGTATCTTGCCCCGGCCGCGGCTTCCGAGGAACGCAGAATGAGCACGGATGCGGCCGCAACAGTGAGTACGGCGCAGAAGATGCTCCGAAACCAGCCTTTTTCTTTCATGGGGGGCCTCCTTTTTTTGCCGGAACGCTTTGGCAAAACGCCGCGTTTCCGCAGAAAAAGGTATGAGAAAGGCAGTGCTTTTCATGCCTTGCCGTTCCGCTTTCGGCCCGGCGTATCCCTATGACCGGCACCGTCCGGAACCGCGCGGCCTTCCACAGATTCAGGAAAATTCCGGATTCTACGGCGGCGCGGGAACTTGGCCGGACGAAAAAAAGCCGGGAATCTGTTTTTTAAACATACTCCCGGTTTCCATGGTTCCTATTTTCTTTTCTATATAAAACGAGACGCTCAGAGCCAAAGAGAAAGCTGAAACCCGCTTTTAGACGCATTCCGGCCTTTCTGTTTCATATCTTCCGCCTCGTTAAATCGGGACGGATGAAAGCCGGAGAAAAAACCGGAGGCCCGTTTCCAAAACAGACCCCCGTTTTTTTTATTTCCGTTTTTCCTGCCTTTTAAAGACCGGTTTGCCGTTTCGGAATTCGGTCGGGAAGGAGTTCTTGTTTTCGGCCGGCGACTTCACAGGTTTCGGCGCTTTCATAGATTTCTGCGCGTTCGCGGGCTTTTGCGCCTTTGCGGGCCGCTGTGTGTCTGCGGGCTTCTGCGGACGTTCCACGGAACCCCGGCCCGGATTTTTCGGGCGCTTTTTGCGAACGGAATAGCCCATCTGGCCGAGTTTTTTGCCCTGGCCGAAATATTCCCCATGGGAGTAAAAGACGATGCCGCACTTCCGCAGATTCAGTTTTCCGTCGCTCTCGACGCAGGTGTCGTCCACATCTACGGCGACGATCTCCGCAAGAAACAGGTCGTGGGAACCGAGGTGTTTTACCTCGACAACCCGGCATTCGAGGGAGACGGGGCTCTCCTCAATCAGCGGCGGCGCAACCTGCGAGGCGGGGATCGGAGTCAGCCCGATTTCGGCGAATTTATCGGTATCCTCGCCGGAGCGGCAGCCGCAGAAATCCGCGGCGCGCACAAGCTCGGCGGTGGTGACGTTGATGACGAATTCACCGGATTCCTGAATCAGATGGTGGGAAAACCGCTCCGGCCGGATCGAGACATAGGTCATGGCCGGCGTGGAGCAGACGATGCCCGTCCACGCGACCGTCAGCACATTCGGGTGTTCCATGGTACCGCAGGTGACGAGGGCCGCAGGCGTAGGGGTCAGCAGGGTCGAGGGTTTCCAAACTTGTTTCGGCATAAAATATCCTCTTGCTCAGTCGGTGATGCCGGCGATGGCGCCCACATCCGGCAGAATATATTTGGGGCGATAGGCGAACTGATCGACCGTCTCCATCGTGCTGACGCCGGAGAGGACAAGCACGGTGTCCATCTCACTCTCGATGCCGGCGATCATGTCCGTATCCATCCGGTCGCCGATGATGACGGCATCCTCTTCCCGGCGGCCGAGTTTGTTAAGTCCGTGCCGCATCATCAGAGGGTTCGGTTTGCCGACGAAGTAGGCCTGTTTCTGGGTGGTCAGTTCAATCGGCGCGATCAGGGCGCGGCAGGCTGGGACAAAGCCGTTCTCCGTCGGCGCGGTGAGGTCGCTGTTGGTGCCAATGAGCTTTGCGCCGTTCTGAACGAGCTTGACGGCGCGCTCAATTTTTTCATAGTTGACGGATTTTGTCTCTCCGAACACCACATAGTCCGGGTTGACGTCGTTCATGCTGAAGCCCGCCTCATAGAGGGCGAAGGTCAGGCCCGGCTCGCCGATCACATAGACGGAGCCGTGGTCATGCTGGCTTTTGAGGAAAGAGGCCGTCGCGAGCGCGCTGGTATAAAAATGCTTTTCGTCGACGCGAAGCCCCATCCGTTCCAGCTTCTGGGAAAGTTCCCGAGGGGAGCGTTCCGAGCTGTTGGTCAGGAATAAAAACTCTTTCTTGTTGGATTGCAGCCAGTCAACAAATTCCGCCACATGCGGAATGATGCGGTTGCCGTGATAGATGACGCCGTCCATATCGATGATAAAAACTTTTTTCGACTGCAGCGCCGTGATATCTACTTCCATGATATCATCTCCTTACTTCTCAATTGTCTTATTATAATGGAAAAACGTAAAATCTACAATGAAATTTCTGTAAATTCTTTGTAAGACAAAATTCGAAGCCGAACAGGTCCGCCTTTTGATAATTGGCGCTTCAGCGGGAAATCTAAGTTCGGTGTTGAATATGAAAAAAATCGGAAAACGATCTCTTCTTTTTTGCTCCGGCGCGGCGGGCTACTGCCTGCTGGAGCTCCTCTGGCGCGGCAGGACGCACTGGAGCATGGCTGCGGCCGGCGGCATGTCGCTGCTTTTGCTGACCGGACTGTTTCATAGGCTCCGGGGATTTTCCCTCTTGGTGCGGTCCGCGGCGGGCGGAGGCGTCGTCACCGGCGTGGAGCTGGCGTTCGGGCTGATTTTCAACCGGATGTTGCGCCTGCATGTCTGGGATTATTCCGCCGTACCCGGAAATTTCCTCGGCCAGATCTGTCCGCTCTATTCTTTCTTTTGGTGCCTGCTCTGCGTACCGGTCGCTCTTTTTACGGATCGTGCCGCCCGCCGGAAAACCTTGCCGGGTGCATAATCGGTCCCGACCCGGCAAAACTATGAACGAGGTGAAGATAGAATGAGCGAAAACAATGGGGCGGGAGATGTACCGCTCGGCCTCGGCATGGCTTTGGCACAGGATCAGAAGGCGCTCAAGCATTTCGCCTCCCTTTCTGATGCAGAACGGGAACGCATGATCACGATGGTTCACAGTATCGGTTCCAAACGGGAAATGCAGGATTTCGTCGCATCAATGCGGGATTCCGAAACTGGCCGAAAGGAAACCTTCTGACCAAAGCAAAAAAGAGCTTTCCCATCCGGGGGAAGCTCTTTTCCTATGGATAAATTATGCGACCAGCAGAAGTACCCAGTATTGAGAGCCGCCGGACGACCCGGAAATAAGATAATATCCGGTGAAGTCCGCGCGGATCATGTTGGCATAGTGGCCGGGGGAGCTCATCCAGGCGTCGAACACATCCTGCGCGGTGGAATAGTTGAGGGCGAGGTTTTCCCCGAAGGCCTGATAGGAGATGCCGTAATCGTCCATGACCGTATAGCAGTTTCTGCCGTCGGGCCGCGTGTGGCTGAAAGACTGCTCGATCTCGGTCAGCCGTTCGAAGGCGGGGTCCTCCAGATCCGTTACATATTCGAGCGCGGAGAGGCCGTTGCTCGTCCGAAGATTATTGATCAGCGTGCCGAAGTCCTTCGCATAGCCGTCGGCGTCGGCCGTATCCCAGCCGGAGGAAGCCGAGGATTCCGATATGGAGGAACTTTCCCCGGCGCCCGATGGTTCGGGCGCGGAGGATTCCGGTTCCGAACCGCCGCCCGAAGCGGATTCCAATTCGGAAGTCCCGGCGGAGGAGCTTTCGGCGGATTCCGCGGAGGATTCTTCTTCGGCGGAGGAAAGCTCCGTCTCCGCGGAGGACTCGGAGGCCTCCGACGTACCGGAATCCGGCGTAATCACGACAGTTGTTTCCTCATCTTTTCCAAGCTCATTCAGGCCTTCCACGGTGGCTTTCCGGCCGGAACATCCGGAGAGCAGGACGCATAGAATCAGGATCAGCGCCGCGCATTTTTTCATCTTACCTCACCGCCTGAAGTTACAGATTTCCGATAGGGTCATTGTATCATGTTTTGCCCCTTTTGTCATCAGAGAAGTGACGCCCGAAGCGGGTTTCGCATAAGCTGAACTGACGGAAGGAGGAATTCCTGTGACAGAAACGGAAAAACTGCCGCGCTTTTTCCTCGGAGCCAATACGCCCCGGGGATTTGTTTCCCGATTTGATCAGGTCCCGGATTATGAAAACGACCGGGCCTGTTATTTATTAAAAGGTGGACCGGGTTCCGGAAAATCCACATTTATGAAAGAGTTTGCTGCGGAGCTGGTCCGGAGAGGGGCGAGACCCGAGCTGATTTACTGCTCGTCGGATCTGCGCTCTCTGGACGGCGTCCTCGCGCCGGAGCTTGGAATCTCCATGCTGGACGCGACGCCGCCGCATATGATGGAGCCGCAGTATCCCGGTGCCTGCGAGACGCTGGTGCCGATCGGAAACTGTTGGGATGAACATATGCTCAAAGCATCCAGGGCGGAAATTATCGGAGAGTTTCGGGCGTGCCATGCGCTGCAGATGCGGGCGATCAGCTACCTTGCGGCGGCCGGGGACCTGATGAACGAGGTCCTCGCCATCGCAAACGCCTGTATCTCTCAGGAAAAAGTGCTTGCCTGTGCGGCGAGGATCTGCGCCGCGGAATTTTCACGGAAAAAACGTCCCGGCCCAGGAAAGGAAGAACAGCGCTTTCTCAGTGCCGTGACGGCGGACGGCGTCTGGTTCTGGAGCAGCACCGTGCGTCTGCTCTGCCGGAAAATCTATGTCATTGAGGACGACTGCGGCGCCGTCTCGAAACTGTTCATGGCGGCCGTGCGCAGGCTCGCGCTGGATGCCGGTCAGAACATCATTTCCTGCCGCTGCACGCTTTTCCCGGACAGCAAATACGAACATATCCTGATCCCGGAACTGGGGCTTGCCTTTTTGACGTCCAACAAACGCCACCAACCGGAGGTCACGCCCTACCGCGTGATCCACGCACGGCGCTTCACCAATAAAGAGCGCCTTGCCGCGCATAAATTCCGCATCCGCTTCACCCTGCGGGCCGTCACGGAGTTGATTCGGGAGGCCGCCTCCTGTATGAAGGAGGCACGGGATGAGCACGACCGGCTGGAGCAGTATTATATTCCGGCCATGGATTTTGAAAAGGTCGGGCGACTGCTCAAAAAAGTCATTTCGAGCATCCCGGAATAATCTTCATTAGAAGGAGAGAGACGACGGAAGCCGCCTCTTTTTTTCGGCTTTTTTTGCGATTTCCAGAAAGTAGGAACGGATTTGTCGTATAATGAACCGTGTCGGACCAATATTAATTTCAGAAAAAGGAATTGCATGCGGAGGATCTCATGTTTAAATTTACCGGATTCACCCAAAAAGCCAACAACGCCGTCAATGCGGCCATCGCGCAGGCATGTTCGCTGGGCCATACCTATGTGGGCAGCGAGCATCTGCTTTGCGGCCTTTTGCGGGAGGGCAGCATCATGGTCTATGCGCAGGTGCGGAGAAGCGGCGCGAGCTGCGAGGTCATCACCGCAAAGCTGCTGGAGACGGTCGGTCGCGGCTCCCGAACCGAGCTTTCCCCGGAAAACTTCACTCCGAAAGCGCGCCGCATTCTGGAGAACGCGCTGATGGAGGCGAAGCTCTCCGGCCTTTTACAGGCGGATACGGAACAGATTCTTCTTTCCATTCTCAAAGAACAGGACAGCTACGCCTTTCGTTTTCTGAAGCAGACCGACTGTGATTTGGAGGGGCTTATGCGGGAACTCAGCGGCATCACGGCCGAACTGACCGAATATCAGACCAAAAAGCAGCAGAAGCAGACCCGCACGCCGAATCTCGATAAATTCGGGCGGGATCTCACGCGGCTCGCGAAGGAACGCCGGCTCGATCCGGTGATCGGCAGGGAGAAGGAGCTGGCCCGGGTGGTCCAGATCCTTGCCCGGCGGATCAAGAACAATCCCTGTCTGATCGGGGACGCCGGCGTCGGCAAGACCGCGATTGCGGAAGGGCTGGCGCAGAAGATCGTCGCCGGAGACGTGCCGGAGGCGCTCCGTCAGAAACGGGTCATTGCGCTGGATCTGCCGCTGATGGTCGCGGGCGCGAAATACCGCGGCGATTTCGAAGAGCGCATGAAATCCGTGATGGACGAGGTTGCCCATTCGGGGAATGTCATCATTTTTATCGACGAAATTCATACCCTGATCGGAACCGGCGCGGCCGAGGGGGCGGTGGACGCCTCCAATCTGCTCAAACCGCAGCTTGCCCGCGGGGAATTTCAGCTGATCGGCGCCACCACCACGGAGGAATACCGCCGTTTCATTGAAAAGGATCAGGCGCTTGAGCGGCGTTTCCAGAGCGTGATGGTGCCTGAGCCGGACGAGGCGGCGGCAATCTCCATTCTCAACGGGTTAAAGGAACGATATGAAACCTTCCATCACGTCTGCGTCACCAAGGAGGCGGTGGAGGCGGCGGTAAAGCTCTCCATTCGCTATCTGCCGGAGCATCGTCTCCCGGATAAGGCCATCGACCTGATGGACGAGGCCTGCTCCCGCGCGGGGATGAAGCCTTGCCGCGAGGAGAGCGGTTGTCTTCCGGAGGTGACGGCGGAGGACATCGCAGCGGTTCTTTCTTTGAGCACGGGGATCGACGCCGGCCGCTTCACTGAGGACGAAAGTGCCATGCTCATGAGGCTGGAGGAGACAATTCACCGCCGTGTCGCGGGGCAGGAGAGAGCCGTTTCCGCCGTGGCAAGGGCCATCCGAAGAAACCGCGCGGGCCTGCGCGAGCCGAAGCGCCCGATCGGGTCGTTTCTCTTTGTCGGACCGGCCGGCGTCGGCAAGACGGAGCTGACGAAGGCGCTCGCGGAGGCGCTTTTCGGGACGGAGGAGTCGCTGATCTCGCTCGACATGACGGAATATGCGGAGCCGGGCTCGGTGGCGAAGCTGATCGGCTCGCCGCCGGGATACGTCGGCTACGACGATGCCGGCGGCCTGACGGAGAAGATCCGGCGGCGGCCCTATTCGGTCGTCCTGTTCGACGAGATCGAAAAGGCGCATCCGGATGTGCTCAATCTGCTGCTCCAGCTCCTCGACGAGGGGCGCCTGACCGATTCCCACGGACGGAAGGTGGATTTCCGCAACTGCGTGATGATCCTGACTTCCAATGTCGGCGCGAAGGCGATCCTCAACTCCGGTCCCATGGGCTTTTCCGTGACGAATAAGGCCGGTACCGTGCCGGATGCCGTAAGGCCGGCCGTGATGGCCGAGCTCCGGGCCGCGTTTCGTCCGGAGTTCCTTAACCGGCTCGACGAGGTCGTGCCGTTTGACAAGATTGGCTACCGTGTTGCGGAGCAGATCGCCCATAAGATGCTTTCCGGTCTCCGGGAGCGCCTGTCCGCTTCCGGCATCGACGCCTCTTTTTCGTCCAATCTCGTCGAGGCGATGGCAAAGCTCTGCTCGGAAAAGGAAAACGGCGCCCGCCCGATGAAAAAATTTCTGCGCGACAATGTGGAAGATCCGCTCTCGGAACAGATTCTTTCCGGCGGGCTTTCCCGCGGCGATCGGGTCTTCTGCGACTGGGACGGCGCGCTCTCCTGCCGCAAAATCGACGAAGATTTTGCCGGGGTTTAACCTTGACATTTGACCTTTCTTCGTGCATAATAGACGGGAAATCGCGGATATAGTTCATTGGTAGAACACCGGCTTCCCAAGCCGGATAGGCGGGTTCGATTCCCGTTATCCGCTCCAGCAGACTGAGCCAAACGTCGCTTAATGATGCGGCGTTTGGTCTTTTTATTTTTAAGGGGATACCGGAAGCGACACCGCTTTTTAAAATTGCTTCGCTACGAGGACGTGAACTTCCTTTGCCTTTTCAGACATCCGTATGCCGACAAACGCTTGAAAGGACTGCGATGGAACATCGTCCTCCGCGTTCCTCACTTTGTGGGGAGCCACTTTTTTTGCCTGTGTCGGCATCCGCATTCGGCTGGGCAAAAACCTGTTGGTGGGAACCGAATGCTCGGCGAGTCCCCGGGCGTGTCACACCGGGGACGGCGGTACGATATAATAAAACGGAATCGAATGATTTTATTGGAAACATCGGATTCCGGAAGCTCCGTTCTAATTTCAATTTTAAATGTTTTCTAAAGAAAACACGCTTCTACCGAACAACCCGTCCTCTTTTTAGATAAAAAGGAGTGAATCATGTAAATGGCCAACATAAACGCAGAAGCCAGAGGAACGATGGTGCGCCGCGGCAATGTCTGGCAGATCAACAACGCCTTTGTCGAGGATGTGTCCACAAGGGATGGGAGAACCGGCTACCTGTTGGTCTCCTACGCGGTCATAGCGCCGAACAATCTGACAATGATCGAGCTTTTGAGATTAAATGTCGGGAGAAATACCATCATCACAAACCAATTCGGCCGCACGGTCCGCTTATCCGATATCCGTCCCGGCATGTGGGTCAACGCCTTTTTTTCCCCGGCCATGACCAGAAGCATCCCGCCTCAGACAAATGCGTTTCGCATCACCGTTCTGCAAAACACCTCAATTCCAATCCCACCGCTTTTCCCCATCCAACCGTTCCCACCGTCTCCGCCATCCCCGCCGGGTCCTCCATCCCCGCCTCTCCCTCCGAGCGTCACGACAACGGACCGGGTAGCCGGCGTAGATACCCGGAATCACATGCTCGTGACAGGGAATCCCAACGACATCAACCGGCAGAAAAGGTTCATCGTCACGGACGATACGGTGATTCTGAACCGAAACGGCAACCGGATCCAACTGGGTTCCCTGCGACCCGGGCAGTGGGTTCAAATCACGCATGCCAATTTTCAGACGATGAGCATTCCGCCGCAGACCACCGCCTTCCGAATTCAGGTTCTTTAAAAGAGTCTCTCTTTTGCCGATCCAGGTCCTGCCGGGCATCATCCGGGGGTTCGTCCGCACGGCCGGTTCAAAGGGGCATGAGTCCCGGCCGCGCAGACGAAAGGCGGGTAAATTTTTTATGAATAAAAATAAGGCCGGAGAAAAACCGGCCTGTCTTTCTTTGCGGCGAAAGAAGGCCGGAGGCGTCCGCTGAAGAGGAAGCGAAAATCCCGTGCCGCACACGGCAAAAAAACAGGCCGTTTTTTCGGCGGAGGTTTGACAACGAGGCGTATATCCTGTAAAATGGAACTGCGTTTGGGAGTATCTGCATACCCCGGAAAGGAGAGCTATGAAAAAACGGTTTTTCGCTCTGTATGAGACTCTGATTCTGCTCCTGGCCGGCGTGATAAACGCTTGTGCGGTGCCGCTCAATCCCGATACCGGCGGCAATCGTACCTTGCTATTCATCGTCATCGGCGTCGCGGTTTTTTCCGCGCTCGGTATTCTCGTTTTTATTCTTCTGGGAAAGAAACGCTGATCGGTTCCGATAAGAATCCGGCGCGCTTTCCACTGCTCCTACATATTAAAAAAAGACCCCTGCTTTTCGGCGGAGGTCTTTTTCCGTTTTGGATTCTTTTTGCATCGGAAAATGAGGGGAAATCATGGGCGTGAAGCCGACGGCGACCGGGGAAATTCTCTTTGCGCCGGAAAGATCATAAGCACGAGACCGGAGACAGCGAAGAGATTTTTGGCGCCGGAGAATGGGGCACGGCGGAACGGGCTTTTCTTTAAAACGGCGGATTCCGGTCGAAGGGGAAAAATTATTCCTTTTGCTCAAAGCAGGCCTCCGCGGCCGCCAGAAGGGTCAGTTGGTCGCCGATCGAGACAAGGACGGCCGACAGATAGGCTGCCGCCTCAGACGAAAGATTCTGATGGAGGAGGATGGCCAGCGCCGTCACTGCCGCTGCGGTTTCGCAGGAATTCATAAGCATCACCGCAAAAAAGCTATGCGCCGAAAGCAAAAAATATCTTTTTTCACAGGATTGATTTCAAAAAAAGGGGAAGCGGAACGGCGCTTCCCCTTTTTTAATGTTTTGTGAAGCAAGTCTCGGGTCTTGAGCAGACCGCTTTTGGCGAGCCACTGAAGCTTGAAACGATGAGAATCATTCGTAGGTTTCCGGACAGACCTCCCGGATTTTTTCTTCGAGAGCGAAAAAATCCTCCATGCCTTCCGGTTTCTGATGCGGGTTGCGCAGCAGGGCGGCAGGGCGGAAAGTACCCATCACGAGCCGGCCGTCGACCTCTTTCCACTGCCCATGTTCCTTTGTGACGCGAAAATCCGGCCCAATGAAACGAAACGCCGCGATCCTGCCGAGGCAGACGATCAATTTCGGGTCGATCAGACGGATCTGTTCCCGCAGCCACGCGCGGCAGGCCTGAACCTCTTCCTCCTCCGGATCACGGTTTTTCGGAGGGCGGCATTTGACCATATTTGCTATGTAAATATTTTTATCCCGCGAGAGATCCACCGCCGCCAGCATCTTGTCCAGAAGTATACCGCCACGCCCGACGAAAGGCTGGCCGGTCAGGTCCTCCTGTTCGCCGGGGCCTTCGCCGATAAACATCACCCTTGCATTCGGATTCCCCGTACCGAAGACCACGTTGTTCCTGGTTTCGCACAGGCCGCACTTCCGGCAGTCGAGGCATTCCCGGCGCAGCGTGTCCAATTCACTCATTTTTTAGTTCCTTTCTTTTTTATACCGCCCTAAAAGGGCTGCGAGTTTTCTCGACGGCCAAAAGCAGGCCGTCGGTGTGCTTCGCGCACACGAAAACTCGTCGTACGATTAGCCTAAAACCGCCCTAAAAGGGCTGCGAATATTCCCTGCCGGTCCAAGAGCCGGACCGGCATTCCGTAAACGGAACCGGAATATTCGATCCCGGACAAAATGGCCGTCGGTGTTGCTTCGCGCACACGAAAACTCGTCGCAGCAGCCGGATGTGGCCCCTGAGAAGCTATGTATCGGTGAGCGGATTATTCCTGTAAACTGAAATCGTATTCCGGAGCGGCATCCTCTTCCTCCCGGCGAGCGTCCACGATCACGGCGGTGGTGGCGGTGCCTCCTGCCGCGTTGGACTCGTCGGTATCGATATGGATGGCGAGCCCTGCGCTCGTGCTGACACGGATGATGACGTCGTCAAAGGTCAGGGAACGGGTCGGGCTCTCCACGCGGATGGAGACCAGCTCGTTGTTTTTGCGGCCAAAATGTTCCGCATCCGCCGGCGTCATATGGATATGCCGTTGCATGATGATGACGCCTTCTTTGAGCTCGATCTCGCCGCAGGGTCCGATGATCTTACAGGGGGCGCTGCCTTCGAGATCTCCGGAGAGGCGTACCGGCGGATCGAGGCCGACGGCGCGGGCATCGGAGATGGAGAGCTCCACTTGGGTCTGGCTGCGGGCCGGACCGACGATGGTGAGGCCGGAGAGCGTGCGCTTCGGCCCGACGACGTCGACTTTCTCATAACAAGCGAACTGTCCCGGCTGGGAGAGGGCACGTTTGCTGTGGAGCACATCTTCGGAGTTGCCGAACAGCACTTTCAAATGCTCCTTGGAAAGGTGAACATGGCGGACGGATGTTTCAAGCAGAATCGGTTCGGATACGGACATCATTCATAGCCTCCTGATTTCCATTCTTCTTTCATCTTATCCCGATTTGAAAAGATAATCAAGAGAAATCTGAATTTTTAGAAATGGCAACTTTCATGCAACCAAAATATATTCTTTTTTGGCATAGCCGATGGTGCCGTCGTAATTGACGAGATACCAGCCGTTCCATTCGCCGAGCACCGTGAGCATGGCGCCGTTCGGAGCAAGAATCAGCACGGGGGCGCTTAGATTCGGCTTGCTGCGGATATTGAGATTGCCGCTGTGCAGCTTGACCCGGCCGGTGCGTTCCGGCTGAGGGGAGATCAGCGGGATGCCGAAATATTCCGTCAGCGACAGAGCGAGGTTTTCTGCGATTTCCGGAAGGTTTCCGGTGATCCATGCCGCGTCCTGCGCGTTGTCGTGATAGCCGAGCTCCAGCAGGTTGGCGGGCGCCCTTGTCTTGGTCACTTCGCCGAGATTGGTGGTGGGCATGGTCTTTACCTGATCGGGCAGGGGGTAGATGGTACGCAGGTTTTTGGCGAAGATCTCGGCCATCTGTTTTCCTCTGGTGCTGCCCGGCGCATAAAACACGATGATGCCGCGGTTTGTACCATATTTGCCTTCTGGAGAGGCATTGGAGTGGAGCGCAATATGCAGGTCGTAGGTTCCTTCGTTGGAGGCGCGCAGGGAGGATCCCGCGGTCATCTCAGGCGTGTTGCGGACGTAGCGGATGCCGGAAGAACGCAGCCACGGCACCAGATTGTCGGCCAGCTTGTTCATCCAATATTCTTCCGTGCCGCCGCTGACATATTGGTTGGCTTCCTGTGTGGAGGGGCTTAAGTAAATAATGGGCATAAAAATACCTCCTTTTTCTCAGTCCATTCTATGAAGCAAAAAAACGAATCGTGCCGTGCATCAGAAAAATCATTGTATTTCTTAAGTCCGGTGGTATAATGTTCTTTAATATATTTTTTGGGAATTTGGGGTGAAAGAATGGAAATCCGTATCGAAAGAGCGACAAAACTGAAGGAAAAACCCGATCAGAAGGCCCTCGGTTTCGGAAAATATTTTACCGATCACATGTTTTTGTATAACTGGGATCAGGATATCGGCTGGCATGACGCCCGAATTGTGCCCTATGCGCCGATTCCGATGGATCCGGCGTGCATGGTGCTCCATTATGCTCAGGAGACGTTTGAAGGGCTGAAAGCCTATCGGGATACGGAGAATCACATCCGTCTGTTCCGTCCGGAAATGAATGCGAAGCGCATGTGGAATTCCAACGACCGCCTCTGCATGGCGCAGGTGCCGATCGACGATTTCGTACAGGCCGTCGAGGAATTGGTCAAGATCGAAAAGGACTGGGTCCCGTCCGAGCCGGATACTTCCCTTTATATCCGTCCGTTCATCTTTGCAACGGAGAGCTCCGTCGGCGTCCATCCGGCGAAAAGCTATATGTTTATCATCGTGCTCAGCCCGGTCGGCGCCTATTATGAAACCGGACTTGCACCGGTTAAAATTTATGTGGAAGACGAATATGTCCGCGCGGTCCGCGGCGGTACGGGCTTTGCCAAATGCGGCGGCAACTATGCGGGCTCCCTTGCCGCGCAGAGAAAGGCCGAGGCGCTTGGCTATCATCAGGTCCTTTGGCTCGACGGCGTCAACAGAAAGTATGTTGAGGAAGTCGGCGCCATGAATATGATGTTCAAGATTAACGGTGAGATCTGGACCGCTCCGTGCGAGGGCTCCGTTCTGCCGGGCATCACCCGTGACTCCTGCCTCAAGCTGCTGAAGAAATGGGGCTACACCGTCCGCGAGGAGAACCTCGCCATCGACGATCTGATGGCTGCCTCCGCCGCCGGAAAGCTGGAGGAGGCCTTCGGCACCGGCACCGCGGCGGTCATCTCTCCAGTCGGAGAGCTCTATTATAAAGGACAAAAGGCCGTCGTCAACAACGGCGAGATCGGCGCGCTGACCCAGAAGCTCTACGATACCCTCACCGGGATTCAGTGGGGCCGCCTTGAGGATCCGTTCGACTGGAGCCGCGTGATTGCATAATTTGGATCGCTTTTCCGCCGGCGGGTTTGACGACCTGCCGGCTTTTTTTGAGAATTTCCGAAAGATCCGGGTCGGGCGGGGAAAGATATTTCCCGATTCCGACGCCGCGGATCGACGAAAAAGCGGCAAAAAATCCCGGATTGCGGATGCCGGGATTTCCTACGGAAGGCGTCATATTTTTGCATTTGTAAATTAAAATGATATAGAAAAGAAAGAATATTTCTGTTATAATTAAATAAATAAATTTACGGGATCATGCGGATGCGCATCCTTTCCGAAAGGGAGAAAAGAAAACGGAACAAATTGTCGATATCGACCGGATGGAGCATGCGGTGGAGCTGTTTGGGAGCTTCGACGAAAATGTCCGGCTGCTGGAGAAAGAATATAACGTCGCGATTGTCTGTCGGGGCACGCAGGTCAAGGTGACCGGAGAGCCGGAGAATGTTGCTCCAGCCGTCCGCGCCGTGCAGGGGTTGCTTTCCCTGATTGAGCAGGGCGAGCAGCTGACGGATCAGAACATTCGCTACGTCATGACGCTTGTTTCGGAGGGCAGGGAGGAGAAGATCCGGGAGTTTTCCGGGGACTGCATCTGCATCACGGCGAAAGGCCGGCCGATCAAGGCAAAGACGCTCGCGCAGAAAGCCTATGTCGACACCATCCGCAACAATACGATCACGATGGCCGTCGGGCCGGCCGGCACAGGAAAAACATATCTCGCCGTGGCCATGGCGGTCCGCGCGTTCCGGGGGCAGGAGGTCAACCGCATCATTTTGACGCGCCCTGCGGTGGAGGCCGGAGAGAAGCTCGGTTTCCTGCCGGGCGATCTTCAAAATAAAGTCGACCCTTATCTGCGGCCGCTTTACGACGCCCTGTTTGAGATGGTGGGGCCGGAGAATTACCAGAGGTTTGTGGAGAAGGGTAACATCGAGGTCGCGCCGCTCGCTTATATGCGCGGCCGCACGCTGGACGACTCCTTCATCATCCTCGACGAGGCCCAGAACACCACGCCCGAGCAGATGAAGATGTTTCTGACGCGCCTTGGATATAATTCAAAGATCGTTGTCAACGGCGACATCACGCAGATCGACCTGCCGATCATCAAGCGCAGCGGCCTGATTGAGGCGGTCAAGGTGCTCAAAGGCGTCGAAGACATCGGATTTATCAAATTCACCGAGCGGGACGTCGTGCGCCACCGGCTCGTACAGAATATCATCAGGGCTTACGAGAAGTATGACGAAGGGAGAAATAAAGAGAATGGCACTCGCAAAAGTTATCATCTCAAATCGGCAGAAGGAAGTTAAAATCCCAACCGGAATACGGTTACTGATCCGGCGCTGCTGTGAGGCCACTCTCCAGACCGAGGGCTTCCCGGAGACGGCGGAGATCAGCCTCAGCTTTGTCTCGAAGGAGGAGATCCGGCAGCTCAACGCGGAATTTCGCAGAGTGGATGCCGTCACGGATGTGCTCTCCTTCCCGCTCGGCGAGAACGGAAACTACGATCATAACCCGGAGACCGGCGCCCTGATGCTCGGCGACGTCGTCCTCTGCATGCAGAAGGCCGAGGAACAGGCCGATCTCTATGGCCATTCCCTCCAGCGTGAGGTCGCCTATCTGACCGTCCATTCCGTGCTGCATCTGCTGGGATACGACCATGTGGACGGCGGGCTGGAGCAGGTCCGCATGAGGGAGCGCGAGGAGACCGTTCTTGCGAAGCTCGGCCTTCAGCGGGACGCCTCCTATGTGGACGTGGAGGAAGAATAAGCCGCCGCGAAACCGGAGGACATGAGGCCGGAAGGATTTTTCGGCAAAGAAAGGATTTTTCATCGGATGGAAGAAACCAAAGGCGCGTTTGTCGCCATCGTCGGCCGGCCGAATGTCGGAAAAAGCTCTTTACTGAATGCGTTTCTCGGCGAAAAGGTCGCTGCCGTTTCGGCGAAGCCCCAGACGACCCGTACGCGGATCACCGGCGTTCTCACCAAAGGCCCGCTGCAACTTGTCTTTCTGGATACGCCCGGCCTGCACCAGCCGCGCAGCAAGCTCGCCGAGTACATGGTGAAACAGGTCGGCGAATCCGTGGCGGATGTGGATCTTGCGGTGCTCGTCACGGAGCCGCTGGGGGAAATCGCTAAAGCGGAACTTGACCTGATGCAGCGTTTCAGGGATCAGGGCCTGCCGGCGATTCTCTGCATCAACAAGATCGATCTCCTGCAAAATAAAGAGGCCATGCTCGCGAAGATCGCCGCTTTCTCCAAAGAATTTGATTTCGATCAGGTGGTTCCGATCTCCGCGCTGACGGGCGACGGCCTCGACATTTTGCTTGAGGAAATCGGCAAATATGCTCAGCCCGGCCCGCATTTTTTTGAGGACGACATCCTCACCGACATGCCGGAAAGGGCCGTCGCGGCGGAGTTGATCCGCGAAAAGCTGCTGACCGATCTCTCCGACGAGGTGCCGCACGGCATCGCGGTCGGCATCGAGAGCATGAAAGAGCGGGAGGACAAGGAGCTTATCGACATTGAGGCCACGATTTACTGCGAAAAGGATAGCCACAAAGGCATCATTATTGGCAAGAAAGGCGCCATGCTCAAAAAAATCGGTATCGAGGCCCGTGAGGAGCTGGAACGCTTCCTCGCCTGCAAGGTCAACCTTCAGCTTTGGGTGAAGGTGAAAGAGGACTGGCGCAACCGCGAGGGCCTTCTGCGCAATTTCGGATTCACAGAGAAATAGCATATGTTCCGGAGTGCCGGATCATATGCTGCGAGTTTTGCATTTCCGGGCCGAAAAGCACGGCCCGGATTCCGCCTTCGGCGGAACCACGCAAAACGTCGTCATAAACGAAACAGGGTGCCGGGTGATATACCGCAGTACTGATAAAAGTGTTGCGAGTTTTGCATTTCCGGGCCGAAAAGCACGGCCCGGATTCCGCCTTCGGCGGAACCACGCAAAACGTCGTCATAAACGAAACAGGGTGCCGGGTGATATACCGCAGTACTGATAAAAGTGTTGCGAGTTTCGTGTTTTCCGGCCGAGGGCCGGGATTTTGGCTTCGTCAAGCCCACACGAAACGTCGTCATAAAATAAAATGAGGCACCGGCTCATAGGCCGCGGATTTTGCATTTTCACAGACGCCCGGGGCCGACTTTTTGAATTAACGGATTTTCCCTCACATAGCGAAGTGAAAAAGACATACACTGTTTTTGAACAAATTTGCGATTCGGAGGGAAAATCCATGGAAAACAACAGTTGGGACAATTTCTTTAAAACCGGAAAGGTTTCGGATTATATCCATTACAGCGCCTCGAAGGACAAGAGCCTTCATGCCAAATACAACAATGGGGAAATTAAACCCGCGCTCGCCGAAGAAGTAGGGAAAAGCGACACCACCATGATTAAGCCGGCGCTCGCGGAGGATGTGGAGATCAAGCGTGCAGATCAAGACGGAGGGCCTGATTCTCAGGACACAGGATTATAAAGAGAGCGATAAGCTGCTGACCATCCTGACAAAGGATGCCGGCATTGTGACGGCCTATGCCGGCGGCGCCTCGAAACTCAAAAATCGCTTTTCCTGCTGTGCGTCGCCGCTGTGTTATGCCGAGTTTGTCCTGTTTCGGAACCGGGATAAATGCACCGTCGACAGCGCCGAACCGAAAGAACTTTTCTTTGGCATCCGCGAGGATCTCATGAGCCTTTCGTATGCGAGCTATTTCAGTGAACTTGCCATGAGTTGTATTCCGGCCGAGGAGCCTTCGGAGGAGATTCTGCGGCTGACGCTCAACACCCTTTATATGTTGGAGAACAAAAAGCGCCCGCCCGAGCAGCTCAAAGCGATCTACGAACTGCGCCTGATGAGCATCTCCGGCTTCCGGCCCGATCTCGTCGCGTGCAGCGAATGCGGCGAGTACGAAAAGGAGTTCTTCTGGTTTTCGCCGGAGGAGGGCAAGGTCTGCTGCGGCGACTGTATGCCGGAAGCGGAGCCGGGGAGACTGCCGCTCTCAAAAAGCGCCTTCTTTGCGGCGCGCCATATCGCCTATGCGCCGGATGAAAAGCTGTTTTCCTTTACAGTCGGCGGGGAGGCGCTCAAGGAACTTGCGGCGGCTGCGGAGCAGTATACGATTTGCAGAATGGAACGAACTTACAAAACCCTCGATTTCCTGAAAGGCATCGAGGGGATGAATACATAGAAAATGGCGTTGGGAGAACGCCGTTTTTCGTCATCGGGGGAAATCAAACATGACTGAAAACAGACATTACCATGCGCTGGAGCTGGACAAGATTTTAGAGAAGCTCGCCGATCTCGCCGGATGTGAGGACAGCCGGACGATGGCGCTCAATACCGAGCCCGCAACGACGCTGCGCGAAGTTTCGCGGCAGATGGGCTTCACAGCCGACGCGCATAGACTGAATAATGAATACGGGGCGCCGTCCCTTCGCGGGCTGAAGAACGTCTGCGGAACGCTGCGCCGGGCACAGATGGGCGCGGTACTGACGCTAACGGAGTTTTTGGATGTGGAGCGGTTTCTTGCCGCCCTGCGCGAAATGAAGGCGTTCCGCGGCAATTCCGATAAGGACGAGACGACCACGCTCGATCCGCTCTTCGAGAGCCTGTCGCCGAACCGCGCGCTGGAGGAAAAAATCGGCTTCGTCGTCGTCTCGGAGGAGGAGATCAGCGACACCGCGAGTCCGGAGCTCGCCGACATCCGCCGGAAGATCAAGAATTCGCAGGCGAAGGTCCGGGAGTCGCTCGATCACATGATCCATTCCCAGACCTACGCCAAATTTTTGCAGGATCCGATCGTCACCATGCGGGACGGCCGCTACTGTATCCCGGTCAAATCCGAATATCGCGCGGAGGTCAAGGGTATGGTGCACGACACCTCCGGGTCCGGCGCGACGATCTTCATCGAACCGGCCTCCGTCGTCGAGGAAAACAACGAGACCCGCGTGCTGAAAGCGAAGGAGCAGGAGGAGATCCGCCGGATTCTTTACAATCTCTCGCAGGAGGTCGGCGCGGATGCGGACAGGCTGACCGCCGATTACTCCGCGCTGATCGAGCTGGATTACTATTTTGCGAAGGCGCGCCTCGCCGACGCGATGGATGCGAACGTCCCGTCCCTGACCGACGACGGCATCATCAAGCTGGTCCGCGCCCGCCATCCGCTGATCGACGCCAAAAAGATCGTCCCGGTGGATATTTCGATTGGCAAGGATTTCGACGTGCTCGTCATCACCGGCCCGAATACCGGCGGCAAGACCGTCGCTCTTAAAACGCTCGGCCTGTTGACGCTGATGACCATGTGCGGCCTGATGATTCCGGCCGGAGAATCCAGCTCCGTCTCCGTCTTCGGTTCTATCTTTGCCGACATCGGCGACGAACAGAGCATCGAACAAAACCTTTCCACGTTTTCCTCTCATATTTATAATACGATCCATATTCTGGCCGAGGCCGACGACCGGAGTCTTGTGTTGCTCGACGAACTCGGCGCGGGCACCGACCCAACGGAGGGCGCGGCTCTCGCGATTGCGATCATTGAGCGGCTCAAACTCTATGGCGCCAAACTCGCGGCCACGACGCACTTTCCCGAGATCAAGGTCTACGCCCTCCAGACACCGCGCGTCGAGAACGCCTGCTGTGAATTTGATGTGCAGACGCTTTCCCCGACCTACAAGCTACTGATCGGCGTCCCGGGCCGGAGCAACGCCTTCGCGATCTCCGAGCGCCTCGGCATGGATTCCTCCGTCGTCGAGCGGGCAAAGGATTTCATCAACGGAGAAAATATCCGTTTCGAGGAGGTTGTGACGAAGCTCGAAAACAGCCGCCGCGAAGTCGAGGAGGAAAAGGCCAAGGCGGTCGTTTTCCGGGCGGAAGCCGAGCGCATCAAGAAAGAGGCCGAGAAGCAGAAGGCACAGTTTGAGGCCGACCGGGAGAAGGAGATGGAGCAGGCCCGCCTCGCGGCGAAAAAAGTGATGGAAAAGGCCCGTTACGAGGCCCAGAAGCTGGTCGACGAGATCAACGACACCAAAAAGCAGGTCAACGCCGAAAACGCCGTCGACATGGCCTCGCGTGCAAGGGCACAGATGAAGGACGGCATGAAGAAAATTCAGGATATCGCCGATCCGGTGATGAACCGCGACGACGGCTATGTCCTGCCGCGGGCGCTGAAACGCGGCGATACGGTGCGCATCAACGGCCTGACCAAGGAGGGAACCGTGCTCAGCGATCCGGACGGCGCGGGCTACTGCACCGTGCAGACCGGTATCGTCAAGACGAAAGTGAATATCAGCGAGCTACGGCTCGTCGAAAACAGGGCGAAAAAGACGACCCTCGGCGGCGGGAGCGTCACCAAGACCATCGAAAGCGCCTCCCGACGGGCGGCGGCCTCCGAACTCGATCTGCGCGGCATGGATGTGGAAAGCGCCCTGCTCGAGCTCGACCGCTTCATCGACGAATGTGTCTTGATGAATTTCAAGACCGTCTCGATCATTCACGGCAAAGGCACCGGCGCGCTCCGTGCGGGCGTCCAGCAGGCGCTGAAGAAAAATAAATCGGTCCGGACTTACCGCCTCGGCGTCTATGGCGAGGGGGAAACCGGCGTGACCATTGTGGAGCTAAAATGATGAACGTGATGTATCTGGAAACGCCTATCGGCCTGATCAGAGCGGCCGATCAGGACGGCTTTCTGACGGAGCTCGACTTTGTGCGCGAAAAAGAAACGGAGGCGTACTCAAACGATTCTGCCGTGCTCAAAGAGACGGAACGGCAGCTTCAGATGTATTTTTCCGGAAAGAGGAGGGACTTTGATCTTCCGGTCCGGACGGAGGGGACGGTGTTTCAGAAGGCCGTCTGGAATGCGCTAAGGGAGATCCCTTACGGCGAGGCGAAAACTTACGGGGAGATCGCTGCGGCCGTCGGGAAACCCGGTGCCGCGAGGGCCGTCGGCTCGGCCTGTCACCATAACCCCGTCTCGATCGTGATCCCCTGCCACCGGGTGCTCGGCGCCTCGGGAAAACTGACCGGCTACGGCGGCGGACTTGAGAAAAAGGAGTTTCTGCTCGATCTGGAGGGCGTCTCCTACCGGAAACAGCCCGAGTGACATGCATACAAAATGATATTCGGAATAAGGAAAGCCTCCGTCCGTTCTTTAAGAACAGGCGGAGGCTTTTTTATTTCTTAAGAATATGTGGTCCGGTGTTTATCTCCGGGAAATCCCGAAGATGTCCGGCAAATCGTCATGCGAAAGAGTGTCTCGGCGGCTCGGTGGATTTTAACGGGTCCCGGTATGGCGAGATCAGGCATGAATCCATTTCAGTTTCGGATATTTCGGCATGCCGTTTTCGGTTATATTTTCCGGTGCTCCTTGGATGAGCGGGAGCGCATAATCGAAATATGGCTGAAGCATGCCGTTTCCGGCCTCGTTGATCCATTCGCGCGGAACGGTCTTTTCCGCGTTGGCGACGCCGGTGAGATCGATCAGTTTTGTGATACAGCGGTATTCGCCGGATTCCGGACGTGCGAACGCGACCATTTTTCCGGTAGCGCCGGCGACGGCTGCCTCCACGGCGGCCTTTCCCGCAAGAAACGCTTCTTCGATGTCGGTCTTGGATGCGCAGTGCGCGCTGCATCTCTGAAGCAGGGAGAACTCGATGCCGCGGACCTTGGCACCGGTATGGCCGTGAAGAAACTGAGCGAGCGTGGCCGCAAGTCCGCCGAGCTGGCGGTGTCCGAAGGAATCGATATTTTTGGCAAGGTCGCTGCCGTATTCGCTGATAAACCTGCCTCCCGCGTCGTGGATACCCTCGGAGGCGACGATCACGGTGTGTAGATGTTCCCTGCGGTAGGCGTCGACATCGCGGAAAAATGTTTCAAGGTCAAACGTCACTTCCGGCAGATAGACGAGAGCGGGCCCCCTTCCGGAAATGGAGGCAAGGGAGGAGGCCGCGGCGAGCCATCCTGCGTGGCGGCCCATGGTCTCGATGACGACAAGCGTCTCTTTATCATATACTTCGGCGTCCCTGATAACCTCGGCGACGGAGGTGGCGATATATTTGGCCGCGGAGCCGAAACCGGGGCAGTGATCGGTGCAGACAAGGTCGTTGTCGATGGTCTTCGGAACGCCGATCACCCGGCACTCCCAGCCGGAGCTCTGCATATACAGGAAGATCTTGTTGCAGGTGTCCATGCTGTCGTTGCCGCCGTTGTAAAAGAAATAGCGGACGTCATATTTTTTAAAGATTTCAAGAATGCGGCGGTAATCCGTATCGTCCTCTTCCGGGCTCTTCATTTTATACCGACAGCTTCCGATCAGGGAGGAAGGCGTATTCAGAAAAAGCTCCAGTTCGGCCGGATCTTCTTTTCCCATATCGACGATATCGTCGGATAGTACGCCTTTAATGCCATGGCGGGCGGCAAGGACACGGGTGATGCAGCGAGTCTCCAATGCGGTTTTCATCATTCCGTATGCGCTGGAATTGATAACGGAAGTGGGTCCGCCGGACTGCCCGATCAGGCAGGCTCCTCTGAGTTCACTCATGGAATCCCCATCCTTTCAAACATTTAAAAAGTACCCTGCCAATATTTTACTTGAAAAAGGCGATGGATGCAATGCAAGGATTTGCCAAAAAACAAGTTCTCTGATATACTATTTTCGTTATTCTTTCTTTGGAAACTGGAGGAAGGTCCGAATGGCCGGATATAAACGAAAAAACAGTTCCGCGCCCCTGCTGGTGACGATCCTGTTTGTGATTGTTGCCGTGGCGGCGGCGTGGACGATCCCGTATTTTACCGAAAGCGACGTGTCGGAGGATGAGTATCCTTGGGTCGAGGCGGACGAAATGGCCGTCAGCGGCTCGCTCTCCGGGGAGTCCGATTCCGGAAAGCGCAACGACGCCGCCACGCTCTCGTATTCCATCGCGGAGGAGATCAAGGTCAAAGACAACACCGCTACGCTGAAGATCGAGAATCCGGGCAAAAATGTGCTGCTGATGACCGTTACCATTACCGTCGGCGAGAAACAGATCTACCAAACCGGCTACCTGAAGCCCGGCCAATATATTCTTTCCGATACGCTGGATACTCCGCTTGATCCGGGCACCTATCAGGGAGTCGCCGTTTTTGAGGGCTTCGACCCGGAGACGGAGGAGAGCAAGGGCTCCATCGACGTCAATATCAGACTCGCCGTCGAGTAAGCCGGTCCGGAAAGCGCCCTTGCCGCGGTCGATCTTTCATAGCCGGGGGTTCCTTATCCGGAAATTGGATACAAAAAGACCCATGGGGAACGCCCACGGGCCTTTCTTTTTGTGAAAAAGAAAAATTTCTACTGAAAAAGAGAAAGAAGAGAATAAATTATACACTTTATCCTAAATAAAATAAAAAATATTGTGCAAGATAAATATTTGTACTTAATTCGACAAAAAACGACATGAACGAATGTTAAAATGAAAACACTTCGATGAGTAGGCGGCGGTTTCATGAATTATCGTTTGAGGGAAAGGACAATCGTTACAGAGGACGGAATCAGCGCAAAAGTTTGGGGAGTTGCTTTTATGGAAGAAGAAAAAGAGGTGGTTTATTTTCCCGATATTTCAATTAATCAAGGGCTGGCGAAGCGTTTCGCAGAGCTCTGCCTCCGAAACTCCGTCAGCCCGGTTCATCTTCACGACGTGTTGGAAGATTTTCTTGCGGCCAACGATTAGAAAATAGAAGGGAGACATGATCCGCCGGCAAAGTGAGGGTTTCATCCCGAAAAAATCGAATACGAGGTGTTTCGGCCGGAGAAAAAGGCCGTCACACGATATTTCGGAAGAGCGGTAACTCGGAGTCATAAATGTCATCCAAAAGAATTTTACAGCGGTCGATTTCCGCAGTCAGCTCGCCGATATCGCCATGTTCCGCCAGCTTTTCCAGTCTCGCAACGGCGAGGGTAACTTGGTCAAGCTGGGTATGGCGGACGATCCGGCAGAGCGTGCGGTGTCGTTCAATCCAGTCGGCCGTAAGGATGGCGGCGGCCTCCGCAGTTTTTTTATTGTCACCCTCCTCCGCCAGCACCGACAATTCCTCCATTTCGGAAAGGAGAATGTCCTTGTTATTTTCGAGGGTATGAAGGCCCCAGCCGCTCATGCCGACCATCACGGCCAGCAGAGCCGCTGCGAGCGCTACTCTTCCCATTTCGGATCGGTCTCCTTTTTTACAAGATAATATGTTTCCGACGAGTCGCAGGTCATCAGGAATACCTTTTCCGGCGTGACCTGATTTTCTTTGAGCACGCGGTCCAGCCAAGCTTGGCCGAGGCCGCAGATTTCCAAAGTTTCCGGCATGAGCACGCCGTCGCTGATGACTACCAGCGGGGGCGTGTTTTCGTTTGCCTTGGCGGGCAGGGCGAGCATCTCCGCCGTGACGGGGCGCGCGTAATATTTTGGATAGACGGTCAGCTTGCCGTTTGTCTCCACAATCGCCCAGCCCACCTCCCGGATGTCGAAGATGCCGTTGATGCGGAGTTGGCTCATCAGGTCCTCGATGGAAAAGCGCAGTTCCCGCATCCGCGCCTGATCGATCGTTCCGTTGCGGATGATCACCACCGGGTTTCCGGAGATGACGACCTGCGCCTTGTTGCTTTTCATCGCGACGGCGGAGAGCAGCACCTCGGAGCTCATCAGCGTGACGATCGGCACGATGGCGGAGAGCAGCGGAATATCCGTATCCTCGATGGAGATAGTCGCGATGTTGGAAATCAGGATGGCGATGACGAATTCGGAGGGCTGCAGTTCGCCGAGCTGGCGTTTTCCCATGATGCGGAGGCAGATAATAATTAAAATGTAGATGATAATGGTACGGAAAAGCACGATATACATGAAGATCTCTCCCGCGGTACAGCATTCTGATTTAGTATGCCGCCGCGTACGCCGTTCTATTCCTTTCTTTCGGGCATGGGATGGTTCTTTAAAAAATAAGAGGCCGCTTGCCAACACGCGGATTTGTGATATAATAAAAAAATCACAGACCTATAATAAGGGTGCGGATTTTTATGCCGGAGGGATCATCTTGCTGAAGAGCGGCCATGAAAAGATCAAAAAACAGATGGAACCGCCGGAGCCGCTGACAATGAAAAGCTTTTTCCGGGAATGGGTGCTTCCGCTGGGAACGGAGGCGTTGGTACTTTTTGTCCTTCTCAAATTTATCTTTATGATCAATTTTGTACCGACCGAATCCATGTGGCCGACGTTGCCGACCCATAGCGCCCTCTTTTCCACCCGGATTTTCTACAAAGAGAACATCGAACGCGGGGATATTTTGGTTTTCCGTTCCGACGAGACGGGCAAGGTGCTGATTAAGCGCTGCATCGGTCTGCCGGGGGAGACGGTGACGGTCGGATCCGACGGGAGCGTCCGGATCGACGGCGACCTTCTGGCGGAGCCCTATGTCAGCTCGGATTCCGACTATTCGGGCGTATTTGAGGTGCCGGAGGGCTGCTATCTCTTTTTCGGAGACAACCGCGGCAATTCGCTGGATGCGCGCTACTGGCAGGAACCCTATATTTCCGAAGACAAGCTGATGGGTAAGGCGCTGTTTGTGCTATGGCCGATCGGCAGTTTCGGTACTCTGGAATGAGACAAGAGGAGTTTATGGAAGAGAATCAGGAAGAAAAAATTCAGGAAGCCGATGCGGTTTCTGCGGAAAAAAAGGCGGCAAAACGGGCCGCAATAAAGAAAGAGATCATCGATTGGTGCAAGGCGCTGCTGTTTTACTGCGTCATTCCGGTGCTGCTTTTTAATTATTTTTTCATCATCGCCTATGTGCCGACCGGTTCGATGATGCCGACCGTGAATCCCGGAGACTGGACGCTTGCCGTCCGTGTGCGGGATCCGGAGGCCTCCATCGGGCGCGGCGACGTGGTCGTCTTTTATTCGGAGGAACTGGACAAGATCCTCTTTAAACGCTGCGTCGGCCTGCCGGGAGAAGAAGTTGAGGTCAAAAAGAACGGCTCCGTCTATATCGACGGGGAGAAGCTTGAAGAGGACTACGTCAGCTCCGATTCCCGCGTCTCCCGCGACTTTGAGGTGCCGGAGGGTTGCTATCTCTTTTTCGGCGACAACCGCGGCGACTCGCTGGATGCGCGCTATTGGGACGACCCGTATATTTCCGAAGAGGACATCATGGGTAAGGCGATTTTTATCTTCTGGCCGCTCGCCGATTTCGGCGTGATTTAGTAACGGAGGGATTTCCGATGAATGGAAAAAAAGTAATGGTGCGCATCATGGTGGCTATCCTTATCCTTGCAATGCTGCTCCCGACGATCGCGTACGGGATCTATACGCTGCTGGCGGCATGAAGGTCATGATTGCGATGAGCGGGGGGGTTGACAGCGCCGTATCCGCTCTTTTTCTGAAAAATCAGGGATGGGAGATCGAGGGCGCGACCTTCCTTCTGAATGAAGGCGATGCGGGGCTTGCCGCCGCCGAGGACGCGAAACAGGTCGCGGACTTTCTCGGCATCCCGCACCATGTGTTCGATTTCCGGGAGCTGTTTGCGGAGAAGGTCGTCGGCGATTTTCTCTCCGAATATGAGGCTGGGCGGACGCCGAATCCCTGTATCCGGTGCAACCGGTTTATCAAATTTCCGGCCTTTCTCGCGGAAGCGGAGAAGCTGGGCTGCGAAAAGATCGCGACCGGCCACTACGCCCGGATCGCGGAGGGCAGGCTCTTCCGCGCCGCCGCCTTGGAAAAGGACCAGAGCTATGTGCTTTATAATTTGACGCGGGAACTTCTTTCCCGCATCATTTTTCCGTTGGGGGAGCGGACAAAAGCCGAAATCCGTCAGATCGCCGCGGAGGCCGAAATCCCGGTCGCGGAGAAGCCGGATTCTCAGGATGTCTGTTTCATCCCGGACGGCGACACCGGCGGATTCCTCCTGAGGCACGGCTGCGGCTCGGAGCCCGGGGATTTCGTGGCGGAGGACGGGAGCGTTCTCGGGCGTCATAAGGGCGTCGCGCATTACACGATCGGCCAGCGGAAAGGGCTCGGTCTCTCTCTGCCGGAGCCGCTTTATGTCGGCGGGATCGATCCGGCGAGCCGGAAAGTTTTACTTGTCAAAAACGAGGAGCTGTTCGGCCGGGAACTGCTGGCCGGCGGCTTTCACTGGATTTCCGGTCATGCGCCGGAGAAGCCGCTTCGGGTGCAGTGCAAGATCCGTTATGCGCATAAGGCGTCGGAAGCTTGCGCCGAGGTGCTGCCGGACGGCACGGTTCGCGTGGTGTTTCTCACGCCGCAGCGCGCCATCACAAAGGGCCAGTCCGCGGTGCTTTACCGCGGCGACGAGGTGTTGGGCGGCGGCATCATCCTCTGAGAGACGCAGCCTCTTGACGGGGCTTTCCTTTTTTTGTATAATAAAATGGTCAAGCGAGGACCGGACCGCTGGAAAGGGCTTATTTTATGGATGACGGAGACCCCGGAGGGTGCTCAGCAAATAAAAATTTTTGAGGCATGACCTTTGCGCTTCACGGAAAGGTTATGCTTTTTTGCGTTTTGAAACAAAACGGGAGGTCGATTTTTTATTCATGGATACCACGACAACAATTTTGGTCATGCTGGTTCTGCTGACGTTTTCCGCTTATTTTTCTGCGACGGAGACCGCTTTCAATACCGCAAGCCAGACCAAATTGAAGATCGAGGCGGACAAGGGAAACGGAAACGCCGCGTTGGCGCTGCGGCTGCTCGACAGTTACGATAAACTCCTTTCCACGATCCTCGTCGGCAACAACATTGTAAATATCGCTTTGACGGCCATCGCCACGGTCTTTTTTGTCAACTACATAGGCGATTCCGGCGCGACGGTCTCCACGGTCGTGATGACGGTGCTGGTGCTGCTTTTCGGCGAGATCACGCCGAAAAGTCTGGCTAAGGAATATCCGGAGACGTTTACCAAATTCTCCGCGCCGATCCTTCATGGAATTATGCTCCTGCTGACGCCGGTCAACTGGATCTTTTCGATGTGGAAAAAATTCATCTCCAAGCTCGTCAGCGGCGGGGATCAGCGCGGGATGACCGGGGAAGAGCTGATGAACATCGTCGAGGTGGCGGAGGAGGAGGGCGGCATCGGCAGTCAAGAGAGCGAACTCATCCGTTCCGCACTGGAGTTTAACGATCAGGATGCCGCCGACATCGCGACGCCGCGCGTCGATCTGGCCGCGGTTCCGCTCGACGCCACCAAGGAGGAGATCGAGAAGGTCTTCTTTGAATCCGGCTATTCACGTCTGCCGGTCTACCGGGAAAGCATCGACGACATCGTCGGGTTTATCCACCAAATAGATTTTCACCGGATGACGGAGGACCCGGATCTCACGTTGGAGAAGATCCTCCAGCAGCCGCTTTTTGTGCCCTGTACGATGAAAATTGGAGTCCTGCTCAAGCTGTTGCAGAAGGCGAAATGCCATATGGCCATTGTGACGGACGAATTCGGCGGGACCTTCGGCGTCGTCACGATGGAGGATATTCTCGAGGAACTGGTCGGCGAAATCTGGGATGAGCACGACGAAGTGATCGAGGATTTTGTGAAGAAAGAGGACGGCTATCACATTTCCGGCGGCGCCGATCCGGAGGAGATGTTTGAATATCTCGGTCTGGAAGAACGGGTCGATTCCGCAACGGTCAGCGGCTGGGTGATGGATGAGCTGGGCAAGGTTCCGGAAAAGGGAGACAGTTTCATCCACAGCGGAATGCGTTTCACCGTTTTGGAGACGGAGGGCATGCGTGCCTCGGAGATCCTGATTCAGAAAACGGAATAAAAAAGAACCGTCATGATTTTGGGTCATGGCGGTTTTTTCATAAGCAGAAACAATCATCTTGATATCCGGTACCATTATAAAAGGTTGTTCCGTGCGGGATGATTCTGGTTTCATGTTCTTGGGCGGTTTCAGGCCGTTTAGAAACATTTCTGGAATCTAATTCATCATAAGGCGGGAAACGGATGCTGTCAATGAAAAATGAGAAAAAAATAATGGAAACCTGAGCGAAAATAGTATTTGTTGTTTCACCGGCAAAAATAACAGGCGGAAAAAATTTTAGCATGAAGTTTTGCAAGCTTTCACTTTTGAAACCCAGCCGCCCGGCGGCTTGAAAGCTCGCCGCCGCGACCGACCGTCCGACCCTGCGCGAGGACTCGTCTTTGAAATGGAGCGGACAGACCGGGAAAAAAACATCCGCCTCGGAATCCACACGGCCAAAACGGTTGTGAAAGAGAATTTAGAGGCTCGCCGCCGCGACCGACTGTCCGACCCTGCGCGAGGTCTCGTCCGGCAGAATCACGGAGAGCCTCTCCGCCGTCTCCGGATATTCCCCGGCGAGCACCTCGTTCGCTTTTTTAAGGGCGATTTCGCCGCCCATTCCGGAGACGACGCGCCCCATCAGCAGGATGGTGCCGCACCCGTAAAGGTCATAGTAATAGGCGAGAGAGTGACCGAGGAAGGCGCCGATGGATTCGTAAATCCGTTTTGCCCCGGTATGTCCCTCCGCGAGCAGGCATTGCACCTCCCGGAGCTTTTCCGCCGGGGAAAGGGATCCCCTGAACCGAATTCCCACGGCCGGTGCGAGTCGGATCACGGTCTCCTGACTGAAATAGCGGGAGCCGCAGCCGACATCCCCGCTCCGGCCGTCCGGGCCGTTTTGCGGATTGAGGTCCACCGGCATGGTCGCCAGTTCGTTCAGCCAGCCGGTGAGGCCTCCGGATGCGTCGATGTAGCCGCCCGCCTCGCTCGTACCCATCGTGACGGCGAGCAGGTTGTTCCGCCCAAGATTCATGGCGCCCGCGAGCGCGGAGACATCTCCGTCGTTGCAGACCGTGACCGGCATGTCCCCGATCTCCTTCACTGCCCGCGGATAGATATCCCTTACCTTGCTTTCAAAAAGCGCTTTCGGCACACTGCGGAACAGGGAGGCAAATACTGTGCGGTTGCCGATAAAAACGCCGGCGGAGGAGATGCCGACCGCGTCGACCCGGGGCATTTTGAAGGCGGCTGTTTTGAGCGCCGCGACGATCCCGCGAAAATGATAATCTGGGTCCGGATTTTCCTTCGGATTCCAGACGATCTCCTCCGAATAGACGGGCCGGCCGTCGATGACGGCGGAGACTTTCCGGTCCGAGCCGCCCGCGTCGAATCCGATCCGGCACCCGTCAAAATGCCCGCCGACGGGCAGGGAGACGAGTTTTTCCTCCGGCAGATTCTCGCAGGAGACAACTTCAAAAGGCTGCCCGTAAATTCCGGCCATGAAGTTCGCATCAAAGGCGCGGCTGCCGTTCTCCGCATAGGCGGCTTTTAGGGATTCGCAGATCTCTTCGCTGCCGCGCACAAGAAGCCGCGAGCCACCTTTCATCCAGAGCAGGGATTTAACAAGGCGGTCGACATAAAAGCGGTCCGCCTCAGAGGATTCCGGCGTGCCGCGGAGTTTTGTCTCATAGCAAAAAGTCTGTCCGTCCGGGCGCATCAGGGCGATCCCGAGCGGAACGGAGGCTTTTTCCAGATAAGCCCGATTGAATTTCAGAATGGGCATAAAGTCGGGTTCCAGCGCCGGCGAATACCGGACTTCAAACCCGATTCCATGGAGACGCAAAAGAGCCACCTTCTTCATCCGAGACATTTTTGCGTTGCAATAAGTCCAAATTCATGATACCATGTTTTCGGCAGAGATTCAACGGATCAGACGGGATGGGAGGCCGAATTATGTCGATTCTTGTGACCGGAGGGATGGGCTATATCGAAAGCCACACCTGCGTGGAGCTTCTGAACGCGGGCAGGGAAGTGGTCGTTGCGGACAACCTCTCCAACAGCTCCGCGGAGGCGGGAAACAGGGTGCGGCAGATCACCGGGAAGCCTGTCAAATTTTATCGGATCGACCTCAGAGACCGTCCGGCCTTGGACCGTATCTTTGAGGAAAACCGCATCGACGCCGTCCTCCACTTCGCCGGGCTTAAGGCGGTGGGGGAATCCGTTTCGATGCCGCTCGAATATTACGACAACAACCTCGGCGCGGCCATCACGCTCTGCGAGTCGATGCGCGCGCACGCGGTGAAGAAAATTCTCTTCTCCTCCTCGGCGACCGTGTACGACATCGGCAAAGAACTGCCGATCCGTGAAACGTCCCCGCGCGGCAACTGCACAAATCCGTACAGCTGGTCGAAATACATGGTCGAGCAGATTCTCCGGGATACCGCAAAGGCGGATCCGGAGTGGTCGGTCATGCTGCTGAGGTATTTCAATCCGGTCGGCGCCCACGAGAGCGGGCTGATCGGGGAGGATCCGAGAGGGATTCCCAACAACCTGATGCCCTACATCTGCCGGGTGGCCGTCGGGCAGTACCCGTATCTCAACGTCTGGGGCGGCGATTATCAGACGCCGGACGGCACCGGTGTGCGGGACTATATCCATGTTGTCGATCTCGCGAAAGGCCATCTCACCGCGATGGAATACATGGACCATCATCCGGGCGAGTCCGCCTTCAATCTCGGCACCGGGTGCGGCCACAGCGTTCTCGAAGTGGTCTCCGCCTTTGAAAAGGCGAGCGGCGTCAGGATTCCCTATAAGATCGAGCCGCGCCGTCCGGGCGATCTGGATATCTTTTATGCCTCGCCGGATAAGAGCGTCGAAGAGCTTGGTTGGAAGGTCGAACGCTCGCTTGCGGACATGTGCCGGGACTGCTGGAACTGGCAGAGCAAAAATCCTTTCGGCTACGGAGAGTGACGGGCCTTTCGACGGGAAAAGCGGGGTGCAGAACGGTAATTTTATTTTCGGGAAAAAGTACGGCCGCTCGTCTTTTTTAGCTCGCCCAGCCGCCGCGGTCCGGTGTTTCGCCCGTATTTGAATTTTACGGTATCCTTTATTTTCTAAAAAGAAAAAGACCGGAGATCCCCGATATTCGAGGAGCGCCGGTCTTTTTTTTGCTGGTTTTTACCATTGTCAGGTCCGCCGCCGGGATAAATCCGATCGTAAAGAGAAAAATGACGTCAGGCGGTCATCCATGCGGCGGGCCGTTTGTTCGCGGGGCCGTCCGTCAGAGCTGCTTTTTGATTTTATCGAGGGCGCCCTTTTCCAGCCGGGAGACCTGTGCTTGGCTGATGTGGATTTCGGAGGCGACCTCCATCTGGGTTTTCCCGGAAAAGAAACGCAGCGCAAGGATTTTCTTTTCGCGCGGAGAGAGGTTGCTCATGGCCTCCTTGAGCGCGATCTCCTCGAGCCATCCGGTCTCGCATTCTTTGTCACCGATCTGGTCGAGCATGTAAATCGTGTCGCCGCTGTCGGAATAGACCGGCTCGTAAAGCGAAACCGGCTCGACAATGGATTCGAGCGCGATGACCACCTGTTCCCGTGCCATGCCGAGCTCCTGTGCGATCTCATCCATGGTCGGCTCCCGGCCCTTTTTGCTGAGGTAATCCTCTTTGACCTGCATGGCGCGATAGGCCGTGTCGCGCATGGAACGGCTGACGCGAACCGCGTTGTTGTCCCGCAAAAACCGGCGAATTTCCCCGACGATCATCGGCACACCGTAGGTGCTGAAGCGCACGTCGAGCCCCGGATCGAAGTGGTCGATCGCCTTGATTAAGCCGATACAGCCGACTTGGAACAGGTCGTCGGGGTTCTCTCCGCGCCCCGTGAATTTCTGCACAACGCTGAGCACGAGGCGGAGGTTTCCGCTGATCATCTGCTCGCGGGCGGAGGAATCCCCCTCTTTGATTTTCCGCAAAAGGTCCATTTTTTCCGATTCTTTGAGCACGGGCAACCGGGAAGTATTGATGCCGCAGATTTCCACTTTTCCGTAATACATTTCCGCACCACCCGCTCAAAAAATACTTGCGAAATGAGCATGTCCGAAAGTGGAAAGCCCTATGCACTTTTGCGTGAGTGAAATTTTGTCAATCGCGGATATAAGAATATTTTCTTCAAAAGTAGCCGCACGCATAAAGAAAAAATCCATAAAAAAGCGTCTGTCTTTCGGGAAAAGAAATTCATGAAAAAAACCGGGAAAGCCTATGGAGTTGGGGAGAGAGCAGGGAGGATCCACTCTGGTTTTGCCGGCCGAAATACGGATGCTCCGCAGATACGGGCGGCTGTTCCCCGGGAGCCGCCGTATCTTCTATGCCGAATGCCGGAGCCTTTGCCGCGAGACTGTTTTTGGGGACGGCTCGGCCCAATCGAGCATGGAGAGGCGGATGGACGAGCCATAGCCAAACCCATCGGGAAACGCCGAAACGGGTTTTCTGAGCACGAAGAAAAACGGCTTGAGCATGAGCGGACAGACAGATTTTTTCTCTGAACGGAATAGATTTTCCCAAAGGGGGAATGTATACGAGAATCCGCATGCAGGAACTGCGCGCGAAGGAGGTCATCAACCTCAACGACGGCGCAAGTTTCGGTTACATCGACGACATGCTGGTCGATACGGAAAGCGAAAAAGTGCTGGCTTTGGTGATCGGCGGAAGACTCCGGTTTTTCGGGTTGCTGGGCAGGGAGGAGGAGATCCTGATCGGTTGGGAAAAGGTGGAGTCCATCGGGCGGGATACCATCCTGATCCGCTCGGACGTGATCCGAGAACCGAAGAAGAAAGGCTTCTTTGCGAGCTTTTTCAAATCCCCATAAAGAAAAAAATAATATAGAAAAATCTTGCAATGAAAAACGTCCCGTGATATAATCAAAAAGCTGCGGAATCGCAATCCGTTTCCGCAAAGCAAATCCGCACATCCCACAATCGTTCCGGCGATGTACCAGAAATGGCCGCTCTTTCGAGATGCGTGGGGTGGAGGAATAACAAAAGGAGGAAAAATCCAATGTCTGTCGTATCCATGAAACAGCTGCTTGAGGCCGGTGTCCATTTTGGCCATCAGACCCGCCGCTGGAACCCGAAAATGGCGCCCTATATCTTTACCGAGCGCAACGGCATCTACATCATCGACCTGCAAAAGACCGTCAAGAAAATTGAAGAGGCTTATATGTTCGTCCGCGATCTCTCTGCGGACGGCAAGTCCATTCTCTTTGTCGGCACCAAGAAGCAGGCCGCCGATTCCATCCGTGAAGAAGCCGAAAGAGCCGGCGCTTATTATGTCAATGCCCGTTGGCTCGGCGGTATGCTCACCAACTTCAAAACCATCCGCAGCCGTATCGCCCGCCTGACTCAGCTCCGCAAAATGGAAGAGGACGGCACGTTCGAGCGCCTGACTAAAAAAGAAGCCAGCAAGTTGACCCTTGAAATCGAGAAGCTCGAGAAGTATCTCGGCGGCATCGAGGACATGGATCGTCTTCCGGGCGCACTCTTCATCGTCGACTCCAGAAAAGAGAAGATCGCCGTCGCCGAAGCCCGTAAACTGGGTATCCCGATCGTCGCGATCGTGGACACGAACTGCGACCCGGACGAGATCGACTATCTGATCCCGGGCAATGACGACGCCATCCGCGCCGTCAAACTGATCGCAGGAACCATGGCCGACGCGATTATCGAAGGCCATCAGGGCGAGCAGATGACGCCGGCCGCGCAGGAAAAGATCGACGAAACCGACGCAGAGACGGAAGGGGAGGAAAAATAAATGCCGTTTACCGCTCTTGATGTCAAGGCCCTCCGGGAGACCACCGGATGCGGCATGCTTGACTGTAAAAAAGCTCTGACGGAAACCGACGGCGATATGGATAAGGCCATCGATTTTCTTCGTGAAAAGGGCCTCGCCGCCGTCGCCAAAAAGTCCTCCCGCATCGCCGCGGAAGGCGCCGTTCTGGCCGATTATTGCCAGAAGAGCAAGGTTGGCGCGGTGATCGAAGTCAACTCCGAGACCGACTTTGCCGCGAAGAGCGACAAATTCCTCGCCTTTGTCAAGGTCTGCCTCAAGGCCGTCATGGAACAGAATCCGGCCGACGTAGACGCCCTGCTTGCCTGCGATGTGGAGGGGCGCACCCTCCAACAGATCCTTCAGGACAACGTGCTCGTCATCGGCGAAAACCTGAAAATCCGCCGCTTCGTCCGTTACGAGGGCGACTGCGCCTCTTACGTCCATATGGGCGGAAAGATCGGCGTGCTGGTTCGCTTTGATGCCGACGTGGCCGATAAGGACGGTTTTGCCGAATACGGCAAGGACATCGCCATGCAGATCGCCGCTTCCCAGCCGCTGTATGTCTGCCCGAAGTGCGTGCCGGAATCCGTTCTCGATCATGAGAAGGAAGTCGCTCTTGCCCAGATCAACGAGGATCCCAAGATGGCCAGCAAACCGGATGCCGTTAAGGAAAAGATGCTCGAAGGCAAGATCGGCAAATATTATAAAGAAAATTGTCTGATCCGTCAGGCTTTCATCAAGGATCCGGATATTGACGTCGAGGCCTATACGGAAAAAGTTGCTAAAGAGCTCGGCGGCAGCATCAAAATTGCCGAATTCGTCCGCTTTGAAAAAGGTGAAGGCCTTGAGAAAAAGGCTGAGGAAAACCTCGCCGACGAGGTCGCAAAACAGATCGCTCAGGCGCAAAAGAAAGACTGATTCCGGATCAAACGGAAGAAAAAAGGCCGCGGGATTGATTCCTGCGGCTTTTTTGATAAGACAATTCTTTGCTTTTTACACCCTTGACAAAGCCGAAAAAGGTGGTATAGTAATCCGTATTATGAAAAGGGCTTTTTCGCGGACCGTACTGTGAAGAGTCTTTTTTTCGTTTTAGAAAAGGGATTGACGATGGAAAACAGGTTCGGAAACGACCGCCTGCGGGCGTTTTTTCTCGTGATATTGATCCTTGCCGTGTTTCTGGAGGGCCGAATGATCTGTAACGCGCCGACCATCCCCACCGACGACGGCGGCCACGATGCTCAGGTCACCGGCGATCTTGCCGTGGGGCAGGAGGAGCAGAAGGAAATCCGGAAAGAAAAGCAGGAATCCTCCGCCCGGAAAAGGCGAATGTCCGGTTTTTCCGCCTTAAAAGCGGAGCGCAAACTCATCGGCGATACCGCCGGAAAGAGAAATTCTCTGATCCGCATCCTGCGGTGTTGATGAAAAACCTTTCTTCCGCAACTATTGAGAAAGGGTCAGCATACTGATAAGTGGATCGAAGCCATGGAAAACATAGAGGATTCGGAAGAACTTTCCATGATCTTTCGCATGCATGGATGCAGGATCATGGATAAAGACGGAAAGCTGCTGCTGAAAGCGGATCTTTCCGGTGGTTTTCTGAAGAAAAAGCTGGATTTTTACGATGCGGACGGCGCTATCGTCGCAAAAGTCGGACAGATCGGTCTGGGGAAATACCGTCTGGACTGCGGCGGGCAGATGATGGAGCTTCACAGACGGTTTACCCTGACGGGCGAGGAATATGTGACGACCGGTTGGGTCCTGCATCGGAGCCTGCTTGAGCATGTCTATGAAATGCGAAAAAACGGACGGGAAATCTCCGTTGTCCGCAAAAAATGGAACCCTTGGGAGGACGATTATATGATCACGCTCCGGGGCTCCGAAGACAGGATTCAGGCTCTTGTTCTGGCGGTTTTGTTGGACTGCGGGGACAACTGTTTTTCCTGCGAAAGCGGGCAAAAAGAGGATAAAAAAGTGGAATCCTAAAAAAGAGCCGTACCCGGAAGGGCGCGGCCTTTTTCTTTTTTGTCGGGCGGCACGGAGCCGGAATTCCCTTTCCTTTTATAAAAATAACCTTTACTTCTTTGATTCAATCATGTAAAATAAAGCTAAAATGGGGAAAAGGGGAGTTGTGCACCAATGGAACTGAAATACAAGCGCGTGCTTCTGAAGCTCAGCGGAGAAGCCCTTGCCGGCGGGCAAAAGACCGGGATCGACTTTCATACCGTACAAACCATCTGTAAAAGCATCAAAAAATGCTCGGATTTGGGCGCGGAGATCGCAATTGTTGTAGGCGGAGGCAACTTCTGGCGCGGCCGTTCCAGCGGCGGCATGGACCGCACGACGGCCGATCACATGGGGATGCTGGCCACCGTCATCAACGCGCTCGCGCTCTATGATACGCTCAATCAGTTGGGCGTTCCGGTGCGGGTCATGACCGCGATCTCCATGCCGGAGATTGCGGAGCCGTTTATCCGCAACAGAGCCATCCGCCATCTGGAAAAGGGCAGGATCGTCATCTTCGGCTGCGGTACCGGAAACCCCTATTTCTCCACCGACAGCGCAAGTTCCCTCCGTGCGGCGGAGATCAACGCCGATGTGATTTTTAAAGCGACGCTGGTCGACGGCGTCTACGACAAGGATCCGAACGAGTACGATGACGCCGTCAGGTACGACAGCCTCACCTTCGGCGAGGTGTTGGAGAAGGATCTCAGGGTTCTGGACGCCACCTCCGTCGCCATGTGCCGCGACAACCACATTCCCATCCTTGTTTTCAGCCTCAGCGATCCGGACAACATTTGCCGCGCCATTGTCGGCGAGGAGATCGGTACGCTGGTCAAAGGCTGATCCGCCAAAATTACCTTTGCTTTTTGGATACGGCGTTTTCCGGCGCGCGTCCGTATCTTTCAAAAAATATTTGTTCAGCCGGAGAAATGGAGGAAAACTATGAGAGAACAGCTCATCTCTTTTAACGAGAAAATGGAAGAAATCATCGCAACCCTTCAGGAGGATTTCGGTTCCATCCGCGCCGGACGCGCCAACCCCGGCGTGCTGGACCGCCTGGTCATCGATTATTACGGCACTCCGACCAAAGTCAACCAGATGGCGGCCGTATCCGTGTCGGAAGCCCGGATCCTCGTCATTCAGCCTTGGGACCGTTCCGCGCTCAAGCTGATCGAAAAAGCGATCAATCTCTCCGATATCGGCATCCCGCCGCAGAACGATGGAACCTGCATCCGGCTCGTTTTCCCTCCGCTGACCGAGGAGCGCCGCAAGGAGCTCTCCAAGGAGGTCCACAAACATGCCGAGGAGGCGAAGATCTCCGTGCGAAACATTCGCCGCGACGCCAATGAATTTATTAAGAAACAAGAAAAAGACAAAGTCATCACGGAGGACGACCGCAAGGACATCGAGAAGGACTGCCAGAAGCTGACCGACGATTTTACCAAACAGATCGACGACATGACCGAAGGCAAATCCACGGAGATCATGGAACTCTGATCTGCCGCGAAATTCTATCGAAAGGCGGAACCGGATTTTGAAAAACGAGCGGATCCTGCCGGCGCATCTCGGCATCATCATGGACGGCAACGGACGCTGGGCAAAGAAAAAGGGGCTTCCCAGGAGCGCCGGGCATAAAAAAGGCGCGGAGGTCTTTGAGACGATCGCGCGGTACTGCCGGGACATCGGCATCCGTTATCTCACCGTCTATGCCTTTTCCACGGAAAACTGGCGCCGCCCGAAACAGGAAGTCGAGGATGTCATGGAGCTGATGCGCAGCTATCTCCGGCGGATGGACGGCATGACGAAAGAGCATATCGCCATCCGGTTTATCGGAGACCGCGCGCCTCTGGCCGACGATCTGCGCGCGCTGATGGAGAAGGCGGAAACGGCCAAGGTGAGCGACGTGAAGCTGACCGTTCAGATCGCGCTCAACTACGGGGGCCGGGACGAAATCCTGCATGCGGTGCGGGAGATCGCGCGGCAGGTCCGGGAAGGAAAGCTCGCGCCGGAAGAGATCACGGAGGAACGGATCTCGGCGAACCTCTATTCCGCGGTGCCGGATGCGGATCTAATTCTCCGGCCCAGCGGGGAGGAGCGCCTCTCCAATTTCCTGCTCTGGGAGAGCGCCTATTCCGAACTGATTTTCATGGATGTGCTCTGGCCGGATTTTACGCCTGCGCATCTGGAAAAAGCCCTGGCCGAATATGCGGGCAGGGACCGGCGCTTCGGCGGCGTGTAAATTTGACAGACGGAAGGTACGGACGGAATTCATGAAACAACGCCTGATTACTTCGTTCGTCGGGCTCTTGCTGCTCGGCGTTGTGCTTTATTTTTATCATACGCTCCTGCTTCCCGCTGCGGTGACGCTGCTCTCCGTGATGGCGGTATGGGAGTTGCTCCATGCCGAGCATCTCTGCGGGTATACGTCGGTGATCCCGGTTTGTCTTGCCACAGCGGCGGCCATCCCGCTGCTCGTTTTCACAAAGACCGTCGGCCTGAGGGAAGTTTGCCTCGTCTTTGGCGGAATTCTGATGCTCTTCGTTCTTTTTGATCCGAAAAAGTTCGGGGCGACGTCTGCCGGCTATGCGTTTTTCGTCTCGGTTGCGGTGCCGCTCGGATTCTCCATGCTGCTCGTCTTCCGGGAGGAATTCAGTACCGTTCAGGGCCTCTATCTCATCCTCCTGAGCTTTGCGGCCGCGTGGCTCAACGATACGTTTGCGTTCTTCAGCGGCCGTCTGTTCGGCCGGCGCAAGCTCTGCCCGACGATCAGTCCCAAAAAGACGGTCGAGGGCGCGGTCGGCGGCGTGATAGGAAGCATCGCCCTGAGTCTCCTGCTGAGCTGGGTCTATGTGTCATATGCCGTGCCGGCGATCGGGGAACCGCTTTCCATCCGCTGGCTCTCCCTGTGCCTGTTTCTGCCGATCGGGGCGGCCGCGGGGATCCTCGGCGATCTCTGCGCTTCGGTCATCAAGCGGCAATCCGGGATCAAGGATTACGGCAACGTCATGCCGGGGCACGGCGGGATTATGGACCGCTTCGACAGCTGGCTCTTTGTCGCGCCGCTGCTCTATCTTTGGAATCTTTTCTTCCCCATCATCTGACCGACATGAATATCGGATAAAATCTGTGCCGCACGAAAGAGCGGCATATTTGTTAGAAGGCATCCTATGAAACAAATTTCCGTTCTCGGCTCCACCGGCTCGATCGGCACCCAGACGCTGGATGTCTGCCGCCGCATGGGTGTTTCGGTCGCCGCTCTTGCCGCCGGAAGCAATACGGCGCTGCTGGAGGAACAGGCGAGGGAATTCCGCCCGGAACTGGTCGCCGTCTTTAATGAAACATCTGCCGCGGCCCTTCGAATTTCGCTCGCGGATACGGAGATCAAAGTTGTCTCCGGCGCGGAGGGCGTCAGGGAGGCGGCGGCTTATCCCTGCGACATCGTGCTCAACGCCGTCACCGGGATCGCCGGCCTCGCGCCCTCGCTCGCCGCGATTGAAGCCGGAAACACGCTTGCGCTCGCCAACAAGGAGACTTTGGTCGCCGGCGGAAAGCGCGTGATGGATTACGCGGCGGCACATGGGGTAACAATTTTGCCGGTGGACAGCGAACACTCGGCGATCTTTCAGTGCTTACAGGCAAAGGGCGATCCCGGCCGGATCGGGAAACTGATTCTGACGGCGTCCGGCGGCCCGTTCTTCGGAAAGAGCCGGGAGGAACTTACCCTCGTCCGCCTGGAGGACGCGCTCCGGCATCCCACATGGACGATGGGCCGCAAGGTGACGGTCGATTCCGCCACCATGGCGAACAAAGGACTTGAAATTATGGAGGCGGCGCATCTTTTTGGGGTGACGCAGGATAAAATAGAGGTAATCGTTCATCGGGAGAGCGTTGTGCATTCGATGGTTGAATTTGTCGACCATTCGGTGCTCGCCCAGCTTGGCGTCCCGGATATGCGCACGCCGATTCAGTATGCGCTGACGTGGCCGGAACGCCTGCCGAGTATTGTAAAGCAGCTTGACCTTACAGAGATCGGCGCGCTGACTTTTTATCGGCCGGACGATGAGGCGTTCCCCTCTATGCGCATCGCGAGGCGGGCGCTTTCTCTCGGCGGTACGGCGGGTGCCGCGTTCAATGCCGCGGACGAGGTCGCCGTCGCCGCTTTTCTGGATGGGAGGATCGGTTTCAACGACATTCCGTCCGTGCTCGAAAAGACGGTGGAGATGCCGCTTCCGGAGGAGGATTCCTTCGAAGCGGTCTTTGCCGCAGACCGGGAGGCACGCGCTTTCGCCGCCTCCCTGACAGACCAAATTAGGAGATAATCGTTCATCATGAGTATTTTGATTGCAGTCCTGTGCTTTGCGGTGATGCTGATTTTCCACGAACTGGGTCATTTTCTGACCGCCAAGTGGGCCGGCATAAAAGTGAATGAATTCGCAATCGGCATGGGGCCGAAGCTCTTTTCTGTCAAAAAGGGAGAGACGGCCTACAGCCTGCGCCTATTTCCGATCGGCGCGTTTGTCGCCATGGAGGGCGAGGACGACGGGAGTGAAATCCCGACCGAGCGCTCTTTTATGGCCTGTCCGGTCTGGAAGCGCATCCTTGTCACGGCCGCCGGCGCGTTCATGAACATCCTGCTCGGCTTTATTTTGGCCGTGATTTTGACCTCCGGTCAGGAATTGATCGGCACGCCGGTCATCGCCGGGTTCAGCGAAGGGGCTTCCTCCGCAGAATATCTGAAAGTGGACGACCGAATTCTCTCCGTCAACGGGGAGCAGGTTCTGATCGACAACGACATCGTGTATTCCCTGATCCGGGATCCGGACGGCGTCGTCAGCATGGAGGTTCTGCGGGATGGGGAAAAGGTGGAGCTCGACCGCGTGGTCTTTGAGATGAAGGACTATGAGGGCGTCTCCTCGATTGTATTGGATTTCAGCGTCTACGGCTTGGAGCCGACGGTCTGGCGCGTCGTGAAATATTCGGCGGGTTGGACGTTTGCGCTGGTAAAACTCGCGTGGCACGGCTTCGGCGATCTGCTGAAAGGCACGTTCACGATCAGCCAGCTTTCGGGGCCGGTCGGCGTCACGGAGGTGATCTCCGAGGCAAGCTCCCAGAGCCTCGATTCGCTGCTGTTTATCGTCGCGCTGGTCACGGTCAACCTCGGCGTCGTCAACCTGCTGCCGCTGCCCGCGCTGGACGGCGGACGCATTCTCTTTATGTTGCTGGAGGCGATCCGCGGGAAACCCATCAATCAGAAAGTGGAGTCCGCCATCCATAGCGCGGGTTTCATTCTGCTGATTCTGCTGATGATTTACGTCACGGCGAACGACATCATGAAACTCGTCAATGGAGGCTGAGTATGGCAAGGGAAGTTAAAATTGGAAACGTCACGATCGGCGGAAACCATCCCGTCGCCATCCAGTCGATGCTGAGCATCCCTTCCACCGATCTGGAGGGCAGCGTCGCGCAGGCTGTGGAGCTGGAAGAGGCCGGCTGTGAGATTCTCCGGGCGGCCGTTCCGGATATGGACGCCGTGCGGCTGATTCCTGCGATCAAAGAGAAAATCCATATTCCGCTCGTCGCGGATATCCACTTCGACTATCGGCTTGCGCTGGCGGCGGTGGAGGTCGGCGCCGACAAGATCCGGATCAATCCCGGCAACATCGGCGGCGAGGAGCGTACCCGCGCGGTCGCGGAGGCATGTGGAAAAGCGGGCGCCGCGATCCGCATCGGGGTCAACAGCGGCTCGCTCGAAAAACATCTGCTCGAAAAATACGGCGCCCCGACGGCCGAAGCCCTTGCCGAGAGCGCCGAAGAATATGTCCGCATGCTGGAGGGCTTTAATTTTCACGACATCGTCGTCTCAATCAAATCGAGCGACGTCGGCACCATGGTGAAGGCCTGCCGCCTCGCCGCGGCGCGCTTCGACTATCCGCTGCATCTCGGTGTGACCGAGGCCGGGACGGAGCGCATGGGCCTTATTAAAAACGCCGTCGGCATCGGGAGCCTGTTGCTTGACGGCATCGGCTCCACGATCCGCGTGACGCTGACCGCCGATCCGGTGCGGGAAATTTATGCGGCGAAAGACATTCTGAAGGCGATCGGTCTGCGTCAGGAGGGCGTCAACATCGTCTCATGCCCGACCTGTGGCCGGACGCGCATCGACCTCATTAAGCTCACGAACGAGGTGGAGGATGCACTACGGGGCTGCAAAAAGCCCATCAAAGTGGCGGTCATGGGCTGCGCGGTCAACGGGCCGGGCGAGGCGAGGGAGGCCGACGTCGGCATCGCGGGCGGCATCGGCTGCGGACTCGTCTTCCGGAAGGGCGAGATCGTCCATAAGGTGCCGGAAAACGAGCTGCTTGCGGCGCTTCTCGAGGAAATCGAAAAAATAGAACAGGGGCGGCCCTGAAAACATAGAAGGACGGGAAAAGAATGGGGAAGACCCTGTCGGAAATTTTCGGGATCTCCGCCGGAACGGTTCTGGCGGAAGCGGAGGTGCGCTCGGTCATGCTCGGCCGGGAGGGCCAAAGCATCAAGGTGGAGATCGCTCCGAAACAGACGGTGGGAAAATCGGATTTGTATGCGCTGGAACGGGCGCTTGCCGTCAGACTGGGCGTGGAAGACGTCCGGCTTATTTCCGTTTATCCACCGGAACTGCTGACGGAGGATTATTTCACGGAGCTTCTGACGGAGGCCCAGCGCCGCGGCGTCGCGATCAACGGCTTTTTTGACGGCGCGGAGGCAACATTTTGCGAAAACCGGCTCCGCATCCGCCTTGCCCACGGCGGCGAGGAGATGCTCAAAAAAATGCGCGCCGACCTGACGCTCCGAGAGATCATCCGGGAGGAATTCGGCCTCGATTGCGCAGTGGAGTTCTGCGGCGTCACGGCGGTCACGGAGTTCACGGCGCCGCTGCCGGAGCCGAAGCCCTCGGTTTATAAAGAATCCGCAAAGCAGCGAACCCATGCGGCAAAGGAAAAGGGTGGCTTCGACTGCTCGGGGTTGCCCATCGACGCCTCCGAGATGGAGGTTTTGATCGGAAAACCGATCCGCCAGCGCCCGGAGCCGCTCTCCCATATCGACCAGCAGAGCGGAAAAGTCACGGTCTGGGGCGACATCTTCAGCATCGACAGCCGGGAAACCCGCGATGGGGAGAGCGTCATCCTTTCCATTATGATTACGGACTACACCGGTTCCAATATTCTTAAAGTCATCAAGAAAAAAGAGGAGGCCGGGCCGCTTTTTGATCTCAAAAAGGGCATGACGATCATGGCCCGGGGCGACGCCTCCTATGATAAATACGATCATGATATCACGATTCGGCCCTATGATATTTCTACGGTCAAACGCCTTTACCGGCAGGACGACGAGCCGGAGAAGCGCGTTGAACTGCACCTGCATACCAACATGTCGCAGATGGACGGCGTGACCGAGGCCGGAAAATTCGTCGAGACGGCGCACCGCTGGGGCCACAGGGCCGTCGGCATCACGGATCACGGCGTCGCGCAGGGCTTTCCGGATGTGATGAACGCCGTCGCCGCCCTCAAGGATCCGTATTTCAAGCCGATCTACGGCGTCGAGGCCTACTATGTGGACGATACGGTGCAATCCGTCACCGGAAACGCGGCTGTGCCTTTTAACGGCGAGATCATCGCCTTCGACCTCGAAACCACCGGCCTCTCCGCCACGATGGACCGCATCACCGAGATCGGCGCGGTCCGTATTGTAGGCGGCGAGATCCGGGAGGAATTCTGCACCTTCGTCGATCCGGAGAAGCATATTCCCGAGCGCATCACCGAGCTCACCGGCATCAACGACAGCATGGTACGGGGCGCGCCGAAGGAGGAGGAGGCCTACCGGAAGTTTATGGACTTCTGCGGGCCGGACGCCTTCCTCGTCGCCCACAACGCCGGGTTCGATACCGGCTTCCTACGCATGGTCTCCGACCGGCATCATCTGGGCTTTTGCAATTCCTTTGCCGATACGGTCACAATGGCGAGGTCGCTTTATCCGGAGCTCACAAACCACAAACTTGATACGCTCTCAAACCACCTGAAGCTCGCGCCCTTCAATCACCACCGCGCAAGCGACGATGCGAAAGAGCTCGCGCTGATCCTGCTCGAGATGCTTAAAAAGATCGAGACGGAGAAGCACGCCGACAACTTTTCGGCGCTCAACGGGCTTTTGGGCGGCACGGATCCGAAAAAACTTCCGACCTACCACCTGATTCTGATCGCCAAAAATCAGAAGGGGCTGAAAAACCTCTACGAACTGATTTCCTTATCGCATATCCGTTATTTTCACCGGCATCCGCGCGTGCCGAAGAGCATCCTGACTCAATATCGGGAGGGACTGATCGTCGGATCCGCATGTGAAGCAGGAGAACTTTACACAGCGATCCGCGAGGGAAAGCCGCATGAAGAACTGGTTCGGCTTGCCTCGTTTTACGATTATCTGGAGATTCAGCCGCTCGACAACAACCGGTTTCTGGTTCGGGAGGGAATGGCCGAGAACGACGAGCAGCTCCGCAACTGGAACCGGCAGATCGTCGCGCTGGGCGAGGAACTCGGCATCCCCGTTGTGGCAACCGGAGACGTGCATTTCCTTAACCCGGAGGATGCGGATTACCGCAAGATCATCATGAACGCCGTCGGGTTTGAACATGCGGAGGAGCAGCCCTCCCTCTATTTCAAGACTACCCGGGAGATGCTTGACGAGTTCTCCTACCTCGGCGAAGAAAAGGCCCGCGAGGTGGTTATCACCGTGCCGAACCGGATCGCCGATTCCGTCGACTTCCTGCGGCCGATTCCGGAGGGCACCTTTACGCCTTCCATCGAGGGCGCGGAGGAAGATCTTCAGAAGATGTGCTGGAAGCGCGCCCACGAGATTTACGGCGACCCTCTGCCGCCGCAGGTTTCGGAGCGATTGGAGCATGAGCTTAGCTCGATCATCAAGCACGGATATGCCGTATTGTACGTGATCGCGCAGAAGCTCGTCTCCAAGAGCGAGAGCGAGGGCTATCTCGTCGGTTCGAGAGGCTCGGTCGGCTCGTCCTTCGTGGCCTCGATGAGCGGTATCTCGGAGGTCAACCCTCTGCCGCCGCACTACGTCTGCCCGAAGTGCAAACACAGCGAATTCGTCGAGGACGGCTCTGTCGGTTCCGGTTTCGACCTTCCGCCGAAAAAATGCCCGATCTGCGGCGCGGAATACCGCCGCGACGGCCACGAAATCCCGTTCGAGACGTTCCTTGGCTTCCATGGCGACAAGGAGCCGGATATCGACCTCAATTTCTCGAGCGAATATCAGACGAGAGCCCACCGCTACACGGAGGAGCTGTTCGGGAAATCCCATGTTTTTAAGGCCGGCACCATCGGCACCATCGCCGAAAAGACCGCCTATGGATATGTCAAGAAATACTGCGAGGAGCGCGGTATCACCTTACATAAAGCGGAGGAGGCGAGACTTGCCGGCGGCTGCATCGGCGTCAAGCGCACGACCGGCCAGCACCCGGGCGGTATGGTCGTCATCCCGGCGGATCACGACGTCACCGATTTCTGCCCGATCCAGCACCCGGCCGACGACCCGGATGCCGAGGTCTTGACGACGCATTTCGACTTCCATTCGCTTCACGATACGATCTTAAAGCTCGACGAACTCGGACACGAGGTTCCGATGCTCTATAAACATCTGGAGGACCTGACCGGCATCCGCGTCTTGGATGTGCCGATGAGCGACGAGAAGGTTTACAGCCTATTGCAGTCCCCAGCGGCATTGGGCGTCACGCCGGAGGAGATCGACTGCAAGACCGGCACCTTCGCGCTGCCGGAGATGGGCACGCCTTTCGTCCGTCAGATGCTGATGGATGCAAAGCCGAAGAACTTTGCAGACCTTATTCAGATCGCCGGCCTTTCCCATGGTACGGACGTCTGGCTCGGCAACGCGCAGGATCTGATCAAAAACGGCACCTGCACGATTTCCAACGTCATCGGCACGCGCGACAGTATCATGACGACGCTGATCCGCTATGGGCTCGAGCCTTCCATGGCCTTTAAGATCATGGAGATCACTCGTAAAGGCAAGGCGACGAAGCTGCTGACCGACGAGCATAAACAGGCGATGAAGGAACACGGCGTGCCGGACTGGTACCTCGATTCCTGCCTGAAAATCAAGTATATGTTCCCGAAAGCGCATGCCGTGGCCTACGACATCGGCGCCATCCGTACCGCCTATTTTAAGGTTTATTATCCGCTGGAATTCTACGCGGCGTTCTTCACGGTCCGCGGCGGCGATTTTGATGCGGAATCCGCGCTTGCCGGGAAAGCGGCCGTAGAGCGGAAGATCAAGGAACTCGAAGATCTGTCGAATCCGACGGCAAAGGAAGAGGATTCCCTGACCACGCTTCAGATCATCAACGAGATGCTGGCGCGCGGCATCGAATGCCTGCCGGTCGATCTCTACCGTTCGGATGCAGTCAAATATGTGCCGGAGGACGGAAAACTGCGCCTGCCGTTCACCGCGCTCAAGGGGCTCGGCGAAACCGCGGCGCGGAGCTTGCAGGTGGGCGGGACAAAGGGGCCGTATCTTTCGGAGGACGACATTATGGCGCGCAACTCGGTCGGCAGCGGCGTCATGGATATTCTGCGGGCGGCCGGCGTGCTGAGCGGTTTGCCAAAAACCACGCAGATGAATTTGTTTGAAATGTGGGGAGGTTCCTGATGTTTTATCTGGACGGGAGCGTCTTTTTCTTTGATATTGAGGAGGCCTTCAGCCGGCTGATCGGCGTCGCCCGCGGGGAGAACGCCGGAACGCCCGGTGATCCTTTTGCGAAAGGTCTCTGCGGCGGCTTTGCCGAGGTCTATGGGACAAAGCCTGAATTTGTGCGCGCCGGAGCGGATTACAAAACGCTTCTGCGCGGAATTCTTCCTGTCGATACGGCGGCGGTGATCCCGGAGTACGACTGTTCCGCCGAGGCATTCCGCGCCGCTTTTCCGGACAACGGGCTGAGCGTCGTTTCACGGACGAAAGATATGAAGATCGACGCCGACGCCCTGCTTGCCGCGGCGGAAAAGGAGCCGGGGAGCGTGATTTTCCTCACCAACCCGGCCTGCCCGGCGTCTCTGGAACTTTCCGTGGCCGAGGTGAGAAGCCTTACCTCCGCGGCGAAGGGCTTGGTTCTCGTGGATGAGAGCCATATGGCCGATCCGAAGGAATCTGTGCTCAAAGATGCCGGCGTGACCCCAAATCTTGTCGTGCTCAAAAAGCTCTGGTTCGGCGGAAATCCGGTCTATGCCGCGGGAGCGGATCTGCCGGAGTTCGACGGGGGAATCTCCGCCTCCAATCAGGCCGCCGCGGAGATCATCTTTAAGCATCCGGCCGTGCTCAAAACGGCGCAGCGGAAGCTCATGGACAGCCGGGAGAGCCTCTATCTCCGCATCAAGAAGCTGGCGGTGAAATACCGCGCGCCGGAGCGGCTCTATCGCACCAAAGCAGACTGCGTGTTTTTCAGAACCGACGGCGCGGAACGGATTGCGGCGGGGCTGGAAGAGCTGGGCATCGCCGTCCGGAGGGACGGGGACTATCTCTGTGTCTTCGCCGGCAACCGGGCGGAAAACGACGTCGCGGTCGAGTCGCTGGAGACGGTTCTGAAAGAAATGGAATAAAAAAACGGCGGCCCTTTTTAAGGACCGCCATTTTATTTTACAGATGAATTTTGAAAAGAAATGTCGGCATATCGGGCCGGAAATCTCCGGAGAAAGGCTCTGCCCGGTCCCGGCCTATACGTTTTTCGACAATTTTCGCAGAAGCAAGAACGAAGAATCGTTGCCGTCTGTTTCAGCAAGAGCTGGTATCGGTAAATGCCGCAGGGGCATCCCGGTATGACGTCCCAGAACCCTTTCCAGCAGTTTGTGCGGAGACAGAGAAAATTCTGATGTCGGCGTAAAAAAGCCGATGTTTACCGAGGAAACCGGTCGTTTCTCTGTGCTACACGAGGGAAAAAGGGCCGCCGCGTCAGGATTTCGGCATCGCGAAGCCGAGCTCTTTGAGGAACCACGCATCCTGTACCTGAAACGTCTTCCCGTCGAGGTAGGCGAGCGGACCCTCTCCGCCGAAGCGGAACGTGACTTTGTAGGAGCAGAGCGCCTGCCAGGTGAGGCCGCGGCCGTCCTTTGCCTTGCCGTATTTTGTGTCGCCGACGAGCGGGCAGCCGATGGAGGCAAACTGGGCGCGGATCTGGTGGGTTCGGCCGGTCAAAAGTTCCGCCTCCACGAGGCTCATGCCCTTTTTGGATTCGAGCACATAGTATTTCGTCACTGCGGTCCGGCCGCCGGGGACGGGAGTTTTGAAGACTTCGACCGTGTTGGTTTTTTCGTCCTTCCGGAGGAAACTCTCGATGGTGCCGGAGCGCTTTGCCGGGGTGCCGCTGACGACGCAGAGATATTTTTTCTCAACGGTGCGTTCTTTAATGCTGTCGTTCAGGTAGCGAAGGGCCGCGGCGTTCTTCGCGGCGATCACGATGCCGCAGGTATTGCGGTCGATCCGGTTGCAGAGCGCCGGCACGAAGGAATTTTCGTTTTCCGGATCGTATTCGCCTTTTTTATAGAGGTAGTGCTGGATGCGCAGGATCAGCGTGTCGGCGGACCACTCGTCGCCTTCGTGGACGAGCAGTCCGGCGGGCTTGTTGGTGAGCAGAATATTCTGATCCTCATAGATCACGTCGACGGCGGAAGGCGCATAGAAACAGGCCGGTTTGCTCGGCTCCTCCTCAAAAAATTCGTCGGAGACATAGCACTCGATCAGATCGCCGGTCTCCAGATGGTCGGCGATGTCGCAGCGTTTGCCGTTTCGTTTGATGCGCTTGATGCGGATATATTTATAGAGCAGGGACTTTGGGAGTTTCGGGACGCTTTTTGTCAGAAACTTATCGAGGCGCTGCCCTGCGTCGTTTTCGGAGATCGTGAAACTTTTTATACCGTCACGGGCTTTCTTTTTTATTTTGATTTAGTATAATACTTTTAAGAGGGATACGCAACAAAAAGCGAAGGGAGCGGATTTCATGCCGGGCGAACACGAAGGTCACAGACAGCGTCTCCGTAGCCGATACCGCAGCGAGGGGCTGGACGGCTTTGAGCCGCATCAGGTTCTGGAGCTGCTGCTGTTCTATTCCAATCCGCGGGCGGATACCAACCCGATCGCGCACCGCCTGATCGAACGCTTCGGCAGCCTCGACGCGGTGCTGGATGCTCCGGTGGAGGAGCTGATGACCGTCCAAGGCGTCGGGGAAAATGCGGCGGTTCTGCTCAGCCTGATTCCGCAGGCCGCGCGCCGCTATCTGGAGGCAAAAAATGCCACGGACAGTCTCGTCGGCGGCCTCTCCGACCTCGGAAAGTATCTGCTGCCGCGGTTTGTCGGCCGGAAAAATGAACGGCTTTTGCTTGTCTCAATTGACAACAAAGGCCGGATCCTCTCCTGCGATCAGCTCGCGGAAGGGGATATCGGCCGGGTGAACGTCACGAAGCGCGCGGTGATCGAGACGGTCCTCCGCACAAAGGCGACCCGCGCGGTCCTCGCGCACAATCATCCGCAGGGGTACGCCGTGCCCTCGCAGGAGGACATCGATCTGACCTTGCAGCTTCGCAAGACGCTCCGGGAGGTCGGCGTCGAGCTGATCGACCATATCATCGTGGCGAACGACGACTATGTCTCCATGGCCGCAAGCGGTTATTTCCTCAGCACCTGAGGCGCCGGCGCAGAAGTCGAAAAAAAGATTTTCGGAAAGATTGCAAAGGAAAGGTTTGCATATTCTCTCCGTTTCTGCTAAAATTAAAATGTTGTGCCACGGCGTTTTTTTGCCCTTGATACGGGAGAAAAATCGCTTGACAAACCAAACCGATATCTATATAATATTCTCCGTGGCGTTGCGAGGGATTGGTATGCTGATTGATATTAAAAATCTGTTTGAGGCGCCCGATCTGACCATTCCGGTCGAAGGGGAGATCGATCTTGCCAATGTGGAGATCTGGGGACAGCGTGTCTTCGGCGCTCCCGTGCGGATCAATGGATTGCTCCGGAACCGGGCCGGCATCGTGTCGCTTCAGTATTCGGCAGATGTTCTGCTGAAGTATGAATGCGACCGCTGCCGAAAAGAAACGGAAAAGCGCGTGACCTATTCTTTTGAGCATATGCTGGCGAGGGAACTCTCCGGCGGGAACGAGAACGACGAATTCCTCGTGGTTCCGGACGGAATGCTCAACATGGATGAGCTTGTCATGACGGACGTCACGCTTGAGCTTCCTTTCCGTTTTTTGTGCAAGGAGGACTGCAAGGGGCTTTGCCCGATTTGCGGCGCCGATCTCAATGAGACGGAGTGCGGATGCCAAAGAGAACAGACCGACCCCCGCCTGGCAAAATTAAAAGAGCTGCTCGACAGCTGAGGATCATGAGTTAAGGAGGTGCTCTTCATGGCAGTACCGAAGAGAAAAGTTTCCAAAGCAAGAAAGAATAAAAGACGTTCCAACGTCTGGAAGATTGCCGTTCCGGGCTTCTGCAAATGCCCGCAGTGCGGCGAGCTGAAGCTCCCGCATGTCGTCTGCAAGAATTGCGGATACTACAAAGGCAAAGAGATCGTCAAAGTCGAAGAAGAGGCCTGAACCTCCGATCGAAATTGCTTTCCGAAAAAGCCGTGGTGGGCAAACTTGCCTGTCAGGGCTTTTTTTCTGTCCCGGATTGTTGCAGTTTTTTCCCCCGCATGGTATAGTTTTTATAATTCTTTTTCTTTTTTATGAAAAGGAGGCGGCGTACCATGAAACTGGAGAAGATCCTCTGGGGGACTTTGCCGGAGGGAGACGTTCATCTCTATATGCTTGAGAGCGGCGGCATCCGCGTGACGGTTTCCGACCTCGGCGGCACCGTGCAGTCCCTCTCCGTCCCGGACCGGAACGGGGAGCCGGCGGATGTCGTCCTCGGCTACGATACGCCGGAGGAATATCTTGCGGGCGGCTGCTTTTTCGGCGCAACGATCGGGCGCTATGCCAACCGGATTAAAGGCGCGCGGGTTCATCTTGAGGATCACACCTTCCGTCTGACCGCCAACGAGGGCAGGAATACGCTCCACGGCGGCGGAGGCTTTCATAAGAAGCTCTGGAAGGCCACCGAAACGCCCGGCTGGCTCTATCTGAGCGATGTCTCTCCCGACCGGGAGGACGGCTTCCCCGGCGAGCTTTTCGTCACGGTGCGCTTCGGCTTCAACGACGACGGCAACTTCGAGATCGGCTATTCCGCCACGACGAATGCGCCGACCTTCGTCAACCTGACGAATCATACGTATTTTAACCTCGCCGGCAAGGGAAATATTCTCGGCCATCAGCTTTGCCTCCATGCGGATTCCTATACGCCGGTCGATGGGGAACAGATCCCCACCGGCGAAATTTTTCTGGTCGCGGGTACGGAGCTGGATTTCCGGGAGCCGCGCCCGGTCACAGCCGATTGCGACAATAATTTTGTTTTATATAAAGAAGGCCCGGCCGCCGAGTTCTATGAGGAGACTTCCGGGCGGCTGCTCAGAGTATGGACGGATCTGCCCGGACTTCAGCTCTATTGCGGCGGGCATATTCCGGAGGGAGAGAGAGGCAAAACCGGCGCCGTCTACGGACCGAATTCCGGCCTCTGCCTCGAGACGCAGTTTTTCCCGGATTCCCCGCATCAGCCGGAATTCCCATCCACGCTGTTGATGCCGGACGGCTGGTACGAGCATAAAACCGTCTGGGAATTCTCCGCGAAATAAGCGGAAAGAGGGCAGGGAACGGTTCTTTCGTCTTCAGGGCATGTGGGACGTTCGTTTTGACAGGAAATCATACAAAAGCCTTTCGCCGTTTTGCCGAAGCGATGAAGAAACCGCCTGCGTTTTTGGGCGGTCTGCCGGAACAAAAGTTTAAAGCTTTTTTGAGCGCGGCGCGCATTTTCCTTAAAGGGGATTTCCGCCATTCGCATACGAAAACTCACGGAAACGCCGGCGCGCAATTTTGCCAAAGTGGGCGCATTTCCGTCGCAGGAAGTCATATTCTAAAAAAGGAGGCGGGCATTTGCCGGTTGTCATCTCTTCCATTGCGGCGCGGTCCCATGCGGAGCGTGCCGGGATCTTGCCGGGCGAGACGCTCGTTTCCATCAACGGCAGAGCAATTAACGACGTGTTGGATTACCGGTTTTATATGGTGAACCGCCTTGTCTCTCTGGTTATTGAAGATCAGGAAGGCCATCAGCGCACCGTCCGTATTCATAAAGGCGAATACGCCGAGATCGGGCTTGAATTTTCCA
>DAOSWK010000040.1:0-13952 GCA_035593545.1 Oscillospiraceae bacterium | reverse complement strand
AGGCCGGGTAGACATCCCTTTCCGCCGCGGAATCGAGAAAAGCCCCGAACTCCGAAGGCAGCGTCTCCTCCCGAAAATACGGGCCGACCTCCGCGCAGGGATCGAGATATGCGCCCTCCGGCAGATCCGGCGCGCGTTCCAACAGATAATCCACAGCGGCCGGCTCGAGGCATCCGCTCCCGGCGCCGCGGAAGACCGGGGAAAGCGCCCGGTTCTCCATCCCGATCCGGGACATCCAGCCGAAGAGCTCCTTCTGCGAGGGAACCGCGCCTTCTGAAAAAAGCTTTGCACAGCAAAGCTCAAATACAAGCGTTTCTTTTTCATCAAGGCCGTAGACCGCTTCGATTTTTGCCGCAGGAAACAGAAGGCCGGAGGCGTCTCTCTGCGCTTCCAGTTCCCGGTGCATGGCAAACAGCTTCTCGGCGCCGTAGCCCTTCGCGGCCGCATCGCCGATGGCACGGATCGCATCCCGATAGGAATCTGCGGTCATCTCCTGCATCCTTCTCAACCCTCAGCTTTCGTGGTTTTTGAATCCTTCTTTTTGTTCCGCTCTCCCGAGGCATCCTCCGCGGCGGCGGCATTCTCCGCCTTCAGGCTGCGCTGCATCCGGATTGTGCGGTAATAATCGAACATCTTGATCTTCTGTAAATCGAAGGCCATGTTGATTCTATGAAAAAAGTTGATGCTCATCAGCTGTTTTTTACTGAAGAGAGCTTCGAGATCCTCCATCTGCTTCTCGGCGGCATATTGTTCGGCGCGAAGCGATGCGACGGCGGTATTCTTCTGACCGTATTCTTTCTTCGTCTCCCGGCCGCTCAGAATCTCCTGAATCTGTGCCTTCCGTTCGGCTTGTTCGGTCAGCAGCCCGAGGCGCCTCTCCTGTTCCTCGCCCCGGAGCAAAAACGGCATCGTCTTGCGCAGGGCCCCGAGATTCGCCCTGCCGAGATACGGCCGGACGGAAGATTCGTCCCACGGTTTGTTCTGCGCTTTATAAAGGATCACCGAGCTGTTTGCGATCCTTCGGGAGGACCATGCGAGATTCTGGTTCGCATAAGCGCCGGTCTTGAGCTCCTTCATCCCGCGGATCTCCATATAGGAGCGCTGAAACGCATACGGCGCGGAATCATAGATGGAAGTTTTAATGTTCGCATACAGGAAAGCCTGATCCCGGCCCGGATGGTAACCCATCTGAATGCGGCCGTACAGGGTATCGAGCTTCATCAGGCGGTCGTAGGTAAAATCCTCCGCCGTTTTTTCGCTCTGCTTGAAGTCCTCGACCCGGACATGCTCCTCAAAGCGGTTATAGACGATGTGCTGCGGCGCGGAAAGGCGGTTTTTCAGTTCTTCCCGGTCCTTTTTTTCCTGCTCCAGCTTCTTTCGCTGAAGTTCCCTGCCGGCCATCCTTCCGCCTCCTTGAAAAAAGGCATTGTGCCCCCTATAATATGACTAATTATATTGTATTTCTTTCCAAGAACATGTACAACTGACCGAAAGTACAGGTTTTGACAAAAATTTTCAAAAGATTCTTGAAGTCACTCTCGGATGGAGGAAAAAGAAAAAAGGCCCGCACAGGCAGACCTTTTTCCGGACATGTTTTGAAGTTCTTAAAGAACGCCTCGGGCCTTCGCCTCTTTGAGCGCCGCGGTGCGGCTGGAGACGCCGAGCCTTTCGTAGACGTTGCGCAGATGGAATTTGACGGTCGTGAGCTTGACGCCGACCTCCTCGGCGATCTCGCTGTTGGTCTTGCCCTCCTCCAGAAGCCGGAGCATCCGGATCTCCGCAGCGGTGCAGTCGACCGACGGCAAATCCGAGGCCTTCTTTTTCTCCGAAAGATAGTCCGGGTAAAGAAGCGCAAAGCATTTTGCCGATTCCGTCAGTTGGGCGACAAATTTTGCGGAACCCTCGCGCTGTTCCGGGTTGCGGCCGTATTTCAGCAAAAGATGATAGGCCGGCGCGCCGAAATCCGCAAAGGCCCGGATATAGCCGTATGTCTCCGCGGAGAGGATCGCCGCGCCCAGCCGCTCCATGGCAAGCGCGTCGCTGCCGAGTCTCTCGCAGGCGATCGCCTCCATGACGCCGCATTCGATCATATCGAGCGTGCGGTTTTCCGCGGCAAAAGCCTGACGCAGTTCCTCCCCGAGGGAGACCGCCTCGGTATATTTTCCGAGCGCAAGGTAGACCCTTGCCCTCGCCATCATCCGGTAGGCGTTATCCGGGTGGATGCCGTCCCATTCGCTCCCCGATTCTTTCGTGAGCCAAGCTTCCGCCTCCTCCGTATTACCGTCCAAAAGAGAAAACCGGATACGGAGCGCCTCATAATTCGGCATGAGCCAATCGGCGCCGCGCTCCTCCAGAATCGTTCCAAAACGGCTGAGCGGCTCCTGCCAGCCACCGCCCGACGGATCGAGCGCGCGAATCTTCGCATAGACGGCATAGACGGCGAAAAGAATGTCCACATCTTTGGCAATGAAGGCCCCTCCGATTTCCATGGAGGCGGCCGGAATATTGTTTTTCTCGTACAGGAGTTCCGCTTTCGCGCATTCGATTCTGCCGGCACCTAAGCCGCCGTAAATCGACTGAATCATGGGACGCACGATCTCCGCAACGGCGCCGTAATGCTGGCCCCAGACGGAAAAATCCCGGCCGCCGCGGAACACGCTCGGGCAGTTGGCCGTGGCGGAGATCGCGAGCGGCGGCATGGCATCCCGGTCGTTCGCCAGCACGGCCAGCATCAGCAGCACCTTCGCGCTGTCGGTCTTTGGCAGCAGGAAAGAGGCGCGGCAGATGCATTTCTCCATCAGGCTCCGACAAGAGCTGTCCCTTCCGCACCCGCTGCGGAGTTTCAGCAGCCGGGAATACCAGCCGGAGACATCCTCATTTCTGCCTTCGTACCAAGCGAACTGCATCTCTTGAACGCAGTGTATCGGCGAGGCCGCGCGATACTCCTCCGGAATCGCATAAAAAAGCGACTCAATTTCCCCCCGCTCACCGTCGTTGAGGTGGTTCATATCCACCTCGCAGAGCACGGAAACCGCGTCGCCGTAATCGGAGGCCGCAATGCTCTGTTGGGCTTTCCGAAGAAGTTCCCTGTCGAGCATAAGCACACCTCCCATATGAAGATAAATGAAATTATATCATTTTTTTAAATTAATGAAAAGAAAAAAAATCTAAAATTTATCTCCATTTTTTCATGAAATCCGAATCCCGCTCCGTATTTTCCCGTTCCGGACGGTTCAAAAATATTTCGGAAAGCACTTGATTTTTGGACAGGCATCCGGTATAATATCACAGTGCCGTGATAAGCGGCAAGGAACTTGAGCAACGATGGAGATGTCGCCTAGTTGGTCGAGGGCGCGCGACTGGAAATCGCGTAGGGGTCAAAAGCTCCTCAAGAGTTCAAATCTCTTCATCTCCGCCACTAAAGAAAACCGGGAAACGCATGATGATGCGGTTCCCGGCTTTCTTATTTTTTAAGCGGCGCTGCGGCCGACACCGTTTTTTGTCCTCCTGATTTATTGTTTTTGCCCGCTTGCCGCCCGACCGCGGAAATTGCCAAAAGACCGCAAAAGAAATAGATCGGGAGAAACGCCGGGCCTTCTTGCAAATCGGTGATATTTGGTATATAATATGAGTATATGAGCATATAGGGATTTAAAGGAGGCGAACGAGGTACGACCGATATTTTTAAGGCTCTTTCGGATGAAACGAGGCTTCGGATCGTTTCGCTGGTTTTGAGCGGCGAGATGTGTGTCTGTGAGATTGAGGCTTGTCTCGACCTGACACAGTCGAATGCCTCCAGACACCTGACCGCTCTTAAAAACGCCGGGATTCTCTCATGTAGAAAACAGGCGCAGTGGACCTATTATAAATTAAATGAGGAATTCTGCCGTGAAAACCAGGAGCTCATTCGTTATCTGGAGGATAAATTAAAATCGCTTCCCACGTATGAATCCGACAGCCGAAAACGGGAAATTTGTAAACAGGAAGATCTGTGCTGCAAAATGAAAAGGTGACTTTTCCCTTGAGCAAAAAAGCAGGCGCCGGCTTCTTTTAAAGACATCCGACCATATGAAAAAATTCCGTCAGGGCTGCCGGCGCGCTTATTTCGGTGAAAATTTCAAACAATATAAAAGCGCCGGGGTTTGCAGCCAAATGTGAATCACTGTCCACAATTATTTAATAAGGAGAAAATCCATATGAAAAAAATGATCATCTATGAGCCGGCTATGTGCTGCTCCACAGGGCTCTGCGGAGTCGGAGTCAATCCGGAACTACTGAGAATCTCAACCGTTCTTGCCAGCCTTGAAAAAAACAACGTCAAGGTGGAAAGGTATAACCTGACGAATGCGCCGCAGGAATTTGTCAAAAACGCGGAAGTAAACCAACTGATCTCGAAAAGCGTCGACGTGCTCCCCGTCACCGTACTGGACGGAAAAGTGGTTTTAACCAAAAGGTATCCGACCAACGACGAATTCATCTCCATGCTCGACGTGCCGAGAAGCTATTTGGGCGTAAACAAAGCGAAAGTGACACCAAAAACTTCCGGCGGCTGCGGCTGCTCCGGCGGAAACTGCTGCGGATAAAGGGAGGCGCTCTGATGGAACTGTTTCGTCCTGAGGCAATTCACCTCACAAAATATTTATTCTTCACCGGTAAGGGCGGCGTGGGGAAAACTTCGGCCGCCTGCGCCACCGCCGTCACGCTGGCCGACAGTGGAAAAAGGGTCCTGCTCATCAGCACCGATCCCGCGTCGAACCTTCAGGATGTCTTTCACACGGAACTGACCAATAAAGGAACGCCCATCGAGGACGTGCCGAATCTGATAGTGGCCAATCTCGACCCCATTCAGGCGGCGGCGGAATATCGCGAGAGCGTAATCGGCCCCTACCGCGGCAAACTGCCGGATCCTGTTCTTGAAAATATGGAGGAGCAACTTTCCGGCTCCTGCACGGTGGAAATCGCCGCGTTCAATGAGTTCTCCAATTTTATCACCGATCAGAAAGCTCAGGCGGAATACGACTTTATCATTTTCGATACCGCGCCGACCGGCCATACGCTGAGAATGCTCCAGTTGCCGTCCGCATGGAGCAATTTTATCAGCGAGAATACACACGGCGCCTCCTGTCTGGGACAGCTATCCGGGCTGGAAAGCAGAAAAGAGATCTATAAAGAAGCGGTCGCCACGCTGGCGGACGGCAAACTCACCACGCTGATTCTGGTGGCCCGTCCCGAGACGTCGCCTTTAAAAGAGGCGGAGAGAGCGGCAAAAGAGCTTTCCGAGATCGGCGTAAACAATCAGATTTTGATTATCAACGGCGTACTGACCTCATACGACGACGGTATTTCCAAGAGCATGTATCAAAAACAGCGAAAGACTCTTTACAATATTCCGGAAAGTTTAAAGAAAATCCCCGTTTATACGATCCCGCTCAGGGCCTATAACATCACCGGAATTAAAAACGTCCGGGCGCTTCTGACCAAGAATCAATGCGTGGTCGGCGATGAAAAAATCAACGCTCAGACCATTCACCGTCTCAGGGACGTCGTAGAGGATTTATATAATGAAAATAAAAAAGTGATTTTCACGATGGGAAAAGGCGGCGTCGGAAAAACCACCGTCGCGGCGGCCATCGCAATGGGTCTGGCCGCGAAAGGAAAAAGGGTCCATCTCACGACCACGGATCCCGCGGCTCATCTCAAATTTGTGATCGACGAAAGCAGCGGTATCACCATGAGTCACATTGATGAACGCGCCGAGCTCAAAAAATATCAGGAAGAGGTGCTCGCCAAGGCAAGGGAGACCATGTCCGAAGACGACATTGCCTATATCGAAGAGGATCTGCGCTCTCCCTGCACGCAGGAGATCGCCGTGTTCCGCGCCTTCGCCGAGATTGTCGACAAGGCGGAGGATCAGATCGTGGTGATCGATACCGCTCCTACCGGGCACACGCTTCTTTTGCTCGAGTCGACCCAGAGCTACAATCACGAAATCAAACGCTCGCAGGGGGATATTCCCGAATCGGCGAAAAAACTGTTGCCGCGCCTGCGCGATCCCGCCGAAACCGAAGTCATTATCGTCACGCTCGCCGAGGCCACCCCGGTCTATGAGGCGCTGCGCCTCGAAGAGGATCTGAAGCGGGCCCAGATTGCGACAAAGTGGTGGGTGATCAACTCCTCCCTCTATCGCACCGGCACGACCAACCGGATGTTATCCGCCAAGGCAAGCAACGAAATCGAATGGATCAATAAGGTCGACGCCCATTCGAACGGATACTTTGCCCTGATTCCATGGAGCGCGGACGAGATCAAGGGCGAAAAGCTGAAAAATTTATTGAAATAGCCGCCCTTACCCGCAGGAATCAGACGCATGAGCATGCCCATAAAATGGGCGTTTCCATCCGTGCCGGAAACGGCGCGGGCCAAAATTTTTTTAAGGGATTCCTATCTTCTCATCTCCATCGTCAAGGAAAACCGGGAGCCGCAGGAAAAATCGGTCCCCGGTTTTTCTTGTTTTTTATCTGCAGCGACACCGATTTTTGGAATCGTCTATGGCAAGATTTCCGGCTTTGTTATTGATTTTGCGGATGCATATCGAAAAAAGTCCCTCGAAGCAGCGGCCGAACGCCAACTTTCTCTCCTTATGCATGTCCGCACACTCCCCGCGCTCAGGCGAAATCAGATGGGAAATCCTGATAAAATAGTTGGCATTCCGAGGGAAACTTGTTGCATTTGGCTGGGAAATGTCATAGTATAAGGATTGTGATAAAATTGTGTTGGCCAAAGGCAGACACTGTGGGAGGAATTTTTTGTGCAGAAAAACATGCTGGTTCGTGTGATGGCGGCTATCTTGGTTCTTCTTTTGGCGGGCACATTCAGCGCATGCGGAAAGCGGGCCTATACGGTCAGCTTTGACCTGAACGGCGGCGAGCTGGTTTCCGGCGAAACTCAGCAGCGCGTGGCCGAAGGTTCCGCCGCCGTGGCGCCCGAGGCAACAAACGGACGGCTTGAGCTCTCTTGGGATAAGGATTTCACCAATGTCACCGGCGATATGACCGTGACGGCACAGTGGAACAAGGCGGCGATGAGCACCACCGATCTGGCCGCCTATGTTCAGGAACGCACGGTCACCGTAAATGTGGAGACCGTCACCGGCAACAGTGCCGCCGGCTCCGGCTTCTTTATCGACGATCAGGGCACGATCGTCACCAACTACCATGTGATCGACGGTGCCGTCTCCATGAGCGTGGAAGTCAGCGACGGCGCCACTTATTCCGTTCAGAAGATCATCGATTTCAGCCAAGTTTATGATTTGGCCCTTTTGAAAATCGACGTCTCCGGGAACTCTTATCTGGAATTGAGTACGGACGGCGTGAAAACCGGCGAGCAGGTCTATGCCGTGGGCTCCGCGCTCGGAACGCTCACGGGTTCCTTCACCGCAGGCACCGTCTCCTCCACCTCCCGCACCGTCGGCATGATCGACTGCATCCAAATGGATGCCGCCATCTCCAGCGGCAACAGCGGCGGGCCTTTGGTCGACATCTACGGCGATGTGGTGGGGATCAACACCTACAGCTATGTGGACGGCGAGAACCTCAACCTTGCCATCAAGACATCCACCTTGGATGTCCTGTCCCGCGACAAAAATTACACCGTCAACGACTACAAAGAGTGGTACATAACTGAGTCCTCCCGCTCTTACAGCCCGTACGACGGCACTTATTACTATTATTCCACCGTCAACACCTATCAGGTGGTCACCGGCGCCGAGTGCTTGTATTCCGTCGACACCTACGGCAACTACTCCGAGGGCTATTACGATTGCAGCGAATTTTACATGTATGATTACGTCGTCTCCGAGTACGACGCCTATGTGGCCTACCTGAAGAGCATCGGCTTCGTCTTCCAAGACAGCGAGATCTTCGACGGGGGCACCTCTTATTATTACATGAATGAAAAGGACGGCATCCTCGTGGACCTGTTCATCACGCTGGACAACGCGAACCTCTGCATCTGGGTCAGCGAATGACGCCTCCCCGGAACAGACGGATCCAACGGCTTCGGCGGCAGAAATCCCGCATTTCAGAAATAAAAAATCCCTGCTCTTCGGAACAGGGATTTTCTTTTTTCTATTGCGGAAGTTTCCGTCCTGCCGGGCCGTTACGGGAAAAGAGGCCGGCTTTTTTGTTCGAACAGGGAAACGCTCAGAAGCCGCGTCCGCCGCCGCCATGGGAAGCGCCGCCGCTCGACGTATGCACGGCGCTGCCTCCTCCTCCGCCTCCACCGAACCCGTTGTCGTGGTCCTTCGGATGCGGAATGCGGACGACGGTGGTGTTGAGGTACTGATCGGTGCGCGCGGTGACGTCGAGGGCTCCGCTGTTGTGGTAGTTATAATGGTAGGTGCTGCCCTTGAGCTCGTAGCTGTGGCTGACGAAGAAGAACGGCGCCGCGAATCCTGCTCCGCCGAGCAGCAGGGCGATCGGGACGAAGATCCAGTTGAACTGCTTCTCCTCCTCGCGCGTCCCGAGGATCTCTCCGGTCTGCGAATCGTAGGCATAGGAACCTCCCGAAGGCGGGCCGCTTTTCGCATAATCCTTGCAGATGCCGAGAACGCTGTCCGTGGCGTCGTAATAAGCCCCGTCGCTGAGCAGCGTGTTCGTCTGATCGAAGACGGAGCTGATGCGGCTGTCCGTCAGGATGTAGATCATCTCGCCCGAGGTGCTGATCCAAGCCTCGCGGTTATACATGTCGATCAGGTAAAGCATGCCGTCCGCGGCAAAGCCGTTCTGATCGTAAAAATCGTCCGCGCGCTCCATCGCGGAGGAATAGGCGTCGCTGGCCGTCAGGATTACGAAATCCATGCCGGTATCCGTGTGGAAGGCGGCGGCTTTTTCCTCAAGAGTTGCCTCCTCTGTCTCCGTAAAGAGATCCGCGTTATCGTAGACCCACTGATCGGCGAAGGCCGTGACCGCGGAAAATCCGAGCAGCAGGGCGGCAGTCAGGATGGAAACCATGATTTTTTTCATGCGAACAGCCACCCCGCAATCAATGTTAAAATCATCAGCGACCCGCCGATCGCCGCGCCGAGCGCCGCCACCTTGCCCTTGTCGACCGGCAGTTTGCCACAGAGGGCGCCGGTCTGGCCGTTCATCGCGTAGTGCCAGAGCTTTCCGGCGTGATCCTTGTAGGTGACGATCCACGTCGGCAGCAGCACATAACGGTATCGCTCCCCTTTCGGGTTGACAAGCGTGGTGCCGCTCACGCTCGTATAGTGCAGATCCTCCCGGATCATCGTATCCGTATAATCCTTGAGCTCATGGATGATCTCCGGGCGCACGGTATCCTTGTCGATGTCGCGCTTCTCCGCAAAGAAGCCGGTCAGGTAGGCCATGGAAAAGGGCTTCAGGCTCTCCAGCTTGTACGGATGGATGCCGTCGCCGAGTTTGCGGTCCTGCTTTTGGAGGGCGGAGCGCATGACGTCGTGGAACTCGCTCTTCCCTTCCCGCGCCACCATATAGTGCTTGGTGGTGATGATGTCCTCGTCGCTCGTGGAGATCTGGGTGACGATCTCGGCGGTGCCGCTGAACTTGGCCTCCATTTTATAATCCGCCGCCCAGTAGGGATAATAAATGCCCGAGAGATTGCTGATCTTCTTTTTGTCAAAGAAACCGGTCGGGACAAATTTCTTTTTGGCAGTCCAGCCCAGAAAACGCTTCACGGCGTCCTCCTTTGTGACGGTGAAGGGCAGCACCGCGTCCGGGCGGTATTCGTCGGTCAGGCGGCCGGAGAGCACCACCGGATTCTGGCAGAAATAGCAGAATGTCGCGGCGGTGGTCCCGTCGGTGACGAGCTCCGCGCCGCAGTTCGGGCAGACATAGACAAGCCCCGGTTCCTGTTCCTCCTGCGGCTCCTGCTGTGCCTCCTGCTCTTTTTTCTGTGAAGCTGCCTCCTCTTTTTTAGCTCTCTCGGCGGCGCGCTGTTCCTCCTCCCGAGCGAGCTGCTCAAGATAGGGCTGCTCAAACTCGGAGCCGCAATAGTCGCAATGGAATTTTTGGTTCTCCGGGTTAAAAAGCAGCCCCGCGCCGCAGTTTGGGCATTTGAATGTGACGGTAGACACTTCGATCCCTCCCTTTATGCAGTCATTTTACCATAATCCGAAAAAAATTTCATCCCTTCGGCAAAAATCGCAAGCTTTTTTTCGGGGCGGCGGTGTGGTATGATAGGCGTGTGACTTTGGAAAGGAGGCGTTTATATGACGGAGATTCTCGCTCCCGCGGGCGGCAGAGAACAGCTCCTCGCGGCCGTTCGCTGCGGCGCGGATGCGGTCTATCTCGGCGCAAAGAACTTCAACGCGCGCCGGAACGCCGAAAATTTTGAGGAGGAGAGTCTCGCGGACACGGTCGCCTTCTGCCACGCGAGAAACGTCGCGGTCCATGTCGCGCTCAATACGCTCGTTATGGACGGCGAGCTGTCGCTGCTCGAAGCGGAGGCCGCCTCGATCGCGGAATCCGGCGCGGACGCGGTGATTGTGCAGGATCTTGCCGCCGCGAAGCTGATCCGGGAATGCTGCCCCGGGATCGCCTTGCATGCCTCCACACAGATGACGGTGCACGACCTCGCAGGCATCAGGATGCTCGAGGATCTCGGCTTTTCGCGGGTGGTGCTCGCGCGGGAACTCTCCTTTGAGGAGATCGCCATGCTCACGGAAAAGGCGGCGATTGAGACCGAGGTGTTCGTCCACGGCGCCCTGTGCATGTGTGTCTCCGGCGGGTGCTATCTCTCCTCCATCCTCGGCGGAAGAAGCGGCAACCGCGGCCTCTGCGCCCAGCCGTGCCGGCTCGATTTCGATAACGGCGAGCGCGGCCACGCCCTTTCTCTGAAAGATATGTCGTATATTTCTCATATCAAAGAGCTTGCCGACGTCGGTGTCGCTTCGCTCAAAATTGAGGGCCGGATGAAGCGCCCGGAATATGTGGCCGCCGCCGTCACCGCCTGTCGGGAGGCGCTCGCGGATCGGGAACCGGATCTCGATACGCTGAAAGCGGTTTTTTCACGGCAGGGCTTCACCGACGGCTACTATACCGGCAGACGGACGCCCGAGATGTTCGGCTACCGCAGCCGCGAGGACGTCGCCGCCGCCGAGCCGGTGCTCAAGGAGCTTTCTCATCTCTACACCGCCGAGCGGCAGTCCGTTCCGGTGGAGATGACGCTCTCCGTCTTTAAAGGAGCCGAATCCGTGCTGACCGTTTCGGACGGAATCAACTGCGTCTCTGTCGGCGGGGCGGCGCCGGAAAAGGCGGTAAACCGTCCGACCGACCGGGAACTCGCCAAGCGGAGCCTATTTAAGACCGGAGGGACGCCGTTTTTCGCCGAAAGTCTGGATTTCTCGAGCGACGGCGAGAGCGTATTGCCCGTCTCCGAGCTCAACCGGATGCGCAGGGAGGCTCTGGATCAACTGCTTGCGGAACGGGAACTTCCGGCCCAGAAGCCATTCCTGCCCTGCGAAAAATCGGAACTTATAAAGCACAAAGCACCGTTTGTACCCAAATTGCGTCTGCGCTTTGAAACCTACGGCCAGACGGCGTCTTTTTCCGAAGAAAACATTCTGCCGACCGCCGGAACAAAAGTGATCTTACCGATTTCCGAAATTCTGAAGAATCCGGAAGCCGCCGCGCGGTTTGGCGACAGACTGATTGCCGAGCTCCCTGCGCTGATCTTCCCGAAGGACGAGGAGACGGTATCGGCGCAGCTCGAAATGCTCAAGGCGCTCGGCCTTCAAAACGCGCTGGCCGAAAACCTCGGTGCGATCCGGCTGATCCGGGAGGCTGGGCTTCGGCCCTACGGCGGGCACGGGCTCAACATCCTCAACAGCATAGCGCTTATGGAATACGAAAAACTCGGCCTTGCGGAGGCGACCGTCTCCTTCGAGCTGCCGATGGCGAAGATCTCCCGTCTGGGCGGAACCCTGCCGCGCGGGATTCTCGGCTACGGATACCTGCCGCTGATGCGTTTTCGCGCCTGCCCGATCCAAAAAAGCGGCGGCTGTGGGAACTGCCCCGGCTCCGGATCGCTGACCGACCGCCTCGGCAAAACCTTTTCCGTTCTCTGCTCCGGAAGACGATACGCCACGCTGCTCAACAGCCTGCCGCTCTGGATTGCGGATAAGGAGATCTCCGGCGCGGATTTTCTGACCCTCTATTTCACTACGGAAAGCCCGGAACGCTGTCTATCAGTCTATCGGGCTTATCAAAAAAATATGCCTCCGGATACGGAACGCACAAACGGGCTCTACTTCCGGGAACTATTATAAAAACTCCGCATTTGCAGGCCGCGGATGCCGGCATTTATCAGGAACACATTCCGTTGGAACAAAAAGGCCGCGGACGCGGATCTTGTGAGAAGCAGCCGCCGGAGGAGCCCCACTCAAGAATCCTCTGCGGAGAAATCTTCCGCTGAAGAGTCGGTTGCGGAGAAACATCTCTCCGAGTTCCGACACCCATACCGAACCGGAAGAACATAGCATGCAAATCCCCTGCGCGCCGTTTGCCTTCGGATATCTTGGCGCGGCGACCTTTCGGCTCCATGATTCGGCAACCCGGAATGATCCGCAACTCGGCGGATACCGGCGTCTACCGGGAGTATCTTTCAGTAGGGGCAAAAGGCATCCCTTGTTTTTCTTTTTTGTCTATAAAAATAGCGGCGCCGCATCCCAACCGGAATATGGCGCCGCCTTTTTTATTTCATCAGGGCCTCGAGCACTTTTTCCGCGCAGCGAAGTCCGTCCGCCGCGGCGCTCATGATGCCGCCGGCGTATCCCGCGCCCTCTCCGCAGGGGTAAAGGCCCGCCGCGCCGACCGCTTCGAGGCTTTCCCCGTCCCGGACAATGCGCACCGGCGAGCTGGTTCTCGTCTCCGGCCCGGTCAGAACGGCCTCCGGGTCGTCGAAACACCGGATCCGGTTATGGAAGGCATGAATACCCGCCCGGAGCACGGAGGTCATCTCCTCCGGGTAAAGCGCGGTAAGATCCGTCTCCGCGACGCCGCGGGAATAGGTCGGCATCACCCGGCCGAAGCCCGATTTTTCGCCACTGAGAAACGCCCCGACCGTTTCCGCGGGCGCCTTCCCTTTTCCAAGCGCAAAAGCCAGCCGCTCGGTCTTCTCCTGAAATGCCATGGCGCGAAACGGATCGCCCCCGAAATCCTCGGCCGAAAGCGAGCACACCAGCGCGGCATTGGAATTCATACCGTTTCGGGCATGCATGCTCATACCGTTTGTGACAATCGTTTCCTCCTCATTCTCGGCGGGAACGACGAAACCGCCCGGGCACATGCAGAACGTATAGGCGCAGCGCCCGCCGATCTGCGCCGAGAGCTGATAATCCGCCGCGCCAAGCGCCGGATGGCCGGCAAATTCGCCGTACTGGGCGCGGTCGATGTCGGCGCGCAGATGCTCGATCCGGAACCCCGCGGAAAACGGCTTTGCCTCCATCAGCAGCGGCTTGCTCTTCAGCATGGCAAACGTCTCCCGCGCGCTGTGGCCGGCCGCGAGGATGACCTGCCGGGCCGGGATGCGCTCGCCGGAGACAATAACCGCGTGGATGTTTCCCTCCGCGATCTCAAAATCCTCCGCCTTGGTGAGAAACCGTACTTCGCCGCCGAGGGAGAGAATCTCCTGCCGGATCTTTTTTACGACCTCGCGCAGACGGTCGGTGCCGACATGAGGTTTTGCCCGGATCATGACGTCCTCCGGCGCGCCGTGGGCGGCAAATTCGCGGAGCACAAAGCCGCAGCGCGGATCGCCGATGCGGGTGGTGAGCTTGCCGTCGCTGAAGGTACCGGCGCCGCCCTCGCCGAACTGGACGCTCGCGTTTTCATCGAGCGGCCCGCCCTGCCAGTAACGCTCCACGGCCGCCGCGCGCTCCTCCACCGCGGTGCCGCGCTCGAGAATCAGCGGCC
>DAOSWK010000136.1:0-2768 GCA_035593545.1 Oscillospiraceae bacterium | reverse complement strand
CAAAAGACATTCACAACGGATTTCCTGACAAAAAAGATGAAGCCCAACGAAGGCGAGGTTCCACAGTTTTATGTCACGGATAGCCACGACGGTATCATCGACGCAGAAATGTTCGATATAGTACAGGCGGAGTTCGCACGGCGCAGGATGCTGGGACGGAGTTATAACTGTAAGAGCTGCTTTTCGGCAAAGCTGGTCTGTGGCGATTGCGGCAGCTTCTTCGGCTCAAAAGTCTGGCACTCCACGGACAAGTATCGCCGTGTTATATGGCAATGCAATCACAAGTTCAAAACCGGCGAGAAATGCAGTACACCGCATTTGACTGAGGATGAAATAAAAGAACGGTTTGTAGCCGCGTGGAACGGGATGCAGGACATGAGCGATGAGGTGATTGCCGAATGCCGGTCTGTGATTGAGGGGCTATTCGACAGCGACGCCATCGACGAGGAAATCGCAGCGAAGAATGCGGAAGCCGAGGTACTCATCGAAATGAACCGCAAACACATAGCGGAAAACGCATCGGCAGCGCAAAATCAGAAGGCATACAAAAAACGACAGGACGAGCTGGTGGCAAAGTACAACGCTGTGGCAAAACGGATAGACGAGCTCAAGACTGAGAAGGACACTCGAAAACACCAGCGCACGGTGCTCACAGCCTTTGTGGACACAATGGCACAGCAGCGTGGGTCGCTGACGGAATTTAGCGAGAGCCTGTGGTCGGCGGTCGTTGAGAAAGCCACGGTCTACGCTGACGGGCGGATTACCTTCACACTGATGAACGGCATCGAAATTGATTAAGCACAAGCACTGACTCCCCACACCAGCAAATGGTGTGGGGAGCTTTTTTGTGTCGCGGACTATCTCATTTGCACCAAAACCGCAGATTTGCACCAAAATGCACCAAAGCTTTGAGATTTGCACCAAAATACTGCTCGTTAACGATTTGTACGGGGAGGAGTGGTTGGAGGAGACAAAATAGGTGTTTCAAAGGCGAAAATCGTGGCATTGTGCGGTCATTGGAGAATGCGCTGTGAAACAAAAATAGCCCGAAAAGCTTGTAAATACGGCATTTCTGGGCATAAAAATATCGCAGAGAACGAATACAATCATTGTATCAATTCTCTGCGATATAGTTGGTGCCGGTAGTGGGACTCGAACCCACACGGTTTTAAAGCCAACGGATTTTGAGTCCGTCACGTCTGCCAATTCCATCATACCGGCATAAATTTTTGGATTCCCATCTTCCCGCGCTTCCGAAGCCGGAGCCCGGCGCGGAAAAAAGATCGGCGGTGAAGCGGGCGTCCTTTCGCCCGAAAACCGTCGGACGGCTTCCAATGCCCTTTATACCAATATCGGTATACGGCGCATAGTCTTATTATACATGGCCGGGCCGAAAATTCAAGAAGAAAGTTCGGACGGAAAAGGGCTTTCTCCGCCGAGCGGACGGCGAAGTCCATAAAAAACGAGGTTCCGCCGAAAAATCCCTGCCGTCCCGCATGGTGCGGCGTATGCCAAGGAAATCGTTTTCGCGGCAAATCCGGAAAGATTTTCGCCCATCCGAAGAAAGTGCCGCGGGACGCATCTTTCCGCCGGCGTCTGTCCGATGCGCCGGAGAGGCTGTCCGGAACCATTCCCCGCAGCAGAAACGTAAATTCTGCAAGCTCCGCCGAAGAATCCGTGCCGCACGGCGTTTTTTCACGCTCCGAAAAGCGGCTTTTCTTGAAATTTGCGTAGCCGCGTAGTATATATGTAATATACCCTACGGATCGCCGTCGAAGTCGACATCGAAAAGCCGCCCGTTCGGCAGATCTCCGCCCGCCGGAGCCGCTTTTTCCGGGAAAGCGCTTTTCGCTCGGAAATCCCGTCTTCGGCTCCAGATGATCCCGACGGAATCGGACGGAAAACGGCGCCGCGGCCGGGAATCCGGCAATTTTCGGTGGGAGGCGGACGGCTCTCCGGGCTTCTTCACAGGCGGATGAGACTTATTTCGACAGGAGGAGGGATTTTTATGCGGACCTGCGGCGTGCTGCTTCCGGTTTCAAGCCTGCCCTCCCCTTACGGCATCGGGACGGCCGGCGCCGCGGCGAAGGAGTTCGTCCGGTTTCTGGCAAAGAGCGGCCAGCATCTCTGGCAGATCCTGCCGCTCGGCCCCACCGGATACGGGGACAGCCCCTATCAGAACGTCTCCGCCTTTGCCGGAAATCCCTACTTCATTGATCTTGATACGCTCTGCGAAGAGGGGCTGCTGCGAAAGGAAGAGCTTGAGCATGAGGAATTCGGCCGTTTCCCGGAAAGCGTGGATTACGCCGCCCTCTATGAGCACCGTTTTGATGTGCTCAAAAAGGCGGCGGAACGCATTCCGGAGGGGGAACCGGATTTCCGTACCTTTGTGAAAAATCAGCGGAACTGGCTCCCCGAGTATGCCCTTTTTATGGCGATCAAGGAAGAGAACGACATGCGCGCCTTTTCCGAATGGCCGGAGCCGCTGCGGGCGCGGGAACCGGCCGCCCTTGCCGCCGCGCAGGAACGCCTCGCGGGGGAGATCCTTTTTTGGGAGAAGCTCCAATATCTGTTTCGCCGGCAGTGGGACGACCTGCACGCCTTCGCCAAAGAAAACGGTATCCGCATCGTCGGCGACCTGCCGATCTATGTCTCGCCGGATTCGGCCGAACTCTGGGCGCATCCGGAGCTCTTCGAGACCGATGGGAGCGGGCGCATGACGCGGGTGGCGGGCGTGCCGCCGGATGCCTTTTCCCCGACCGGGCAGC
>DAOSWK010000039.1:0-14302 GCA_035593545.1 Oscillospiraceae bacterium | reverse complement strand
GGAGGAGCCGAAATCCCGGAGGCCCCGTATAAATCCGCCCGGATCGCCATCGCTCATGTGATGCCGCTGGACGCATTTGAGGGCGACGGCTATTACATGACCGACAACGGCAAAACGGTCTGGTACGACCTCTCCGACGGCAGCACGCAGGAATCCGACGCCGTCTCCCTCGTGGAGACGGACGGTATCTGCCGCGCCGTGATCACCGACGCCTCCTCGGCTCCGGCGAATTTCGCCTATCTCTCCGACGACGCTACGGTGGTGGAACTGGAGCTCGGCTCCGGTTCGGAGGCCGATTCCTTGGAGATCGGCTTCACCAGCCTCTCGCCGTTCCTGCTTCTCTGGGTCGAGCAAAGCGGGACTACCGTTTCTCCTTCCCCGCTTGTCTGGGTCGCCGTCGGCATCGGCATCACGGTGGCCGTCCTTGCGCTGGGCGCCCTGCTCTATCAGGCCGTAAAGAAAAGAAAGACCGTCTCCGTCGGCGTTTCGGCGAGTACAAACCGCGGCTATGAAGATGCCGTCTCCTCTCCGGACTCCGGCGTCAAATCCGAGTCGGTCTCAACCGATACGGTCTCAACCGATACGGTCGCAGTTGATACGGCCGCGGTTGATACGCCCGCAACCGACGCATCCGCGGAGCATCCCGATTGGGGAGAATTCCGGCAGGAATAACCGTCCGGGATCCCGGATGAGCATCCCCGTTTATCTCATGCTCATCGCATAATATCAAAAAAACGTGATGCGGATTTTTTCGCACCACGTTTTTTTATTCGATAAAAAGGGTCTCCGATCCGCCGAAATCAAGGCCACCCGTTCAGTCGGTAATTTGCTGTCCTCTCAACAGCGCCGAATACCGCGCGCCCTGTTTAACTTCTTTCTCCCCGATCCCGGGGCTCCATCCCGCCCGGGAGAGCATTTGCGTGACCCGTGCGAAATCCATGTTTTCATACCCGTCGCATAATCTGACCGAATCGTGATTCATCTTTTGCCTTCCGACGACCCGCAGGCCGAACATCCGATCTCGTTTTTACGCGGGAAGAACGCCATAGATAAAAAGAACGGCCCCTCTCAAAAAGCGAAGAGCCGTCTCCATGCTATGGCGTCCATACGGTTCAGAGTTTGGTCATCCAAAGGCCGTGAAGGTTGCAGTACTCGTAGACGGCGACCGGCTTGTCCTCCACAAGAGCAAAGACGGCTTTCGGTTCGTCGCCGGGCTGCAAATACTTCTGCTGGAACCCCTTTTCGGTTTCAAAGCAGATCCACTGAATGTAATGTTCCGGAATCATCGGGTGCGCAACTTCGCCGACAGATACGGTGTAGCGTCCGCATTTGGAAGTGACAACGGGCAGATGCTTTTCGACAACGGCGTCAATGGTACCCGGTTTCAGTTCCTGCATGGGCTCACCGCAGCAAATGGTGGGGACGGGAGTTTCATGCAGCATGACAATGATTTTTCCGCAATGTGCACAACGATAGAATTTCATAGCAGCATCTCCTTTATGTGTCAAAATCGGGTTTCTTTTTTCCCCGGTTTGGGAAAACGATGGTTTCGCGCGGTTACTCCGCGCAGGCGACATCGCCGATCGGTCCGACGATCGGCAGCGGGTCGATGCCCTGACGGGTGTAGTAATCGGAGAGCGCGGCCTTGACCGCCTGCTCCGCAAGGACCGAACAGTGAATCTTGACCGCCGGAAGCCCGTCCAGCGCCTCGATGACCGCCTCATTGGTCAGCTTCAGGGCATCCTCGACCGGCTTGCCCTTGATCATCTCCGTCGCGATGGAACTCGTCGCAATCGCGGCGCCACAGCCGAACGTCTTGAATTTGACGTCCTTGATGACGCCGTCCTCAATCTTGAGGTACATCTTCATGATATCGCCGCAGCGCGCGTTGCCGACTTCGCCGACGCCGTCGGCATCAGGGATTTCCCCGACATTGCGCGGATTGGTGAAATGATCGAATACTTTATCGGAATATAACATGGTTTAAATCCTCCGTGCTGCCGCAGACCGCGGCGCTCTATCAAAATTCCGGGATTTTCTACCTGATCATTTTGACCGTGGAAGGTTCCCCGGCCTGAATCTTTTCCCAAAGCGGGCTCATGCCGCGCAGGCGTTCAACGATCTCCGGCAGCACCGCCAGAATCGCCTCCACGTCCTCCTCGGTGTTCTGATCGCCGAGCGTGATGCGCAGCGATCCATGGGCGACCTCATGCGGAAGACCGAGGGCCAGCAGCACATGGCTCGGATCGAGCGAGCCGCTCGTGCAGGCGGAACCGGAGGAGGCACAGATGCCGTAATGGTCGAGCCAGAGCAGCAGCCCCTCTCCCTCAATGCCCTCGATGGAGATGTTGACGTTACCCGGAAGGCGTCTCTCCCGGTCGCCGTTGAGGCGCGTGCGGTCGATCTTCAGAATGTTGTCGATCAGCCGGTCGCGCAAAATTCTCGTCTTCGCGGCGCGTTCCTCAATATCCGTCGTGGCGAGCTCCAACGCCTTCGCAAGCCCCACGATGCCGGCGATGTTTTCGGTGCCGGCGCGCTTATTTCTCTCCTGAGAGCCGCCGTCGATCAGATTCGGCAGCGAGATGCCTTTGCGGACGTACAGCAGCCCGACGCCCTTCATCGAATGAATCTTGTGGCCGGAGAGAGAAAGCATGTCGATATTCTGTTCATGGACGTCGATCGGGATATGCCCGACGGCCTGTACCGCATCGGTATGGAACCAGATCTTTTTCTCGCGGCAGAGAGCGCCGATCTCCGGAATTGGCTGAATGGTACCGACCTCGTTGTTGGCGTACATGATGGAGACGAGCCCCGTATCCGGACGGATCGCCGCCGCCACATCCTCCACCCGGACGATACCGTCTTTATAGACCGGCAGATAGGTGACCTCAAAACCCTGCTTTTCCAGAGCCATGCAGCTGTGCAGTACGGCGTGATGCTCAAAGGCCGAGGTGATGATATGCTTTTTGCCCCGCTTGGCCATCACTTCCGCAGCTCCCTTGAGCGCCCAGTTGTCCGATTCGGAACCGCCGGAGGTGAAATAGATCTCGTCCGCATCGGCACCCAGACAGGCGGCACAGGTCTCCCGGGCGCGTTTTAAAGCCCAGCCCGCTTCCCGGCCTTTTTCATATATGGTAGAGGCGTTGCCGTAACCTTCCGTCAGCCAAGGGAGCATGGCGTCCAGTACTTCCTTGGTGATCGGGGTCGTCGCAGCGTTATCCACATAGACCAATCTTTTTTCCGATTCCTTCATTCCTGATGTTCCTCGTTTTCTTTAAAAAACTTCCAGGATTTTATACTATACTAATTTAGTAGGAATTGCAATACTTATCCATGAATTTTTTTAAAAAACTTTAAAAAAACGCGGAAAGGATCCGAAAACCTTCTTTTATAAAAGTAAAGCGGCATCTGTCCGCGACTTTTGCTGCCGCGAGACCGCCGAGGACATCGCCAAAAACCTCCGCGGCAACCGAAGACCGCCTGAAGCCGTATGCGCCCGGCGAGGAAAGGAATCGTCGGAATTTCAAAGTTCTCCGGCGGCTTTTTTGGATTCCGCGACCGCGATGGTGTCGCAACGTTCATTTTCCGGATGGCCGGCGTGGCCCTTTACCCATTCAAAACGGACCTCATGGATCCCGATGAGTTCCAGCAGACGCGCCCAGAGATCCGGATTGAGCGCCGGTTTGCCGTCGGACTTCTTCCAGCCTCTTGCCTGCCAGCCGGCCGCCCAGCCCTTGCCGATCCCGTTTGCGAGGTATTGGGAATCCGTGACCAGCAGCACGCGGCACGGCTCCTTGAGCGCCTCCAGCGCGGCGATCGCGCCGGAAAGTTCCATCCGGTTGTTGGTGGTGCTGTGTTCGCCGCCGGAAAGAATTTTTTCTTGATCTTTATATTTCAGAACGGCGCACCATCCGCCCGGCCCCGGGTTCCCGGAACAGGCGCCGTCCGTATAAATCGTTACCTCTTTCATTTCGAAAAACCACCTAAAACCAAAAATTAGCAAATCCTGATTCTATAGTAATAGAAGAGCCCGGAAATTGCAAGAAAATTTTATAGGAAATATTCCCCGCTTATTTTTCGATTTTTCGTCCATACTGATCTTATCCGCAACGGAAAACGGACGAATAATTTTTTTCGCGTTCATAAAATAATATTGACAGATAAATTAAATTCATATATGATAATTTTAATGATTTTTGGACCGGAATTAATCGAAAAAGACTGATTTGTGCCCTTCGGAATCCCGAAAGGCCTGTTTTTGATGCCGAAAACAACGAAATTTACATATTTTTTCGATTTTATTTTTATTTTTCGGAAAATTACGAAAAATGCAGAACGATACAAAAAAAGAACCTTTTATCGAAAAAGGAGGCAATTATTTGGACAATAAACAAAATCCGGGCGATCATGGCGTCAGAGACGCCGCCCGGGCCAAAATGCAAAAAGCAAATTTAGAAAAACTGGACCACGTACTGGCGAATCTGCCTGAAAGCCAATATGAACACGAGCCCGAAACCGAGACCCCGCAGCGACAGAAGCAAAAACGCCGCGGTCGTCCCCCCAAAAATCAGAAATCGTCCTCTCCGGCAAAGGACGGCGCCCAAAAGGATTCTTTCTCGGCGAAAAAGTCGGATGCTCAAGTCACAAATTCCGATACTCAGAGCGGAGGCTCTCATGCTCAAAAGGGAAATCCGGGCGCGCAAAACGGGAATCCCCGTCCCCAAAATAAAAACCGCCGCCCCCAGAACGGAGGCCGCAACACACAGGGCGGAAATTCCAACGCATCCGCAAAAAATGCGTCCCGCGAGATCCCCGTCAACCGCGCGCCCGCAGAATGGAAAAATAGTTCTCCGGCGGGCTGGAATCAGAAAAAGCGCGGCCGTCCCTCTAAAAACACCAAACTTCCGCCGCTCAAGATTATTCCGCTCGGCGGACTCGGCGAGATCGGCAAAAACCTCACGGTCTTTGAATATAACGACGACATCGTGATCGTGGACTGCGGACTCGCCTTCCCCGGCGACGAGATGCTGGGCGTCGATCTGGTCATTCCGGATTTCACCTACCTTGAGGAAAACCGCGACCGGATCCGCGGCCTCGTCGTCACGCACGGCCACGAGGATCACATCGGCGGCATCCCCTACCTGCTCCAAAAGCTGAATATCCCGATCTATGCGACGCGCTTCACCATCGCGCTCATCGAAGGCAAGCTGGCGGAAAAGGGCCTGCTCAATAAAGCGGTCCTCAACGTCGTGAGGCCGCGCGAGACCGTCACGCTGGGCTGCATGGACGTCGAATTCATCCATGTCAACCACTCCATCCCGGATTCCTGCGCGCTCGCCCTGCACACGCCCGCCGGCATTGTCATCGAGACGGGAGATTTTAAGGTGGATTATACGCCCACCAACGACGAGATCATCGATCTTGCCCGCTTCGGTGAGCTCGGCAGCAAGGGCGTTCTGGCCCTGCTCTCCGATTCCACCAATGCGGAGCGCCCCGGCTATACGCCGAGCGAACGCACCGTCGGGGAATCCTTCGATCTGTTGTTTAAAAATGCCGGCGACCGCAGAATTTTGGTCGCCACGTTCTCTTCCAACGTCCACCGGGTGCAGCTCGTGATCGACTCCGCCGTCCGCTTCGGCAGAAAAGTGGCCGTCGTCGGCCGCAGCATGGAACAGGTCACCACCAAGGCACTCGAGATGGGCTATCTGGACGCGCCGGAGGGAACCGTCGTCTCGCTGGATACGGTCTGCCGCCTGCCGGAAAATGAGGCGGTCATCGTCACAACCGGAAGTCAGGGCGAGACCATGGCGGCCCTGACCAGAATGGCGATGGGCGACCACCGCAAGATCAACATCACCTCCCGCGATCTCGTCATCATCTCCGCCTACCCCATCCCCGGCAACGAAAAGGACGTCGGGCGGGTTGTCAACGAACTGATGCGCCTCGGCGCGGAGGTTGTCTATGAGCGTTACAGCCAGATCCACGTCTCCGGGCACGCCTGTCAGGACGAGGAAAAGCTGATGCTGGCGCTGACAAAGCCGCACTTCTTCATCCCTGTCCACGGCGAATACAAGCATCTGAAAAAGCATGCCGAACTCGCCCTCAGCATGGGAATGCTGCCGCAGAACGTCGTGATCCCGGAGATCGGGCGCGTGATCGAGGTCAACGAGGCCGGCATCACCGCCCTCTCCACCGTCTCCGCCGGAGCAATTCTGGTGGATGGGCTCGGAGTCGGCGACGTCGGCAGCGTCGTACTGCGCGACAGAAAGCGCCTCGGCGAGGACGGTTTGATCATCGTCACCCTCACGCTCGATCACGACAGCGGAGATATTCTGGCCGGGCCGGACATCGTCTCCCGCGGCTTCGTCTATGTGCGGGAGGCGGAGGACATGCTGGAGGCGACAAAACAGATCGTGCGTAAGACCGTCGAGGCCAGCATCTCCGACAACAAGCGCGACTGGCAGAACCTCAAAACCAAGATCAAAGACGCGGTCGGGAGCTACCTCTTCGGTCTCACCAAGCGTTCTCCGATGGTGCTGCCGGTCATCGAGGAGATCAGCCAAGCCACTGTATAAAAAAATTAAAAATTTTGGGAAGCACTTGCCGTGCTTCCCATTTTTTATAGGTCGGAAATCTATCTTCCGATCGCCTGTTTAAGCGGGACGTTCGGCGGGGGGCTTTTTTTCTTGGGATAAATTTTACGGCGGACTGTATGGGCGGATTATTCGATGGGATTTTCGTCTTTTGCGCAGTAAATTTCCTGATTATCCGCTCAAGGAAACTTTCTCCGGGGATTTTTTTCTTGGGATAAATCTTGCGGCCGACTGCGTGGGCGGAATATGAAGAAATACAGGCCGGACCTTTTAGCTCCCCGACGGTCGGGGAACGGTTTCGACCGCTTCGCAGACATCCCGCCCGGCGGCAAAGACCTTTGAAACGGCAAAACAGCTCCGTACTTTTCCTCCCGGGAAAAGTTGTGGCGGAGGAAGGAGTTTTCCACCGGGGACGATTTTGCCTTTTCCGCAGTCGGATCGGCCTCTTTTTGGGGAAAACGCACGGATTTATCCTCTTCCAAAAGGGTTCCCGCTCTTGTAATCATTTTTTTCTTCTGATATAATAATTAATTATACAAGCAAAACCTACCGAAAAAGGGGGCGGCATCGTGAAAAAAAAGCTCGGCTTTATGGGCCCCGCGCTGCTGACGCTGTTCATCCTTGCGTGCAGTTCCACCATCGTGACGGCGTTTTATAATTTGACGGTTTTTGCGGTAGAGGCGACCCTCACCATTATTGCCGGTGCCTTTGTCGTACTCCGGGTCTTTCGCTCCAGAGCGGAGGTGCGCCTCTTTCTGGAATCGGTTGCGGCAAAGCTTTCCGTGCCGGAACGGAATGCGCTGGAGGCGTTTCCGCTCCCGGTGCTCGTGACGGACGGCAAAGGCATTATTCTCTGGTGCAACCAAGATTTTCAAAAAAACGTGCCTTGTGAAAAAGAACTCTTCGGCGCGAATATCGGCACCCTCTCCCCGGTACTGACCGAGGATTCTCCGTTTCTAGACAGCCGCATGGCCGCGGTCGGTGATCGGAATTACGAAATCTTTCGCAGCGAGGATGAGCGTGCCGGGCTCGTCTTCCATTATTTCATCGACCGCACCGAAGAAAAACGGATCGGAAAATTATTCAAGGATACCCATCCGGCCGTCCTGACCATCCTGATGGACAATCTTGACGACCTCTTTGCCAACTGCAAGGAGAGCGAACGCAGCCGGATCATGGGCGAAGTGGAAAGTATGTTTGAGCAGTTCGCGTCGAGCACGTTCTCCATGCTCAAGAAGACGGACGGCAATCGCTTCCTCGCCGTGACGGAGGAACAGTACCTAGCGGGACTTATTGCGGAACGCTTTACCATTTTGGACAAGGCGCGGGCGATCACCACCTCCGACGGGCTGCCCGTGACGCTCTCCATCGGCGTCGGGCGCGGATACTCGACGCTGCCGGAGTTGCAGGCCGCCTCGTCGCAGGCCTTGGAGATGTCTCTCGGAAGAGGCGGCGATCAGGCCACCGTGCGCGACCCTTCCGGATATGAATTCTACGGCGGTTTCTCAAAGGGCGTGGAAAAGCGCGCAAAGGTCAAGACCAGAATCGTTGCGGCCGCTATGGCCGATCTGATCAATTCGAGCGAAAACGTCCTCGTCATGGGGCACCGCTTCGGCGACCTCGACTGCGTCGGCGCGGCGATCGGCATGGCCGGCGCGGTCAACCTGATGGGCAAACCGGTCCGCATCGTGCTCAACCGCAAGACCTGTCTCGCGATGCCGCTCGTACACCGCTACGAAAAGAACGGCGATCTCGGCCTGTTTATCCCGCCGGAGGAGGCCCTCGACAAGATCGGCCCCGATACGCTGCTGATCATTGTGGATACGCATGTCCGACATATTCTCGAATCTCCGGAGGTCTATTCCGCCTGCCGGAACGTCGTCGTCATCGATCACCACCGCCGCATGCTCGGACATATCGACAATGCGGTGATCTTTTATCATGAGCCTTACGCCTCCTCCGCCTGCGAAATGGTGACGGAGCTGCTTCAATATTTCCCGGATTCGTGCAGGCCCACCAAACCGGAGGCCGAAGCCCTGCTCGCCGGCATCATGCTCGATACTAAGAGCTTTACCGTGCGGGCCGGCGCAAGATCCTTCGAGGCCGCCGCCTATCTCCGCCGCCGGGGCGCCGATCCCGTGGCGGTCAAGCTCCTGTTCTCCGGCACGCTCGAGAAGTACCGGGAGCGCTCCGAAGTGGTCTCCAGCGCGGAGCTTTACCGCGGCTGCGCGATTGCGATTGCAAAATCCTATCCGGATGTCGCTCTTGTCGCTCCGCAGGCCGCCGACGAGCTGCTGACGATCGAGGGCGCCAACGCCTCGTTCGTCCTGTTCCCGGTGGACGGCGGAACTTCGATTTCCGGACGCTCGCTCGGCGCGATGAACGTACAGGTGATTCTGGAGGCTCTGGGCGGCGGCGGGCATCTGACGATGGCCGGCGCGCAGATGAAAGACATCCTGCCGGAGGAGGCGCTTTCCGCCCTCTACCAATCCATCGACGAATATTACGACAACGCGGCCGGCCATACGGACGCTGCGGCCGCCGAAGCCGCGGCCATGCCCGACGGAGTGCCGCAGTCCGACGGAGTATCGCAGCCCGACGGGTCGCCGAATCCCGACGATATGCAGCATCCCGTTGGGATCCCGCAAAAAAAATAGGCGTTTCCATCCGGCGGGAAGTAAGATACGCCGCCGAAACAGGCCCGCCCCCTTCCCGGCAGAACGGTTCCGCCGGAAGCAAGGCAAAAAATAAGACCATGAAGAAGTTTTCTCTGAAAGGAGCGAGTACCCATGAAAGTGATTTTTATCGAGGACGTCAAGGGCTCCGGCAAAAAAGGGGACCTTGTCAACGTATCCGACGGGTATGCCCGCAATTACCTGATTCCTAAGAAGCTGGTCATCGAGGCGACGCCTCAGGCCATGGCCGAACTGAAAGCCAGAGAGGATGCCGCCGCCCGGAAAATCGAGCTGGAAAAACAGAAAGCGCGGGAGATGGCCGCCGAGATCAACGAAAAAACCGTCCGCAGAGTGGAGCGCGCCGGAGTCGGCGGAAAGCTTTTCGGCTCCGTCACCTCCGCAGAGGTCGCCGCCGGGCTCAAAGAACAGTACGGCGTCGAGGTCGATCGCAGAAAAATTGTTCTGGAAAACGACATCAAGGCGTTCGGCACCTATACGGCCGAGGTGAAGTTCGGTTACGGCATCAGCGCCAGCGTCTATGTTCTGGTTGTGGAAAGCTGAAACTCCCATCTGAATGAGATTGAGGTGAGCTTCTATGGAGAAGGATTCTTCCTACCTTCTCGGGATGGAAATGCCCTACAGCCTCGAGGCGGAACAGAGCGTCCTCGGGGCCGTTCTGGTGGAGCCGAGCTGCCTGCCGGAACTGATCGACAAGCTGAAGCCGGAGAGTTTCTACCGGCCGCAGCACCGCGCGATCTTCACCATCATGATCCGGATGTTTACCTCCGGGGAGCCGGTCGATTTCATCACGCTGCTCGAGGCGGCCAAGGAGGATGAGGTCTTCCAGAACGAGCAGGACGCGAAGGTCTATTTTTCCCATCTGACCGATATTGTGCCCTCCGTTCGGAACCTCGGCGCCTACACCGACATCCTGCTCGACAAACAGCTGCTGCGCAGTCTGATCGCCACGGCCGGGGACATCCTCGGGGAGGCGAAGGAGAGCGGCTGCGAGGGCAAAGTCTTGCTCGATTCCGCCGAACAAAGCATCTACGACATTCGGCAGGGGCGCGAGGCGAAGGGCCTTGTGCCGGTGCGGGATGTCATCTACGAAACCTATGACCGGCTGCAGAAACTCTCCGGGCCGGATCGGGACAAATATACCGGCCTTCGCACCGGATATGCCGCCCTCGACGCCATCATCAACGGCTTCAACCGTACGGACCTGATCCTGCTGGCCGCGCGCCCCGGCATGGGTAAGACGAGCTTCGCGCTCAATATCGCCGCCAACGTCGCGCTGAAACAGAAAAAAAAGGTTGCCGTCTTCTCCCTCGAAATGTCGAAGGAGCAGATCACGTCGCGCCTTCTCTCCTCCGAAGCACGGGTCGAGAGCCGCCTGCTCCGCACCGGAGAACTCGGCCAGAACGACTGGATGCGTCTCGCGGAATCGGCACAGATCCTCTCCGCGGCGCCGATTCTGATCGACGACACGGCCGGCGTCACGGTACCGGAGATCAAGGCGAGACTCCGCCGGGTGCGCGATCTTGACCTCGTCATCGTCGACTATTTGCAGCTGATGTCCTCCGGAAAAAGGTCGGATAACCGCGTGCAGGAGGTCTCCGAGATGACGAGAAACCTCAAACTGATGGCCAAGGAACTGAATGTGCCGGTCCTCGTGCTCTCGCAGCTCTCGCGCGCAACGGAATCCCGCGCCGAGCACCGGCCGATGCTCTCCGACTTGCGTGAATCCGGCTCGATTGAGCAGGACGCGGATGTGGTCATGTTCCTCTACCGGGAATCCTACTACGCCACGCAGGAGGGCAAGCCCGCGCCGGAGGAAGATATTTCGGAATGTATGGTGGAGAAGAACCGCCACGGCGAGACCGGCTCCGTCAAGCTCCGCTGGGACGGACAGTTTACGAGATTCTATTCGCTGGAACTGTTTAAATCCGAAAACGGATAAGCTGTATGAAACCCCGCCGGGCATTTTCTTTTTTCTGATGTATACCGCCGCAGGAAACAGGATTTTTGAGCATGCGGCCGCCGGGATGCTTCGTCCCGCGAAAACGGATTTTGCCGGGGCCCGGAGATTTCGGAATTTATCGTACGGCGGACTGTGGATCGTTTCTCCAAAAAACATAAAACAACCATTTTCGACAAGAAAGGATGGCATGACATGGAGCCTGAACCCGGTACCGGATTCCCGAAACTGACTCTCGACAGGATGAAAGAGACCATCGCCAAATACGGGATGCTGGAGCCGGGCGAAAAGGTGCTGGTCGGCGTCTCCGGCGGCTGCGACTCCTCCGCGCTGCTGCATCTGATGAGCTTTTTGGCGACGCAGTGGAGCCTCACGCTCGAAGCCGCCCATGTCAACCACAATCTCCGCGGCCCCGAAAGCCTGCGGGATGAGCGTTTTGTGCGGTCGATGTGCCGGGAATACGGCGTGAAGCTGCACGTCATGAACGCAAACGTCCGCGCCTATGCCTAGGAACACCGCCTCGGCGAGGAGGAGGCCGGCCGGGAGCTGCGCTACCAGTATTTTGAGCACTGCGCCAAACGCATGGGAAATGGCACGAAAATCGCCACCGCGCATACCCTTTCGGACTGCGTCGAGACGTTTCTTTTCAATATGGCGCGGGGCACCGGGCTCGCGGGCTTGTGCGGAATCCCGCCGGTGCGCGGCGACATCATCCGGCCGCTGATCGAGACGACACGGAATCAGATTGAGGAATTCTGCGCGGATCAGGGCATCCCCTACGTCATCGACAGCTCCAACCTGACGGACGACTATTCCAGAAACCGCATCCGCCACAGCGCCGTTCCCGCCCTGCTGGAGATCAATTCCTCCTTCGAGCGGGCCTTCCTCCGCATGACGGAGCAGCTCCGTCAGGATCGGGATTTTCTCGACGACCTCTCCGACGAACTGCTCGATACCGCCGAGATCCCGACCGGATTCGACGGCGAAACGCTGGCCCTCGCGGAGCCGGCGCTCAAAACCCGCGCGGCCGCCAAAATGCTCCGGCGTTTCGGCTTCCCCTGCGAATACGACCACATCACTTGGATCGCCGAACGCTTCGGAAAAGAGGACTTTAAGCTGGAGCTTGCAAAGGACGCCTACTTCGTTCAGAAGGGCGGTCTCATCTGCCGGGAGGACAAACGCCCTGCTGAGACGATCGCGGAATCGCCGTTTTCGGAGGGAATTTTGGAGCTTCTTCCGGGAAAATTTGCCGAATGCCACATTTTGGACGCTTTCCACTTTAAAAATTCACACGAATTTCATCAATATGTTTTGAAAAATGCATTTGATTATGATAAAATTCATGGCGTCGCAGTTATTCGTTCCCGAAAAGAGGGCGATCAGATCAATCTCACCGGCTGCAACAGGACGCTGAAAAAACTTTTTAATGAGGCGAAAGTTCCGGTTCATCTGCGCAAAACCGTCGCCGTGATTGCGGACGACGACGGCGTTCTCTGGGTCGAAGGCTTCGGCACCGACCGGCGCGCCAAAGTCACGGAGGAAACCGGTTCCGTCGCAGTCATAAAAACCTCGCGTTGCTGACGCGGAAAAAACGAAAACAATTGGGGGATGTTGTTGAAATGAAAGACTGCATGAAAGACGATATCGAGGAGATTCTTCTTCCCGAGCAGGAGCTGGCCAAGGCGGTCAAAAAACTCGGCCGTCAGATCAGTTCGGACTATGAGGGCAAAAACCTGATTATGGTCGGCGTGCTCAAAGGTTCCGTCATCTTTATGGCGGATCTGCTGCGTGCCATCACGATTCCGGTTTCGATCGACTTTATGTCCGTCTCCAGCTACGGCTCGGGCGTTAAGACCAGCGGCGTCGTCAAAATCATCAAGGACCTTGACCATGATCTCTCCGGTTATGACGTTCTGATCGTGGAGGATATCCTCGACAGCGGACTCACGCTTTCCTATCTGACCAACGTCATCCGGCAGCGCAATGTCAAAAGCATCCGGGTCGTCACTCTGCTCGACAAGCCGGACCGCCGCCAAGTAAACATCAAGCCGGATTACAGCTGCTTCGTCGTGCCGGACAAATATGTGGTCGGCTACGGCATGGACTATAACCAGAAATATCGCAACCTGCCCTATGTCGGCGTGTTGAAGCCGGAAGTTTACACAAAAAAAGAAAAATAATTTATCGGAGTTGATTCCTTGAGCAACAAGTGGAGAGGCATTATTTCCTACGCATCCATCGGGCTTGCCGTCATTTTGGCGACCGTGCTGTTTTCCAACATGAAAACCCCCGAGACCACAACCCTAAAATACTACGAAATACTTAACTACTTCGACAGCGGAGACGTCGAGAGCTATACGCTCGACCTCGGCACCGGCGAAATGACGCTCCAACCGGCGGACTCCGACGAAGAGATCACCTACACGGTGCCGAACGTCAGCGTCTTCCTCGACGACATCCGGAGCATCGAGGAGAAGCATCCGGAATGGTCTGCCACCAAGATGCAGCAGGACTACCTGCCGGTGGACGAGACGCCTTGGTGGTTCTCGATCCTGCCCACGGTATTGCTTGTCGGCGCCATGGCCGTTTTCTGGATCTATATGATGCGGCAGGCGGGCGGCGGCAAGGTGATGAACTTCGCCAAGGCCAAATATAAGGTCACCGACGAAGCCCGCCGGACCACCTTCGCCGATGTCGCCGGCTGCGACGAGGAAAAGGAGGAGCTTCAGGAGATCGTCGAATTCCTGAAAAACCCGGGCCAGTTTAACGCCCTCGGTGCCCGAATCCCGAAGGGCGTGCTGCTGGTCGGCCAGCCCGGCACCGGCAAGACGCTGATGGCGAGAGCCGTCGCGGGAGAGGCCGGCGTGCCTTTCTTCTCGATTTCCGGCTCGGACTTCGTCGAGATGTTCGTGGGCGTGGGCGCCTCGCGTGTCCGCGACCTGTTCGATCAGGCCAAGAAGAACGCCCCTTCCATCGTCTTTATCGATGAGATCGACGCCGTCGGCCGGCACAGAGGCGCGGGTCTCGGCGGCGGCCACGACGAGCGCGAACAGACC
>DAOSWK010000038.1:0-14308 GCA_035593545.1 Oscillospiraceae bacterium | reverse complement strand
CACCGGAGAAAACAAGGTTGTCGGCGACATCGGCGAGATTAAAGCCATCGGACACCGCGTGCTCCACGGCTCCGAAAAATATAAGACTTCCACGCTGATCACCGACGAAGTCATCGAGGATATCGGCGTCAAATTCAAGGACCTCGGCCCGCTGCACAATCCACCTCAGGCCGTCGCCATGAAAGCCTGCCAAGAAGTTTTCGGCAAAGGCGTCCCGATGGTCGCCGTTTTCGACACCTCCTTCCATCAGACCATGCCGCCGAAGGCCTACATGTTCGGCATTCCGTACGAGTACTATGAGAAATATTCCATCCGCCGCTACGGCTTCCACGGAACCAGTCACCGCTATATCACCAAGCGCTATTTTGAGATCACCGGCAAAAAGCCGGAGGGCACAAAGCTCGTCATCTGCCACCTCGGCAACGGCTCCAGCCTCTCCGCGGTCAAGGACGGAAAGGTCCTCGACACCTCCATGGGACTCACCCCGCTTGACGGCTTTATCATGGGCACCCGCTGCGGCGGCATCGATCCTTCCGTCGTCACCTATGTGATGAGCAAGGAAAACATAACCCCCGAAAACATGTCCAACCTGATGAATAAGAAATCCGGCTTCCTCGGCATCTCCGGCATCTCCAACGACTGCCGCGACCTTCAGGCCGCCGCCGCGGAAGGCAATGAACGCGCGAAGCTCGCTCTGGATATGTTTACGTACCAGATCAAGAAATTTGTCGGCGGCTACGCGGCTGCCATGGGCGGTATCGACGCCATCATCTTTACCGGCGGCATCGGCGAGAATGCCAACGCCATCCGCTCCGAAATCTGCTCCGATATGGAATTCCTCGGCCTCTCTATCGGCGAGGAACTCAACAAAAACGCCAGCCGCAAGGAGAGCAAGTTCTCCACCGCGGAGAGCAAAGTCGAGGCATGGGTCATCCCGACCAACGAGGAGATCATGATCGCCCGGGATACCGTCGAAAAAGTATTCGGCTGAGTTTCAGCCCGTCACGAAAAAATACCAGCCTCACCGGCTGGTATTTTTATCTTGTGGAGTTTTTCCTTCATCGGAAACGGACGGCGACTCAAAACCGCATCGTCAGCCCGCCTGGGATGCGGTTCCCGGCTCATAATCTTTAAAGAGCAGGGAAATGCTCCAGATTCCGCCGAGCCCCACCAGCGTATAGATGATCCGGCTGACCAACATCGCCGCGCCGCCGAACAGCCACGCGACCAGATCGAACTGGAACAGGCCGATCAGCCCCCAGTTGATCGCGCCGATGATCACCAGCGTCAGGGCGAACTTATCCAATGCGTTCATCATAAAAAACAGCTCCTTGTCTTTATTTTGCCGATAGTATCTGCAAAAATGAGATGAAATATTCCGCGGATGCCGTTTTACCGTGACAAGCATCACAGAAATGTGATAAAATGCAAAAAGGCGCCGGAAAGGGATGCCTTGTACGCATGGGATAAGATGAATTTTCTCGGACGCCTCCCCTATTCAAACGGACGTTTGAAACAAAAAAATAAAATCCAAACAGAAAAGGACTATCTCCATGAAAAAACTTCTCTGCGCGGTGTGTTCCGTGTATTTTCTTCTTTTCCCGGCGCTCTCCGCCTACGCGGATACGCTCACCCCGCCTTCCACCTACTCCGAGGCGTATTGCGTCATGGATGCGGACACCGGCCAAGTGTTGATCGGCAAAAATATACATACCGAGATGTATCCCGCCAGCGTGACGAAAATTCTGACCGCGGCGATGGCGCTTGAGGTGCTGAGCCCGTCGGACAGCTACACATTCTCCAAAGAGGCGGCGACCTACGACCATAGCTCCACCCATCTCGCTTTCTCCGAGGGCGAGACCTGCAAGGTCGAGGATCTGCTCTACGGCGCGATGGTGGAATCCGCCAACGACTGCGCGCAGGGGCTTGCCGATGCGGCCGCCGGCTCGATCGACGACTTCGTGGCGCAGATGAATGAGAGGCTCGCGGCGCTTCACTGCGAGGACAGCCATTTTACCAACCCGACCGGTATGCCGGATCCTGCCCATTACACCTCCGCCTACGACCTTTGCCTCATCACAAAATACGCGCTGACGGTCGACGGCTTCGAGACCTATTTCGACGCATGGGAATGGACGATCGCTCCGACCAACAAACAGACCGAGTCCCGTGTGATGGGCACCCACCATGCGATGATCGTCGGATCGGAAAACAACAGCGCCTTCGGCTATGATTATGCCACCGGCGGAAAGCTCGGCTGGACGGAAGAGGCCAAGCACACCATCGTCACGGTCGCGGAAAAGGACGGCGTGCGGCTGATCTGCGTGGCGCTGAAAAGTACCAGCAAATACGATAAATACAAGGATTCCATCGCCCTGTTCGACTACTGCTTCGAGAATTTCTACGGGGTCGATTATACTTTGAACTATGCCGGCGGCATCGAAAGCAGCGACGGCACGGCCGAATACACCTATCCGGTCAGCATCCGCCTGCTGCTGACGGACGGCCTCACCGCCGCCGACGTCACCGTGGACGATACCCATGAAGCGGACGCGGACAACCCCTATATTATGCTCACGGTGCCGGAGAATTCCGCCATGCGCTCCGATATTCTGACCTGCTATCCGGAGGAGTCCGCCGTCCCCGCCGACACGGAGAAGACCGCGATCGAGACCGAGACCGATCCCGCTCCGGAGGCGGAAAAGCCTTCCGTCCCTTGGTGGGGCTGGGTGGCGGTTCCGCTCGGCGCCCTCCTGCTTCTGGCCGCCGCCATATTCTGCGTCCGCTGCCACAACATTCGCAAATACCGCCGGCTGCGCAAAGAGAAACAAAGAAGGCTCCTTCAGAGAGAAAAGCTCCGCAGCGGGGTTTCCTCGTCCGACGAACCCGATTCTTATTAAATAGTTTTATAAAAGACCGGAGACAAATTTCTGTCTCCGGTCTTTTTTTGTTTTTTTAAAAGAGGCGCGCCGGCCACGGATCATTTCGCCGCCGCAGAGCGCTTTGTCCGATCCCCAACGGAAAGAAGCGGCCCCTTCTCCGGCGGAACGGACGGTTTTATCGTTTTTAAACCGGGATCATTATCTCTGTGGCTCCAAACGGCTCCATCGGATTTCGCAGGTATCCGCCGGACGGATTTTTCGGCGCGGGCGCAAGGGATTGTCATTTTCAAACCGGGATCATTATCTCCGTGACTCCAAACGGCTTCAGCGGATTTCGCAGGTATCCGCCGGACGGATTTTTCGGCGCGGGCCGGAGCATCTCTTTTTTATTCGGTGATATTTCTTGCCCGTCTCTCCCAGCGGCCGCTCTTAAAGTACCAGAACATCAGCAGGCTGCAAAGCACCCATGCCGCAGGGTAGCCCATGACAACCAAGATCGCCGTATTGTAGACGCGCGAAATCACGAAAAGGTAGATCTGGCGGAACACGACGAAGGTGGAAAGCATATAGACCATCGGCGTCATGGAGTCCCCGGCTCCGCAGAGTGCGCCGGCGAGCACCTGATTGACACAGCAGACACAGTAGAACGGCGAGACGATCCGGCAGAAGAGGACGCCGTATGTCACCACTTCGGAATCGTTGGTGAAGAGCCTCACCACCGGTTCCGCAAAGATCTCGATCACAACCATCAGCACGAGCGTCGCGAAGATCGCCATTTTTGTTGTCACGCCGATGCCCTTTCTCGCCCGTTTCAGGTTGTTTGCGCCGAGGTTCTGGCCGACAAAGGTTGTGACGCTCAGCGCGAGGCTCTGCATCGGCAGGAACATGAACTGGTCGATCTTTCCGTAGACGGACCAGCCCGCCATGCAGGCCGAGCCGAAAAAGTTGATATAGGACATGACAAAGACGTTGGAGAAGGAGGTGATCATCATGCGAAACGCCGTAGGCAGGCCGACGAGAACCACTTTTTTGAGGATCGGCCAAACCACCTTCAGGCGGCTCCAATGCAGGCGGTAGATCGCATCCGTCCTTGTGAGGGAAAATAGAATCATCATGGCCGATACCGCTTGTGAGATCACGGTCGCCCATGCTGCGCCCGCGATGCCCATGCCGTAATTGAGCACGAAATCCAAATCGAGCGCAATATTGAGCACGGAGGAGACAATCAGAAAATAGAGCGGACGCCGGGAATCGCCGACCGCACGCAGAATGCCGGCGCCCATGTCATAAATCATCGTGAAGGAAATTCCGGAAAAATAGATGCTCAGATAGGTGTGGGCGTCCTCGTACACATCGGAGGGCGTCGCCATCAGCCGCAGCATCGGATTGACCATCAAAAGCCCGATCGCCGTAAAAATCAGGCAGAGGCCGAACGTACAGAGCATGACGGTATGCACGGCATCCTCGACGCCTTTTTTGTCCTTCGCTCCGAAATATTGCGCGACAACGACGCTCGCGCCGGTGGAGAGGCCGCTCGAACAGCCGATCAGGACGTTGATGATGTTGGCGGTGGAGCCGACCGCCGCCAGCGCCTCCTTGCCGACAAACCGGCCGACGACGACGCTGTCCACCGTATTATAGAGCTGCTGAAACAGGTTGCCGATCAGAAGCGGGACGGAAAACAGCACCAGCAGCTTCCAGATCGTGCCTTCGGTCATCTGCAGTTCCTTGTTTTTTCCAAAAAGCTTCATCGGACTCCCCTTTCCACAAAAAGCGAACAGAATTCATTCTATCACGGTTCTTCTTTAAAAGGAAGAGAATCCGAGGAATTCAGGAAATCCTGCATTTTTTCAGCTTTTTCGGCTGAATTCTATACAAAATGAAGCCCACGCCGCCCAAAAAAACGCCGCGGCTCTCTTTATCCGAAACGGCGGCGCTTCTTTCGGATACGGATTTGGAAAGATGTTTTCGCGGAAAAAGAGATCCGGGATTGACATTTGAACGTATACTGTGGTATATTCATCTCAACATCATCGAAATGCGTCCGACCGGGAGAAGTAGCCGTTTGCCCGCGCGCCAGAGAGAGCCCGCGTATGATGAAAGCGGGGTTCACGAAGGAGCGGCGAAATGCACCCGGAAGCACGGAAAGGGAAACCGTACGCTGCTTTTCAGCAAAGGTACGGGAGTATCCGACTGCGGGAGTTCCCGTTACAGAACGGCGTCCTGATCGGGACGGACTGAGTGAAAAACCGGAGTGGAACAGCGGGATTCGTACCGCCTCCGTCGCAGTTGTTGCGGCGGGGGCGTTTTTTTATTTTTCAGTATTTTTAGCCAAAGGAGGCAACGCGAATGTTTGACAATCTGCGGGCGGATATCCGTGCGGTAAAAGAGAGGGACCCGGCGGCGAGAAACAGCATCGAAGTGCTGCTTCTCTACTCGGGCCTGCACGCGATCATGTGGCACCGGCCGGCCTACTGGCTCTATCAGCATAAATGTTATTTCCTCGCGAGGGCGATCTCCCAGATGGCGCGCCATACGACCGGCATCGAGATCCATCCGGGCGCGAAACTGGGGCACGGCATCCTGATCGACCACGGCGCCGGCGTTGTCATCGGCGAGACGGCCGAGGTCGGAGATGGGTGCACGCTCTATCAGGGCGTCACCCTCGGCGGCACCGGCAAGGACACCGGCAAGCGCCACCCGACGCTCGGAAAGGACGTGATGGTCGGAAGCGGCGCAAAGGTTCTCGGGCCGTTCACCGTAGGCGACGGCGCCAAGATTGCGGCCAACGCGGTCGTTCTGGGGCCGATTCCCGCAGGCGCGACGGCCGTCGGCGTACCAGCGAGAGTGGTGCGCATTCACGGCGTCAAGATCGAACAGCTCGACCAAGTCCATATCCCCGACCCGATCGCACAGGAGCTCTGCCGCCTGCGCGCCCAAGTCGAGCGGCTGGAAAAAGAGATGACAACCTGCGTGAAAAAGGAGCCCGCGGAGGAGCCCGTTCCCGGAGAGGAACCGGAGAGGATTCCCATGGACGCGGATTCCTTCTGTATATTGTAAAATAAATGGAAAATCAACCGGAGGGTATAACATGAAAGTCTACAACACGATGTCCCGACAAAAAGAGGAGCTTGTCCCGATCACGCCCGGCGAATACAGGATTTACGCCTGCGGGCCAACGGTCTACAACTTCATCCATATCGGAAACGCGCGCCCGATCTGCATCTTCGACGTGCTGCGCCGCTACCTCGAATATAGGGGAAACAAGGTCATTTTCGTCCAGAATTTCACGGATATCGACGATAAGTTGATCCGCCGCGCCGCCGAGGAGAATACGACTGTGAAGGAGCTCGCGGAGCGCTATATCCGCGAGTACCGGACCGATGCCGCGGGCCTCGGCGTGGCTCCGGCGACGATCCATCCGAAGGCCACCGACACGATCCCGGAGATCATCCGGATTGTCAAGGGCCTCGAGGAGAAGGGCTACGCCTATGCGCTCCCGGACGGCAGCGTCTATTTCCGCACCCGGAAATTCGACCGCTACGGCAGGCTCTCCGGCCAATCCGTCGACGATCTCGAATCCGGCGCCCGCATCGACGTGGACGAGGAGAAGGAGGATCCGCTCGATTTCTGCCTCTGGAAGGCCGCGAAACCGGGCGAACCGAGCTGGGAATCCCCGTGGGGCGAGGGGCGCCCCGGCTGGCACATCGAGTGCACCGCCATGATCAACAAATATTTGGGCGAGACCATCGACATCCACTGCGGCGGGCAGGATCTGATCTTCCCCCATCATGAAAACGAAATCGCGCAGGGCGAATGCTATTCCGGCAAGCCCTACGTCCATTACTGGATGCACAACGGCTACATCAACGTCGACAACGTCAAGATGTCGAAGAGCCTCGGCAACTTCTTCACCGTGCGCGAGGTGGCGGAGAAATACGGCTATGAGCCGATCAAGTTCATGATGATTCAGGCCCATTACCGCATGCCGCTCAACTATACGCTCGCGGTCATCGAATCCTGCCGGGCTTCGCTCGACCGGCTCTACACCTGCCGCGGCAACCTCGACTTCGCCATTCAAAACGGCCTCGACGAAAAGACCGACGGCGAGGACGAGTTTCTCGCCTCCATCAAGACAAGGCAGGAGGCTTTCGACGCCGCCATGGACGACGATCTCAATACCGCCGACGCCGTGGCCGCGATTTTTGATCTTGCGAAGGACATCAACAGCTTCCTCACCGTCCCGCGCTCCAAAGCGGCGCTCGCGGAGGCCGCGAAGCTCTTTGACGCGCTGACCGGCGTGCTCGGCATTCTCTATAACCGCAAAACCGAGGACCTCGACGCGGAGATCGAAGCGAAGATCGCCGCCCGCGAGGCCGCTAGAAAGGCAAAAAATTGGGCCGAGGCCGACCGCATCCGCGACGAGCTCAAGGCGGAGGGAATTCTGCTGGAGGACACCCCGCAGGGCGTTAAGTGGAAGCGCGCCTGAGCAGATTTTTCTAAAATAATATAAAAATATCCCGCTTCGGCGGCAGCATTTCGCTGCGGCAAAGGCGGGATGTTTTTATGCTGTTTTCTGTTCGGGCGCGAAAATCCGTCCGATTTTTGTCTTGCGGGCCGCCCATGTTCCGCTTTTTGCCGCGGCAGGCGTTCAGAGCGTCGTCGTCACTTTCGGACAGGAGCGGAACACGCCGACCTCCAGCCCTTTCTGTTCCGCCGCGGCGATGCCGAAAATAAACATCGGCAGGATGTTGCCGACCGGGGCCAGCCGCTGGGAGACGTATTTCTGATAGAGCGGCAGGATATTCCCGTTTTCCGGAACCATGACGCCCTCCTGCGCGACGGCGACGACTTTTCCGCCGTTCCGGGCGATGTCCGAAGCCATGCGGAGAAGTTCCGCCTCGCCCGGTCCCTCCGGGATGAAAATGAACGCGGCAAATCCCTCCTCCACGAGCTCGAACGGCCCATGGCGGAACTGCGCGGCTTCAAAACAGACCGCCGGATATTTTGCGGTCTCTTTGATAAAGAGCGAGCCGTCGTCCGCGGTGCAGAAGCTCCAGCCGCGGGCGATCACGGCAAGATACGGCGGCAGACCGAGGAAATTCCGGACGGACTCCTTCCATTCGCTGAAATGCGCGACGGATTCCGCAAGATCGCTCAATGCAATTGTTAAGTCACGGCGGGCCTCTCTCACATTGCGCCCGAGCATGGCCTCGGTGACGAGGTACATCAGCAGCGTCGGAGCGAGATAGGAGCGCGTGCTCGCGGATTTCTCCGTCTCCATGTGGAGCAGCAGCGTGAGGTCGCCGCGCCGGGCGAGCGTGCTCTCCGGGTCGTTGGTGACGGCAAGGACGAATGTCTCCGCCGGCAGTCTGCGGCAGAGCTCCGCGAGCTCGGCGCTCTCGCCGGACTGCGAAACCATAATGACAAGAGTGTCGGCGCTGACGGACGGGAGCCGGTACAGCAGAAGGTCGCTCGCGATCACGGCCGAGGCGTTGAAACCGGCGTTCGCAAGCTCCGTCGCCGGGTTGAGCACGACGGAGTAGGAGCTGCCCATGCCTGTGAGCACGATGTTCCTGTATTGGGCGAGATCGATTTTTCCTACCTGCTCCGGGTAGCCGGTTTCCATATAAAAACAAAGACTATGCCTCATGTCGATAGACAAATGGAAAATATCCTCTTCACAAAAATTCGCGGGCGTATCCATATCGCTCCTCCTTATTTTGTTGTGACGGCATGCAGCAGCTCCTCCGAGGAGGCCGGCCTGCCCGTTTTGACGAGAAATCTGCCGGAGAGATTCCCCAGCAGCGCGCAGTCGGCGGCAGGAAGATTCAGCGCCGCGCCGAGACAGTATCCCGAATTGTAATTATCGCCGGCCCCGGTCGTCAGAACCGGAGCCTCGACGCGCTCAACCGGCACAAAGCCGTATCCTTTTCCGATTTCTACGGCGTAGGAGCCGTCCGGCACATGCACGGCGACCTCGTCCGCCGGAAAATCCGCGCAGAGCTCTTCGACGAGCCGCTCGGAGAATTCCTTCTCCGTCTTTCCGAACCATTGGTTATAGACGGCGAGGAATTCCTTCCGGTTGAGGCCGACGGCGACGGTGTAGCGCTTTCGCAGCCCGCGGATCGCATCGAAAAGCTCCTGAAATTGTTCCTCCGCCTTGGCCGATGGGTCGGCGAGATCGAAAAACGCGAGGCGCCTGCAGCCCTCCGGCCGGGGCGTCATCCGCGACAGAATCTCCGAAAGGATGCCTCCGAGGATGTCCGCGGATTTCGACAGGCTGCTCCAGTTCGCGTAGCCGAAGACGTCCGCCCCCTCAAACATGCAGGCCAACTCCTCAAACCCCACGGCCTCTTTGATCCGCGCCCAGTCGATGCCGTCGAGTTTTTCGCCCTCGCCGAACATCAGCTTTCCGTCCTGAAATTCCATGTTGAACGACGGCGCGTACTCGCAGATGGAGACGACCCTCGCCTTTTCGCAGAGCGGGGTGAAATGCCGGTCCGGTTCCGGCAGGCCCATCGCGCCGATGCAGGTGGTCTGAAAGCCCTTCTCCGCCAGCGCGAGCGCCATCAGCGGGCCGTTTCCACCGAACTGTTCCGAGACCGTATGGAATGCGATGTCGGAGCTGATACCCTGTTTGTTGCGGATGAATTCGGCGAATTCGCCGATTGTGGCATAGAATAGCTCCTCCGTCTGGCTCCTTTTGAGCCGCACAAGCCTGTCGAGGTAGCCGTCGAAACCGACCAGCGCCCGGATGTTTGCCTCTCCAGAGATCACCGTTTTCAGCGCGACGGCGATTCTGTTTTTATCGGGTACGTAGTCCATGGCTCACTCTTTCACGGAGCCCTCGGTCAGGCCCCGGACGATGTATTTTTGCAGGTAGACCGCGAAGACGATCGGGGGCAGCGACGCGAGCATGCCGCCGGTCATCATCAGGCCGTAATCGATCATATGGCGCGTCGTGAATTCCGAGATGGCGATGGTCAGCGTCTTGGCATTATAGGTGGAGGCGAAAATCAGGGCGAACAGAAACTCGTCCCAGCAGGTCAGCAGGGCGAAAATGCAGGTGGTGACGATGCCCGGCATAGCGAGCGGGAGGACGATTTTGCGGATGATCGTGAAGCGGGAGGCTCCGTCGATCAGCGCGGCCTCCTCGAGCGAGACCGGGATGCTCTCAAAATACGAGCGCAGAATCCAGATGACGAACGGCAGCACAAACGACGTATAGACAATCGTCAGAAAAATTTTGGAGTCGGTCATGTTGAATTTCACCATAATCATATAAAGCGGCAGCACGAGGGCCATCTCCGGCAGCATCCGCATGGCGATGACGGAGATCATCATCTTGTCGCGGCCGCGGAATTTCATCCGCGCGAAGGCATAGGCGGCGAAGATGCCGATCACGACGCACAAAAGGGTCGCCGAGCAGCCGATGATCAGGCTGTTGCGCATGGCGGTGCCGAAGGGGGGCACCTCGCCGGCGCTGATCGACACGTCCTGAAAGCCGAGAAGCTGAAGGTAATTGTTGAGCGTCGGCTCCTCCGGCCACCAATGCGGCGGCACGGCGAGCAGCTCGACCTTGTTGGAGATCGAGGAGATGAAAAGCCAGAGGAACGGCAGAATAATGTAGAGGAACAGCGCGGCTCCGGCAAGATAGAGAACGGTAGTCTTTGTTCTGGAGTTTTTCATGGCCTATTCCTCCTTTCCGCGCAGGACCCGGATATAGGCGAGCGCCATCATCAGGATTACAAACGAGATGAGATAGGAGAGCGCTGCGCCGTAGCCGAACTTGCTCGACCCGAACGTCGCTTGATAAGTATAATAAGAAATGACCTGCGTGCCGTTTGCGGGGCCGCCCTTGGTCATGGTATAGACGATGTCAAAAACTTTGAAAGCCTCCATCGTGCGCGTAATTAGGCATACGAGGATGGCGGGCCGAAGGATCGGCAGCGTGATGTAGCGGAAGCGTTGAAAGACGTTGGCGCCGTCGATCATCGCGGATTCGTAATAGGTCGGCGAGATGGTCTGAAGCCCGGCCATCAGAATGAAGGCGATCATCGCATAGTTTTTCCAAACATCCGCGAAGATCACGCAGTTCATGGCAAGAAACGGCTTTCCAAGCCAGTTCACATACTTGTCGATGACGCCTGTCTCCAGCAGCAGGCCGTTGAGCGAGCCGTAACTCGTGTTAAAAATCCAGCTCCAGAGCACGCCGTTGACCACCGTCGGCAACGCCCACGGCAGAATCAGCATCACGCGCAGAAAGCCGCGGAGTTTGAAATTTTGGGAGAGCAGCAGCGCGACGCCGAGTCCGATCACAAACTCGACGGCGACCGAGACGACAGTAAAATACAGGGTTCGACCCGTGGAGGCCCAGAAATAGCTCTGTTTCAGAATGTCGATGTAGTTGGCGAGGCCCACGAATTCCCGGTTCACTCCCTGCGTCTTGAAAAAGCTCAGATAGAGCGCGTAGAGCAGCGGAATCAGGATGACCGCCGCGAGCAGAAGAAAAGCCGGCGCAAGATAAAGATACGGACGCCGGCCGTTCCTCCGCCCCGTATGCAAAAGGGATTGTCCGGGCATATTCCACCCTCTTTTCCTGAGATTTCAAAGCGGGGGCGGGTTGTGCGCCCGCCCCTCTTTGAGAAAAACCGGTTAAAAATCAGTAGGTCGCAGCGATCTGTTCCACCTGAGTCTGCGCATCCGCGAGCGCCTGCTCTGGGGTCTTGGTCTGGGTCAGAGCGTTCTGGATCTCGACCTGCAAAACGGTGGAGAACTCGTTGTAATAGACGAAGGACGGACGGTTGTAGGCCATCGTGGACTGTTCGACCATCTCTGCGGCGGCCGGATGCTGGGCGAGAAGCTCCTCGTCTTCATAGAGGTCGGCCCAGATCGGCAGGGAACCGCCTTCGATGGCCTGACGCTTCTGAATCTCCTTGCTGGCGAGGAAGGAGATGAACTCCCACGCCTCGTCCTTATGCTGGGAGGTGGAGGCGATCGCAAGGCCCATGGAGCCCGCGCAGGCGGCGGAACGGATGTCGCCGTGGCCCGGGATCAGCATGACGCCGACTTTATCGACGACCTGAGACTGCGTCGGATCGTTGAACTGGCCCCATGCGAAGCTCCAGTTGATGCAGAACGGGAGCTTGCCCTGAGAGAACAGCTCGATGGCGTTGCGGTCGTCGGAGGTGATGGAGGCCGGGTCGGTGGTCTTGGTGGTGTAGAGGCTGTCGACCATGAACTGGAGCGCCTCGACGTTTTCCAGTGTGTCGATGGTTGGGTTCATATCCGCATCCTGAAGGCTGCCGCCGAACGCGCAGACGTAATCCATGTAATAGCAGATCAGGCCCTCCGCTTGAGCCCATCCGTATGCGCTGCCGTACTCGCAGGCGCCGGAAGTCTGGAGCTGCTGGCAGACTTGGTCATATTCTTCCCACGTCTCCGGAAGCTCGGTGATGCCGGCGTTCTCGAGAATCTCCTTGTTGTAGTACATGAAGAACAGATCGTTGAACATCGGGAGTCCGTACATCTTGTCGTCGTAGCGGAGAATATCCATGCAGACGTCGAGGATGCCGGTCTTCATCTCGTCGGTGATGCGGTCGTCCACGCACTCGATGTAGCCGTTGGTGACGTACTCGGGCGTCCAGATGCAGTCGACGTCGACGACATCATAGGTGTCGGTTCCGGCGGCAAGGGCGGTGACCTCCTTCTGGTGCAGGGCGTCGTAGCCGACGGACTGGAAATTGATTTTGATGTTGGGATGGGTTGCCTCAAACTCCGGAATGACGGAGGTGCGGAAGCCGGCAAAATCGTCGGAGGACAGGACGTTGATCGTGACAACATCGGCGTTCTCCGTGCCCGAAGTCTCGGTTTCGGGTGTGGATGAGCTCTCTTCCGTGATGTCCGCGCATCCGCCGAAGCACAGCGTCAGAGCAAGAACCAACGCAATGAGAGAAAGCAGTTTTTTCACAGTTTGACCCTCCTTGATGATAATTTGTTCGTAACTTATATTATTATCATCCGGCCGGGAATTCGCCGCCTGCTCCCGGATTTCCTCTCTCTCGGGCACGCAATTCCGGGCCGATGATAAGAATATCGTTCCCCTGCCTTGCCTGTTTCCGCGGGCGTTTCCGCCGCGGAAGATCCCGCTGAGCCGTTCCCCTTTTCCCGGCGCCCGGCCCCGAGGCCCCGCCGGCAAAAAAGACGGACATACCGATTCTCCGGGCAGCGCCGTCCGCGCGATCCGGAAGTCCCTCATTTTTACAAAAATGTATTTTACATCCAATATCAGTCTACCATGGCGCGCCGTAACTGTCAATAAATTCCAGTCCCTTGAGCGCTTTTTTCGGCGAATTTTTAAGTGATTTCAGATGAAATATGTAAACGGCACGGTTTTTCGCCAAGCCCGCGCCCGGTTGGTTTCGTTTTATCGGGGTTTGATTTTTCCGCGTTTTGGGGTATAATTTTGATGAAAAGCATGATAAAAAGGGAGGCGATCGTCTTGAACACCGCCGTGGAACGGGTGACGCACGTATTTCTGCCGGTTTACGATGAACGGAGCGCCGTGCTCGTGCTGGGGACGATGCCGTCGCCCGCAAGCCGTGCTCAGGGATTTTATTATTCCCATCCGCAGAACCGCTTCTGGCCGGTGATGGCGGCGCTCTTCGGCGAGCCGCGGCCGCAGACGCCGGAGGAAAAGACGGATTTCGTCCTGCGGCATCGGATTGCCCTCTGGGATACGCTTGCCGCCTGCGACATCGCGGGCGCCGGCGACGCCTCGATCCGCAAGCCGGAGCCGAACGATCTCTCCCGGATTTTTGAGACGGCGTCCATCCGGGCCGTCTTTACGACCGGGGCCGCCGCCCACGGTTTTTATCGGAAATATCAGGCCGCGAACTATCCCGTTCCGGAATTTTGTCTGCCCTCCACAAGCCCCGCAAACGCGAAAATCTCCCTCTCCGGGCTGATCGAAAGCTATCAAAAAATAAAAAATTATCTATAAAAGCGGCCTCGGAAAAAACTTGATATTTTTTCGACAGAAAGAGAAGCCTCCGCGCTTCTCTTTTTTTGTATATTCACCGCCGGCTTCGAGCAAAATACGGATAAACGAGATTCAAAAAAGGTGGTCAAAAATATGAAAAATGATTCAGGAGAAAACGGGGGCTCCCGTTTTGTTGCCGGGAAAGGATTTTATGTCGCTCTGGCGGTCTGCCTGCTGGGCGCGGCGGCTGCGGCGTGGATTTCGGTCGACCGCAGCTTAGAGTCCGCCAAAGATCAGGAGAACGTACCGATTGAAGAGACGGCCGAATCCTACGGTTTTGAAGAGACGAATGAAAACGCGGACCTCAACGAGCCGGACGAGCCGACCGAGGTCCCGGTCGACACCCCGCAGGAGGATATCCCCGTGGAGGCCGGCGACAATA
>DAOSWK010000135.1:0-2851 GCA_035593545.1 Oscillospiraceae bacterium | reverse complement strand
CTTGCCGTGATGACGATGTTCCTGCTGCTCTCCGTCTATATGCCGATGTTCAGCATGTACGGGAGCATGTAAGCTTCCTTTTGTTGCGATCCCGGCGCCGCTACAACCCAGCGGCTTCCGGGTTTGCATATAGAAAAACCTGAGACTTTGAAAAGAGGTAACATTTATGTACAAAGCACTCGTGAAAATGCGCAATAAAAAAGGCTTCACCCTGATGGAGCTGCTGATCGTCGTCGCGATCATCGCCATTCTGGCCGCCATCGCCATCCCGACCTTCTCCAGCTCTCTGCAGAAAGCGAAAGATGCCGCCGACGAGGCCAACGCCCGTTCCATGTATGCCGCCGTTGCCATGAGCTTTATGACGGATGACACGTTTAATCCGCCGGCAGATGCTGATGCTGCCCTCAGTATGACTTATGATGGCACCACTTATACTTTTAATGAGGTACCTGACATTACTTATGTCGAGGATGCTTCTTGGACAATCACCACTGATGCTGGTGATTCTTGGACTCTTGATCTGACCACCGCGTGATTTCTCGTACTTATTTTCCGCGGTAAGCATGCGCCGCGGATCGTGAAACTTCAACCCATTTGCGGGAGGGCCGGTAGGGTTGACGGCTCTCCCGTATCCCCCAAAAAAACATCCCGACCGGAGGCCTCATGCTGTATCTGACGCCGTTTATCACGATCTATTTCTGCTCTCTTGCCGCGGTTCTCGGCGCTTGCATGGGCAGCTTTCTCAACTGTACGGCATGGCGCGCCGTCCACGGGGAGTCCGTGCTCAAAGGGCGTTCCCACTGCGACAAATGCGGTCATGTCCTCGGCGCGAAGGATCTCGTTCCGGTCTTCAGCTATCTTGTTTTGAAGGGGAAATGCCGGTACTGCGGCGAAAAGATGTCCCAAGGGTTTCTCTGGTCGGAGATCGTCTCCGCCGTGGTATTCGTCTCTTTGCTGCTCCGCTATGATATCTCGCTCCAGACCCTCGAATTTCTGCTTCTGGCCTCGGTGCTTCTGGCCTCGGCTTTTGCAGATCTGGAGGAATATATCATCCCGGACCGGTTTATCGTTGCCGGCATCGTGTTCCGCGTGATCTTTATTTTCCTCTCCGGCGACGTGCTCCATGAGGCGCTGCGTTCGCTCATCGGCGGCGCATCCGTCGCGGCGGCCCTGCTTGCGGTTTCGCTCCTGCTTGAAAAGATTCTCAAGCGCGACGCGATGGGCGGCGGCGACATCAAGCTGATCTTTCTGACAGGCCTCTATTTCGGTTGGCAAAGAAACCTTTTCTGCCTGATTCTGGCCTGTTTCGCGGGCATCCTCTTCGGCCTCGTTTCGATGAGCCGGAAGGAAGGGGAGGACGCGAAGCTGATTCCTTGGGGGCCGTCCATCGCCTTTGCCGCGTGGATGACCGCCCTGTTTGGTCAAAACGTATTAGAGTGGTATATGAGTCTTTTTTGAGGAACGGAGTTGAAAGCCTTGTTGAACAACATCATCGCGATTGATTTTGGCGAGTCCAACCTGAAAATGGTGCAGATGGCCGGCGGCAAAGTCAAAAAAACCGCCTATGCCGAGATGCCGGACAACATCATCCGGGACGGCATCATCCCCTCGATGGATGCCATGGCGGAATTTGTCAAGGAGACCGCGCACCAGAACAAAATTCCGAAAGGAAACTGCGCCGTAGTTTTGCCGGATGCCCTCGCGTTCTCCAAGAACGTCACGCTTCCCGTCATGACCGAGGAACAGCTCCGCTACAACCTTCCCTTTGAGTTCCGTGACTACACGACGGAGGAGAAGGGCCGCTATTTTTATGATTATGCGGTGCAGCGGGTGGTCGCGGATGAGACCGGCGAGCCGAAGGAGCTTCAGCTTTTCGCCTGTGCGACGCTCAAGACCACCATCGAGGAATACCGCTCGATGTTTCGGCGCGCGGGCTTCCGTCTGAAAGCCGCGATGCCCGAGGTATTCGCCTATTCGTCGCTGGTGCAGGGTTATCAGGAGCGCACGGGCAACGTGGATGCCGAGAACTGCATCATCGACATCGGCTACAAAAGCACCCGGATGGTCATTATGCACGAGGGCTGGTTCTTTACGCAGAGGACGTTTCCTTTCGGCACACAGGATATGGTCCGCGCCATTTCGGAGAACACCGCCGTCGGCGAGCATCTCGCGAAAACCTATCTCGCCTGCAATTACAACGGCGTTCTGGACAACGCCGCCTGTAAGGAGATCGACAACCGTTTCGCCATTGAGATCATGAAGGCCATCAATTTCTATAAATTCAATAACCGCGACACCTCGCTAAATAAGGCCTACCTCTGCGGCGGCGGCGCATCCATCCAGCCGTTGGTGGACGCGCTGGCCGAGGCCGTCGGCATGGAGATGCACGATATCGGGGAACTGATGCCGGAATTCACGACGGAAGACACAAAGCCATGGCTCTTCGCCAAGGCGGTCGGCATTGGCCTGAAGGTCTGAGGGGGGAAAAGAGAGATTATGAAAATCGTGCTCAAACCGGCAAAATTCCCTACCAAGCAAAGCGTCAACTTAGTCATGCGGGAGGAACAGTCCGTCAGCCCCGTCACGTTTCTGCTGATGCTGGCCCTGATCCTTGCCGCCACGTTTGCCATCGCAAAGTTCGCGGTGATCGACCAGTATGCCCGTCTCAATGAAGCCGAACGCTCGTATAATCAGGTCTATGACCAGCGTCTCGCAATGGACAACGAGATCGCCGATTACAGCGACGTCCTGAACGAATACCGCAAGTATTCGATGTCGTGGCTCGGTGAGGACGAATACGTAGCGACCGACCGTCTGGATGTGCTGAGCCTGATCGAGAAAAAGATGAAAT
>DAOSWK010000037.1:0-15025 GCA_035593545.1 Oscillospiraceae bacterium | reverse complement strand
GTCTTTGGAGACGATCTGCATGGTCGCCTTGTCCACGATGTAGTCGTCCGGCGTGACGATGCCCTGCACGACGTATTCGCCGAGGCCATAGGCGCCCTCAATGATGATCTTGGTGTCGTCGCCGTTCGAGATGTTTACGGAGAACATGACGCCGGAGGCCTTGGAGAAGACCATCATCTGGATGGCGGCGGAGAGGGCGAGATTCATGTGATCATAGCCCTGTTTTTCGCGGTAGAACGTGGCGCGGTCCGTAAAGCAGGAGGCATAGCACTCCTTGACTTTTCTGACGACCTCGTCGCCGCCGACCACGTTGAGATACGTATCCTGCTGACCGGCAAAGGAGGCGTCGGGCAGATCTTCGGCAGTCGCGCTGGAGCGGACGGCCACCAGCGGCAGATCGTCGCCGATGAGTTCCGGGCAGTCGCGGCGGATGCGCGCGGCAAGTTCGATATAAGCGTCCTTGATGGCCTTTTCCAGATCGGCCGGCATCTGCTTTTCCACGAATTTTTGGCGGATAGCGGAGCAGACTTCATGGAGCTTCTCGGAATTATCGACATCAAGGCCCTTGAGCATCGCATACATTTCGTCCTTCAGGCCGGTGGATTCCAGAAAGTACCGATAGGCATAGGCGGTCGTGGCAAAGCCGTATGGGACGGGGACGTCCGTTTTGGAAGTCATTTCGCCAAGGGAAGAAGATTTCCCTCCAACGATAGAAACATCGCTTCGTTCCAGCTCGTCGAACCAGAGCAGGAATTGATTTTCTTTTTCCATCTTTTCACCTCGTTTACTGAATGTTACTTACTAAGCCAGTATAATCTTTTTCCGCAACGCGCGCAAGCAGATGCACAGGAATTTCTTATCTTGTTGAAAAAAACAGGGAATATTTTATAAAAAACGGCTGTTTTATCCTTGGGATCTCGGGCTTGCGGAGAAAAAACACAGCGATCTTTTTTTCCATAAAACACCCCCTGTCGGTGAAAATTTTTATTCCGGACCCATTGGGAACAAATTGCTTTTTATCAACTTATTTTATTTTCCGCGCTTCGAGATAATACCGTTTTTCGTACGGATGTCCCATCGCGAAGCTCTTTCGGACAAAACGGCCGTTCTTTCGCACCACGTCGAAGAGTCCTTCCTTGTCGAAAGTTTCATAAGTGAAGGCCAGACTGCGCGGTTTTTTGCCGAGCTCCCGGCAGGTGCGGGCGTCGTGTACATATTCGAGCTGCGCCTCGGGATGGGATTCGAGCCATCGGTCGAGGATCGGCTGAAGCGTCTGCAAATCCGGCAGATGCAGAGGGTCGAGCCCCATTTCCGTAAGAGCCTTATCGGGATTGACATTCGTCAGCAGGCGGTTCATGCCTTCGTAAGGCATCGCCGGATCGTAGAGATTGATGATCTCGGCGAGCGCGTAGCGGGCCGGATGGTTCTTTTGTTCGGCGGGGGAGAGCGTGGGTTTCAGCTCCTCCCAGTAGCTCTTTGCCGCGGCGAAGGAATGGTTGCCGTCGCCCATGGCAAAGAGAAAGCCGTCGCCGCTTTGGTCGCGGAGAATCTCCAATGCGCCGGCCACCTTGCCGAGCAGATCGGCGGAATCGACGCGGTATCCGGTGATGTGGCCGCCGCCCTCCATCAGATCGAAGTCGTAGAGAAGAGGCAGGCTCCCGGTCTCCGCGTCCAGCGTGCTCATCAGTATATTTTTACGGTCGTCAATGAGCACGAGCACGTGCGGCAGTTCGAGGGGAGACTGTTTTCGGATCTCCACGCGGGGAGGTACCCGGCTGAGAACGGTCTCCTCGGTCGCCCGGATCAGAAGTTTGGAATCCGGACTAAAATCGTACTGCTCCATATCAAAGGCGACAATCAGGCCCCTTCGCTCGCCGTCCGGCGTTTTTCTCCGGCAAAAGACCATCGTCTCGCCCTTATTTTCCAGCGTACCGTCGGAGAGATAGCGTTCCATGGCCTTTGCGCGTTTCGCGTAATCACGGTCGCCGCGCAGCAGAAACGCCTCCGGAAGGATCATATTGAGCGCCGAGGGCGCATCTCCGACAAAATTGCTCACGCGATCCCAGTATTCCGGCTGGGCCGCATACTGATCACAGGCGAGCACGGCGTATTTCTGAAGATCTACGTTGTCGTTCGACAGCCAGATCTCCGGCACTTTGATGCCGAGGGCTGCAAATCGTTCCTCTAAATTCATGTTTTCCTCCATCATCCTTGAAAAACGAACGGCGGCCCGTTTCCGAGCCGCTGAACCGATAGAACCCGACCCTCAGAGCACCCGGATCCGTTTGACGTTCTCGAGAGCTTCGAGTTCGCCGACAAGAGAATCCGGAAAATCCGTGTTGAAATCCAGGATCGTATATGCAATTTCTCCGAGGGATTTATTAACGAGGTTTTCGATGTTGAGCCCGGCGGCGGCAACTTTTTCGGTAATCATGCCGAGCATGCCCGGAATGTTGCTGTGGATCAGGGTGACGCGGGCTCCGGCCGCTCTTGGGAAGCTGACTGCGGGCAGGTTCACGGCATTCACAATATTGCCGTTCTCCAGATAATCCATGATCTCCTTCGCGCCCATCACCGCGCAGTTTTCGTCTGCTTCCGGCGTTCCGGCGCCGAGGTGCGGGGTGCAGAAGACGGTTTCGATCGCAAGCTGCGCCTTGGTGGGGAAGTCGGTCGCAAAGCCCTTTACCTTCCCGCTGAGGAGCGCCGCATTGAGTGCTTCCTCGTTGATGATCGGGCCGCGGGCATAGTTGATCAAGTAGACGCCGGGCTTCATCATATCGATTTCGACCGTGCCGATATAATCGCGGGTCTCGTCGTTGAGCGGAACATGCACGGTGATATAGTCACAGGTCTTGTAGATCTCCGTGACGTCGTCGGTAAAATTGAGATAGGCGCGCAGATCTTTTTTGCGCATCGGCAGCAGGTAGGGGTCGTAGCCGATCACGTCCATGCCGAGGTCGGAACAGGCTTTCGCCATCCGGGAGCCGATCGAGCCGACGCCGATGATGCCGATGCGTTTGCCCATAATCTCCGGTCCGCGGAAGACCTCTTTGCCTTTTTCCACCGCTTTTCCGGGCTCGCTTTCGCTGTTCTTCAGGGTTTTGACCCATGCGGAGGCGGCCTCCACATTGCGGGTGATCGAAACCATGGCCGCGATGGCGAGTTCCTTTACGGCGTTGGCGTTGCCGCCGGGCGTATTAAAGACCGCGATACCGTTTTCGGTGCAGCGGTCGACCGGAATCGTGTTGACGCCCGCGCCGACGCGGACGATCGCTTTGAGCTTGTCGCCGAAGACGAGATCGTGCAGGGGAGCGGAATGAACCATAATCGCATCCGGGTTGTCAAGCACATCGGTGATGACGTATTTGGTTTTATCATAAAGATCAAGGCCGGCCTGGCCGATTTTATTGTAGGTGTTGATAATATACATGAAAAAATCTCCTTATCGTTCAAAAATGATGGTCCGCCCCTTTGTGGGATGCGGTGGCTCTCCGGTCGGAAAGACGAAAAGGATTTTCCGGTCGGAAAAAAGCGAAAGCCGTCCCCATCGGGAGGCGCGGACGGAAAAGGCAGAGGAGATTACAGGACCTGTTTTTCAAAGTCACGCATACATTCCACGAGCTTCACCACGCCTTCGGTCGGCATGGCGTTGTAGATCGAAGCCCGGCAGCCGCCGACAGCGCGGTGCCCTTTGATGTTGATGAGGCCGCGTTCCTCCGCCATGCGGAGAAAATCGGCGGTCAGCTTTTCGTCGGGCAGCGTGAAGGTGACGTTCATGTTGGAACGGAATTCCTTCGCGGTGACCGGACGGAAGAGCTTCGATTCGTCAAGCGCGGAATAGAGGATCGCGGCTTTTTCGGCGTTGTGTTTTTCCAAAGCGGGCACGCCGCCTTGGTCGAGCACCCACTGAAATACGAGCCCGGCGACGTAGATTGCGAAGGCCGGCGGCGTATTGTACATGGATCCTGTCTCTGCCATAATTTTATATTGCAGCATGGATGGGACGACGGAATCAATCTCATCCGGAATTGCCGATTTTTTGAGAATGACGACCGTGACGCCGGCAATGCCCATGTTTTTTTGGGCGCCTGCGTAAATCAGCGTATATTTGTTCACGTCGATCACGCGGCTGAGAATCGCGGAGGACCAGTCCGCCACCAGCGGGATGCCGTTCGTCTCAGGCTCCGTCCGGTAGGCGGTGCCGTAGATCGTGTTGTTCCCGGTGATGTGCAGATAGGAAGCGTCCGGAGAAAGCATATCGGGCGTCAGATTCGGAATCGTGGTGTAGCCGGACAACGAGCCGTCGGAAACGGCATTGGCACAACACCACCTTTTTGCCTCTGCGAGGGCTTTTTTTGCAAAGACCCCGGTGACGGCATAATCCGCGGTTCCACCGCGTTTTACGAGGTTCATCGGGACCATGGAGAACTGAAGGGAGGCGCCCCCCTGTAAAAAGAGCACCGCATAGTCCTCCGGAATTTGCATCAGCTTACGCAGAGCGTCTTCCGCACGGGAGATAATGGCTTCATAGGCGTGAGATCGATGGCTCATCTCCATGACGCTGCATCCGGCGCCGGGATAACAGACCAGATCCCGCTGCGCCTGTTCAAGCACAGACAGCGGCAGCATCGACGGGCCCGCGGAGAAGTTATACACCCGATCCATCCGATTCACTCCTTTGAAACAATTTCTGCATGGGAAGAGAGTATGTATTCATCATTTTATCATACATCAGGAAATAATCAAGACTTTTTGAATAAAACGGGGAAATGAATTTCATAATTCACGAAAAAACGACATAAATGGCGTTCGTTTATCCTTTTGAATGTTTGAAAAAACGCTTGATGATTCACAAATAGAATGATACACTATATAAAAAAGGAGGGGGAGGACCATGCCGAAAAAAAATTCCCGCAACACAAAAAGCCGCATTGTTGACGCCGCGTGGCATCTTTTTTACCGGCAGGGGTACGACGATACGACCATCGACGACATCATCGAGGAATCTGGAACCTCCAAAGGCTCCTTCTATCATTATTTTGAAGGAAAAGATGCACTTCTTTCTTCGCTCTCAATTCTCTTCGATGAGAAATACGAGGAACTGGAGGAGACGGTGGATCCGGAGATGGATGCCTTCGACGAGCTGATCTATCTCAATGGGGAGCTCTTCGGCATGATCGAAAACACCGTTGCCATCGATCTGCTCGCGCGCCTGTATTCCTCCCAGCTCGTGACGAAGGGGGATAAGCATCTGCTCGACCGCAACCGTACTTATTATAAGCTCCTCCGGGCGATTGTGACAAGGGGACAGGAACGGGGCGAGCTGCGGGAGGACGTCTCCGCCAACGAGATCGTTAAAGCTTATGCGCTTTTGGAGCGCGCGCTGCTCTACGACTGGTGTATCTGCAATGGAGAATATTCCCTCTGGCAGTATTCCAAACGCATGATGCCCATATTTTTGCATGAATTCCGAAAAAATATTTAAAAAATATTTTTCTTGGTATTATTTGAAGTCTATAAATAAATATCTCAATAAAACGTCATAAATAAGAGAATATTTATTAGAGAATGCCGAACGGGAAGAGAATAAAGTACATACTTTATTCTGTATTCTCGTACGGTATTTTTTGTGTTATAATCACGTTATTCTGCAAGAACGGAGTGATAGTTTATGACACAGGGACAGATCTTTATGACGATTTCCATTGTTCTTTATATTATGCTGGTGATCGTCATCGGCCTGTGGTACGCAAAGAAAAACAAAACGACCGACGATTTCTATATCGGCGGCAGAACGCTGGGGCCATATGTGACGGCGATGAGCGCCGAGGCAACCGACATGAGCGCATGGCTGCTGATGGGGCTCCCGGGCACGGCCTATTTTTTCGGCACGGCGGAAGCCTTCTGGACGGCGGTCGGTCTTGCGGTCGGCACCTATCTTGCGTGGCTGCTTGAGGCGAGACGTCTGCGCCGCTATTCCCAGGCGGTCGGGGCCATCACGATCCCGGATTTCTTTGCGAACCGGTTTCATGATAAAAGCAAGCTGCTGCTGCTGATCTCTTCCATTACGATCATCGTCTTTTTCGTGCCATACACCTCCTCCGGTTTTAATGCCAGCGGGAAACTCTTTGCCAGCATGTTCGGCGTGGATTATCGTGCGGCGATGCTCATCAGCGCGGTGGTCATCGTGGTTTATACGGCATTGGGCGGTTTCCTTGCGGAATCCACGACGGATCTGATTCAGGGCATCATCATGAGCTTCTCGCTCGGCTTCGTCTTTATTTACGGCGTGATCCATGCCGGCGGATTCGGCAACGTGATCGAAAACGCCTCCAAGCTGCCGGGTTATCTGAGCGTCTCCGCGAGCTATGTCTGGGAGACAGGCGGTAGTCAGCCCTATACGGTGCTCGCGGCGATCTGCCTCTTGGCATGGGGGCTCGGCTATTTCGGCATGCCGCATTTCGTCCTGCGTTTCATGGCGATCCGGGATGAAAATAAAATCAAGGTGGCGCGGAGAGTCGCCTCCATCTGGGTCGTTATTTCCATGACGGTCGCCATCCTGATCGGCGTCACCGGCTTCAGCCTTTCGCAGGACGGCATGATCGCCTCTCTCAATACATACAGCGACGCGGAGACGGTCATCGTCTCCATCTCCAACTATCTGAGCCAGCACGGCGTGATTGCGGCGCTGCTGGCGGGCCTTGTCATCGCGGGCATTCTTGCCAGCACGATGTCCACCTCCGACTCGCAACTGTTGGTCGCATCCTCCGCGGTTGCGCAGAACGTGCTTCAGGGCGTCTTCGGCGTCAAGCTGACGGATAAACAGGCCATGCTGGCGGCCAGAATCACCGTCATCGGAATTGCGGTCATTTCTGCGGCTGAGGCATGGGAGCCCGGTTCCGTCTTCTCCATCGTCTCTTTCGCGTGGGCAGGCTTCGGCGCCGCGTTCGGGCCGGTCATGCTTTGCGGCCTGTTCTGGAAGCGGACCAACCGCACCGGCGCATTGGCCGGCATGATTTCCGGCGGCGCGATGGTGTTCATCTGGAAATATCTCGTTCGTCCGCTGGGCGGCGGATGGAATGTCTACGAGCTGCTCCCGGCCTTTATCTTTGGTTTGATCATCACCGTTGTGGCGAGCCTTTTGACCGAAAAGCCCTCCGCAGAGATGGAACGTGAATTCGATTATGCGGCTGGAAAAGTGAATCTCAACTGATTCCTTTTTCCATTAACGTCTGCCGGCGGTTCTGTCTTCCGGAAACGCCGCGTTCAGACAAAAAATTCCTCCAACGCCAAAACCCCCTCCGGATTTCATCCCGGAAGGGGTTTTGGCGTTTATATAGATTCTATGCAGACAATACGGAAGAAGCGGAAATTGGATATCCGCCTTTTGATCGCTCTCACCGGATCTTCCGGTATCCCGGCGGGGTTTATGCGGCGAAAAAAGACCGCCCGCCCGCGGAAACGCGAAGCCCGATTTTCGACAGAGACTCTTTTGTAAAATACAGGAGTGACGCCGGATGCGGAGGATTTGGGGGAAAAGCTTTCGGCCCCGTTCAGGCCTGTATGAGATATTCGGCCGAGGCCCAGCCGACGATGTTGCCGTAGATGACGTAGCACCAGCCGTCCGTCTCCTGAAGCACAATCGCTTCTGCGTTTTCGGGAATGATGCCGAGCTTCTCATAGTCCGCGCCGGGACCGGAGCGGATGTTGAGGCCGCCCTCGGCGGTGCAGGTGTAGGGGAATTCTCCTTTCCAAATTTGGAGGGCGTGGGATTTCCCGGAAGAAAGGTTCATCGCGAGGTGCGTGCCGTTGTAGGCGCCGCCGTCGGGATAATAAAGAAAATAGGCGATTCCGTCGTTAAAATTCTGAAAATCAAGATACCAGCCATCGTTCGAAGCGCGAAGGCCGGAGGAGAGGTTCTCCACGATGGTGCCGTCGTCCTGAAACGTGCAAAAATGCAACAACCCGTCTTCCAAATTCACATAAGGAAGAACATACAAACTGGGGTCGTTCTTGTCGGTCAGCGGCGACGCCGGAAGATGAACGGCGGCATCGGAAAGTCCCTTTCCGTTTCCGGCAAGGACGATGACCGGTTCCCACGGAGTTTCGGCCTCGACGGAATAGACGGACAGTTCGTTGCAATCCGCTCCGATCAGCGCAAAACGGCTCCGGTTCAGAAAGACGAATTCCGCAGGGTCCATATCGTTCCCAAGCGCCAGCGGGTACAATTCCTGAGTGGACGCATCGTAATAAACCATGTCTATTTGATCGCCGTCGCAACTGTCTTGGTAAAGATAAAGGAGGCGATCGCCGGTGCCGCAGTTCATTTTATAAGCTTCCAATTCCATCACGGAATAAAGGGTATGGCCGAAGCCCTCGGGAATTTCACGGGCCGGAATGATCTCGCCGTGCATCTCGCTATACATCGAATTGAACAACAGTGCGCGCCCGGTCTTCGGATTCACAAGGCAGGGGTTGGTGTAGTTTTCCATACGGAGGACGGACTGCGCCCCGGCATAGTCCTCCTCCGCGCCGAATTGAAGCTCCGATTCCCGTCCGTAGTAGAAACAGATAACGGTTTCCGCTCTCGGAAGGTAAGAACCGTCTTCGTCTAAATACACACAATACATATCCCTGCAGACGAACGCGATCCGGTCATAGGTTCCGGCCGCATCGTTCCCGAGCACGACAAAACGGTAAGGTATCCACTGGTCGCGGGACGAGTAGGTGTAGGGGTCGTACATCCCCAGTACGAAGACGTAGCAATCGTCTTCAAAAAGAACATGCCAGTCCGAAAGATCGCCGAGGTCGCCCAAGCTGTCCGCACCTCCGCCGAAGTTTTCCGCAAGATACTTCAGGCAGGATTTCGTCTCCAAAAACGGGGTGACGGCCTCGGCTGGCTTTTCTGTATCCGGCTGGCCGTCCGTAACCCAGCGGTCGAAAACTTCGCGGGGGATCGCGGGGAAAAAACCGTCCGCGTCCGGCCCGGTTACCTCAGGCAGGAGATCATCCCCGGCTTCGGAAGAAGTCTCCGTCTCGGCGGCAAAAGATTCCGACTCCGGCGTCACCTCCGTCCGAGAGCATCCGCCCAGTAAAAAGACCAGCGCAAGAATCCATAGCAGTATTCGTTTCATCAGATACCTCCATCAATGGGCAAGCATAGGCTCTCCTTATTCTATGTGATAATAGTGGAAAATTCAATTCAAAAAAATGCCTCCGGGCGATTCGGCGCCGGAGACATTTTTTATCATCTCATAATACGCAGCTCAGAAAATCCTTGGTGCGCTGTTCCTTCGGATGGGAGATGATCTCTTTGGGAGGTCCTTCTTCCACGATATGGCCGTCGGACATGAAGATCACGCGGTCCGCGACGTCGCGGGCAAAGCCCATCTCATGCGTGACGACGATCATCGTCATGCCGCCCTCGGCAAGCTCCCGCATGACCTGAAGCACCTCGCCGACCATCTCCGGGTCGAGCGCGGAGGTCGGCTCGTCGAAGAGCATGATCGCGGGATTCATCGCGAGCGCGCGGGCGATGGCGACGCGTTGCTGCTGGCCGCCGGAGAGTTGTTTCGGGTAGACATCCGCTTTGTCGCGGAGGCCGACACGGTCCAAAAGCTCCAACGCCCGTTTTTTTGCCTCGGCCCGGGTCATCTTTTTGAGATCGATCGGGGCCATCATGATATTCTCCGTCACGGAAAGGTGAGGGAAGAGATTGAACTGCTGAAACACCATGCCGATGTTTTCGCGGACTTTGTTGATGTCGATCTCCTTTTGGGAGATCCGCTGGCCGTTGATTTCGATTTCGCCGGAGGTCGCTTCCTCGAGGCGGTTGAGGCAGCGGAGAAATGTGGATTTTCCGGATCCGGACGGGCCGATCATGCAGACGACCTCACCCTCCTCGACGTCGAGATCGAGGCCTTCCAGCACCGAGAGGCTGCCGAAGCTCTTATAAAGATTCCGGACTTTAACTTTTTGCGCCACAGTTGAGCCCCCTTTCGATCCGGTTCATGATGTACGAGAGGGCGGCGATCACCAATAGGTAGACACAGCCGACCAAAATGTAGGTCTCGAAACTCTTGAAGGAGTAACCGACGTAAATCTTTCCCTGATAAAACAGCTCGTTGAGACCGATCACCTGCGCAAGAGAGGAGTCCTTCAGCGTGATGATGAACTGGTTTCCGAGGGAGGGGATGCAGATTCGGATCGCCTGCGGCAGAATCACCTTCCGCATGGCATGGCCCTTCGGAAGACCAAGGCTCCGCGCGGCCTCCATCTGGCCGACGTCGACCGCCTGAATGCCGCCGCGGAAGATCTCGCTCAGGTAAGCGCCGGCATTCAGCGCGAGCGTGGCGATGGCGGCGGTGGTGATACCGATGTTAAACTCCGGGATCCATATCTTCATGAGCTGAGGAAAACCGTATTTTACGATAAAAAGCTGCACAATAAATGGCGTTCCGCGAATGACCCAGACATATGCTTTCGAGATCCATTTAAAAAGAAAGATCCTCGACATCCCCATCAGGCAGGATGCAAGCCCCAGAAAAAAAGCAATGAAAAGGGCAATCGCGGAGACTTTCAATGTGATGCCGAGACCTTGCAGCAACATTGGCCAGACGTCGAGAAATACGCCATAAAAGTCCATAATCAAACAACCCCAATACCTTTTGATTTCCCATATAAAGAGAATGCGGATAAGGACTTACCCGCATTCTGAAAAACATGGAATTTTGTTTTACGGAAGAACGATCAGCCCTCGGAGATATATTTGTCGAGGATTTCCTGATATTTGCCGTTTGCGATGATGTCGGCAAGCCCGTCGTTGAACATCTGGAGCAGCTCGGCGTTCTGACCTTTCAGAACGGCAAAGCCATAGGAGGAACCCTGAACCATATCGCCGACCATCTTGAGGCCGTTGCCCTGGCTGATGCCGTAACCCATGACCGGGTAATCCTCGACGCAGGCGTCGGCGTCGCCGGTCTTGACGGCTTCATACATGTAGGCGGAATCATCGTAATAAACCAGCGTCAGATTATACTGATCTTTAATGGACTCCGCAAAAGAAGCGCCCTCGGTTCCGTTCTTGACGGCAACGGAGAGGTCCGCAAGATCTTCATAAGAAGTGATGGTGGAATCGGCCTTGACCGCGACAACCACGCCGCTGTCATAATAGGCGGTGGAAAAATCATAGGTCTCTTTGCGGGCGTCGGTGATGCTCATGCCGGCGATCATGCCGTCGACCTCGCCGGACTGAAGCGCGGTGAGGGAGGCGTCGAATCCAAGAGACTGAAGCTCATAATCAAAACCCTGATCCTCGGCGATCGCAGCCAGAATGTCGACATCGATGCCGACGAAGTTGCCGTCGCCGTCGGTGAACTCAAACGGAGCAAAGGTGGTATCGGTGGCGATCAGATATTTTTCTGTCTCAGGCTGTCGTTCGCACCCCGAAATACAGGCAACGAGCATCAATGCCCCCAAGAAGAGCGAAACAAAGCGTAAGAATTTTCTCATGCGAATGACCTCCTTTTTCAGCGAATCCCATGGGGGATTCAAATTTTCTACATTATAACACCATGCATTTTGAATGTAAAGAGCAAACCGGGAATTCATGAATTTCATTTTCCTGTAAACTGCAAGATTTCCCTTCAAAAAGGCAGGGGATCCGGCAAAACAACGGGAAAGACGCCGCGTTTGCACAAATCCTGTGCAAATCATGAATTTAAATGACGAAAATGATGCAGCATGAAATCGGCCCATCTGCAATTCTTTTAATATTATAGTATAATCATACTATAATTATTTACAAAATAAGGAAAACTGGATTCCGAACGGCGCCGTCATTCGTAGGGAACAACCGTCACCGGATATTCGCCGGTGACCGGATCTTTGCCGGTGTAGTCGACGACCGCGGCTTTCTTTTCGGAGAAAAAAAGCGCAAATCCGCGTCGAACGCCGACTTTCTGTTCCAGTCCCGGCCGCTGCTCGATCTCCCGACGGATTTTTTTGATGTCCGGGTCCTTTTTCTTCAAAAATTCCGGAAGTTTTCCGCCCGAAATCGTCGAGAGGCGGTCGATCAGCATGGCATCCTTCAGGCGGTCGGGGTCCGCGCCGGGCAGGCCGGAGAAATACGCGCAGGCGAGCTCGGTGAAATCGTCCAGCGGGATGTTCGTAAGATCCCGGCCGGCCATCTCTTCGCCGAAGCAGCGGAACAGGCCGTATGCGTCCACTTCGTCCGTCTCGGCGAGCAGATAGTCGACGGTCCGGCGGAAACGTCCGCTGTTGTAGAGGCGTTCCAGCGCATCCTCCGTCCGATGGAGGCTTTGAAGCGCCCGCTCGGACATCCACGGCGTCTCGGTCACCTCGTAGGGCGGGTGCCTGTGGAAACGGCAGGGGTAGTCGACGGGGTTTTCCCGCATCGGCGCGCCGGGGAGCAGTTTCAGGAAGCCGAGCTGAAGCATATCCGGCCGCAGGGAAAAGGCGCGGTTGAAGCTGTCGATGAAGGAGGGCAGATCCTCGTAGGGCAGTCCGGCGATCAGGTCGATATGAATATGGATGTTGCGCGGCGCAAGCAGGGCGAGGATGTTTTTTTGCAATTTTTCAAGGTCGGTTTTCCGAGTCACGGCGGCGAGCGTCTGGCGGTTAAAGGACTGAAGGCCGATCTCGAGCTGAATGGAGCCTTTCGGCGCCGTGCCGAGCAGCGCGATCTCTTCGTCGTCCAGAAGGTCTCCGGCGATTTCAAAGTGGAAGCAGACGCCCTCCGGAATTCCGACGCCGTGCTGTTCGATCACAAAGCGCCAGAGTTCCATCGCGCGCTCCCGGTTGGCGTTGAACGTGCGGTCCACGAGCTTGACGGTCTGCGTGCCGCTGTTGGCGAGAAACAGGATCTCGCGTTTCGCGCGGGCAATGGGGAAGAAGCGGACGCCGCCGCATCGGCCGGAGAGGCAGAACGCGCAGGAAAACGGGCATCCGCGGCTGGTTTCCAGATAGGCGATGCGGCCGTTCAGGGCGCGAAAATAGTCCTCGGAGTAAGGGCAGGGCGGCTCCGTATTTGGAAGAAACGGCGAAGTTTCCACGATACCGTCCGCTTTCCGGAAGCAGAGGCCGGGAATGTTCTCAGGATCCTCTCCGCGAGAAAGTGCCTCCGCCAGCTTTGCGAACGGGAGCTCGCCCTCGCCGGAAAGGACATAATCGATCCATGGAAAAGAGCGCAGCAAATCCGCCGCGCGGTAGGAGACTTCCGGCCCGCCGAGCACGAATTTTACCGTAGGAAAGCGGCGTTTAAGCTCCGGCGCAAGTTCCATGATCTTTGTGATGTTCCAGATGTAACAGGAGAATCCGAGGAGGTCGGGCATCTCCTGCGAAAGGCGCTCAAGGAGCACGTCGCTGCTCTCGTTGATCGTGCCCTCGATCACTTTGCAGGATACCATATCCCCGCAGGTCTCCTTCACCGCTGCGGCGAGATACCATGCCGCGAGCGAGGAATGAACGAATTTTGAATTGAGCGAACAGACGGCGCTTCTAAATTTGGATTCCATAAAATGCCTCCCTATGACAGGCTTCTTGAAAGATACCATAAATCCTGTTATAATTCAATATACCAAAAATCTCCCATCGGCCGGGAAACGAACAGGAATGTGAAAAATTTGCCTACCGAAAAAACCGATAAATTCTACCGAATGACCCACGATCCGGTGGAGAAGCTGGTTGCGAAGCTGGCCGTTCCCACGATCCTTACCATGCTGGTCACGAGCCTTTACAACATGGCGGACACGTTTTTTGTGGGAAAGATCAACACCAGCGCGACCGGCGCGGTCGGCGTCGCGTATTCGTTTCAGGCGCTCGTGCAGGCGGTCGGGTTCTTTTTCGGCCAGGGCGCCGGGAACTATATCTCCCGGAAGCTCGGCAGTCAGGACCGGGAGGAGGCCTCGAAAATGGCTTCCAACGGTTTCTTTCTCTCCTTCGGATTCGGCCTTGTGCTCTCCGCGCTGGGCATGGTGTTCCTTGAGCCGTTGGCCGTTCTGCTTGGCTCGACGGAGACGATCCTCCCATACGCGATGGATTATCTGCGCTATATCCTGTTCGGGGTGCCGTTTATGGCATCCTCGCTGGTGCTCAACAATGAGCTTCGCTTTCAGGGCAGCGCCGTCTACGCGATGGCCGGCATGGTCTCCGGCGCCGTATTGAATATCGGGTTGGATCCGCTGTTTATTTTTGCGTTTCGGATGGGGACCGGAGGCGCCGCGCTGGCAACGATTCTCAGCCAGATTGTCAGCTTTGTCATTTTGCTCGTCGGCTGCACCCGCGGCGGAAATATCCGAATCAGCCTCCGGAACGTCAGCCTGAAGGGTCGCTTTTTCATTGAAATTCTCCGCGGCGGTCTGCCCTCGTTTTTCAGGCAGGCGCTTGCCGCCGTCGCGACCGCCGCGCTCAATACGTCCGCGGGCTTCTATGGGGACGCCGCCGTCGCCGCCATGTCCATCGTAACCAAAACGATGGGCTTTGCGTTGGCCTCCGTGCTCGGTTTTGGTCAGGGATTCCAGCCGGTCTGCGGTTTCAATTACGGCGCGGGGCTTTACGGGAGAGTCCGGCGGGCGTTCTGGTTCTGCATCCGGGTCGGCGCGGGCGTGCTGGCGGCTCTCTGTATGATCGGTCTGGCGTTTGCTCCACAGATCATCGCTCTTTTCCGGGACGATCCGGAGGTCGTCGCTTTCGGCGCGAGGGCGCTGCGGTTTCAGTGCGCCACCTTTTCCCTGATGGCATGGGTGGTGATCTGTAATATGCTGCTGCAAAATATCGGAAGGGCGGCGCCGGCGACTTTTCTTTCCCTCGCAAGACAGGGTCTGTTTTTCATTCCCCTGATCCTGATCCTGCCGCGCCTTTTCGGCGCAACCGGTATTCAGATAAGCCAGCCGATCGCCGACGTGATCACCTTTTGCTGTTCATTGCCGATGGGGCTTGCCGTTTTAAAAACATTGCGGGGTGGTGAAGAGGATGACTGAGGTCTATCTCGCGGATATCCGGGAGC
>DAOSWK010000036.1:0-15147 GCA_035593545.1 Oscillospiraceae bacterium | reverse complement strand
GTTTTCATAATATTCCACCGTATCGCTGAAGACGGTGGCCGTTCCCTCCCCGCCCTCATAGCGCGCCGTCGCCGTCTCCGCGATCAACTGCTCCCGGTTGGGCGTGATCGGATTTTCCGGGGATTCGGTTGCGGAGCCGCTGATGATCAACGCGGCAAAGGCGATCAGTACCGCCGCAAGGATCATCCCGACGGCCCGCATGATGCGGTCTTTCCCCTGCAAGGTCATTCCTCCCATAAAAAATCGGCAGACGGAGTATTCCCCCGCCTGCCGACAGGGTTCTTCCCTTACGTCATCAAAAATCCGGTTTTAATACCATTTTGCGTAGAGCGTCATGTTTTCTCTGACCGTATCCTTGTCGAACAGCCACGGTTCGGTCAGCTCCGAGTCACAGTACCAGCCCGCGAAGATCGCGCCCGGCTTCTGCGGCGTAAACGGCTCCTCGGCCTTTCCGCCGCGCCGCACGCGCACACTGTCGATCGGCGAGCCGCCGTTTGTCTCAAATGCTGCCCCACGCGTTGCCGGCCGTATCCTTGACCACCAGATAGAAGGTGATCCCGCCGTTCGCCGCAATGAGACCCGTAACGGTCTCGCCGAAGTCGATCGTCCAGACGCCGTCGGCATAGGTGACATAGACCCCCTGCGCCTCGAACGTGGTCTTATCCTCCGCCGTGCCGTAAGGATTCGTGCTGTCGGCGTAGACGCTGAATTCGGGCAGCGTACCCTCCATGCTGTGATCGACTTCAAGCTCATAAAGCGCCGTGTCGTCGTTTGCCGTCACGGTGAGCACGAAACTCTCGTCCGAGCCGAGCGTCACCGCGCCTTCCTCTGGAGAAACGCTCGTCAGAGTTGGCGCCGTAACATCCGTTTCATCTGCAAACGCGGCCGTCGGCGCCAAACTTAAAACCATAATGACGGCCAGAAGCAGACTGAGTAATTTTTTCTTCATTGTTTCCTTCCTTTCAACCTTCATTGGACTTTCCGGCTGTCCGCTTCGGACAGGTGACAGGTTGCAGGCAAGGCATTCGACTGGATCGCCCGGAAAAGCACGCCTTCGCAGGCGCGCCCGCCGAACTTCGGTTCTTCCGTTGGTTCCCTCAGGCAAAACATGGAAAATGCCCCCGGCCGCCGCTGCTCAGTTTTGAGACGGCGGAACGCACTGCTGATTTTTATTTTTGATCATGAACGGCATCCGCCGCCCGGATCGGCAGGCCGCAATCCCGCCGTATCGTATGGTTCTTTCAGGCAGCTTCCTCTTCGGGCCGCCGCGAACGGATTCCTTCGACGGACTGCCATCGCTCCTCCTCCTTTCTTTTCCTCAAACCTCAAGAAACAAAAAAGTCCAGAAAGCGGCAGGGCGGTTTCCCCCTGCTGTCTTCTGAACGTCCGTGCTTCGGTAAGTTCTCTTTTTTTAGTTGTCGGGCCCTCCGGCCTTATTTTTCATCATCAAAGATGATGCTTTCGCGGATATTCTCCGCGCGGATCGGCAGACCGTTTTTTACGATGACCTCCGCCTTTCCGTACTGCATCTCCCGCAAAAACGTGATCAGTTTCAGTTCCTGCGGAGAGAGCGGAATGCTGACTCTTTTTGTCGCTGTTTTCAGCCCTTCCTTTTCCGTCATCCGATCTTCCCCATCCTTTCATAACGCCGTACCGCAAAAAATAAAAAAGCCGTGGCAGCATAAAAATACTGCCACAGCCGTTTTTTCCTGTGGTAATTTCCACGGGAAGAGACCGTCCCGTGTGATATGCTCTCCTTCTTCCGCAGGTCTTCTGGCTTGTGCATATAAAGCAAATGGCTTTTGCGGATATGTTCCTGCCTTCTCCGGTGATCCCGAATGGCCGATTTACATCGACGAAACATACCCTCCGCACTTACAGCGCCGGTTCGCGTGGGGCCTTTCACCCCGTTCCCTCTTGTCGGCTCCCCTTAAGGAGCCACGGAAGATTCTATTCAATTGAGATGCAGGAAAAGGCGGATCTCCGGTTCATTTTTCTTGAAACCGCCCCGGGCTTTTCCTCTGCTTTCCTGAAAAAATATATCATACTTTCTTCACTTTGGCAAGCGGTTACCCCGGCGGTTTTTGCCCTTTTGCGTTTCCTTTCTTGCTCGTTTTTTCCGCACACGGAGCGCCCGCCGGATCCCATGCGTCCGCTGTTTTTTCTTTTTCCTCGGCAGAAAGAGTTTTCCCGTCCGGAAAAAGCACTTATCCTATATAAATCAGCCAAAAAAGCCCGCTCCGGAATTCCCGGAACGGGCTTTTGATGCAGATTCGGAAACGCCGGAGCGCCACCGCGGACAAACGGGATTTTCTTCCTCAGTTGCCGCACTCGATGCTGATGGCGTTGAAGAGCGAGAGCAGTTCCTGCGTCGTGGTATTCGCCTTCTCCTCCCCGGCCTGATCGAGCACGACCTTTCCGCGGTCCATCATGAGCAGGCGATCGCCGTATTCCGCCGCATAGCGCAAATTGTGCGTCACCATGATGGCGGTCAGCTTCTTCTCCCGGACAATCCTATCGGTCAGCCGCATGATGAGCTCCGCCGTCCGCGGGTCCAGCGCCGCCGTATGCTCGTCGAGGATCAGAAAATCGAGCGGCGTCATCGTCGACATGATCAGCGCCACCGCCTGCCGCTGGCCGCCGGAGAGGCTGCCGAGCTTCACATCCATCTTATCCTCAAGGCCCAGCCCCAGCGTTGCAAGCTGCTCCCGGTAAAAATCCACCCGGCGGCGGTCGACGCCAAAGGAGAGGCCGTAGTGTTTTCCTTTATTGTCCGCGAGGGACATGTTTTCGAGCATGGTCAGCGAGGGGCAGGTCCCCGTCGCGGGGTTCTGGTAGACGCGGCCGATGCGGGCGTAGCGCTTATAATCCCGGAGCTTCAGGATGCTCTTGCCGCCGATGAGCACGTCGCCGCTGTCGACGGGAATGCTGCCGCAAATGATGTTGAGCATCGAGGTTTTCCCGGAGCCGTTGCTGCCGACCACCGAGACAAACTGCCCGTCCTTCACCGTCAGGCTGAAATCCTCGAACAGGCACATCTCAGTCACGGAACCCGGGTTATACGTCTTGAAGATATGGCGCAGTTCAAGCATGCTGTTTCACCCCCGATTTCTGCAAATTCCCCAGAATCAGAATCACGAGGAACAAAACGGCCGTGACGAGCTTGAGCAGGTTCGCCGGAAGCCCCGCCAGAATCGCCAGCTGAATGCATCCTTTATACAAAACGCTGCCCGCGACCACCGCGGTCGTGCCTTTGACAAAGGACAGCTTGCGAAAGACGGTCGTGCCGATGATGACGGCCGCAAGACCGAACACCATCTGGCCGGTGCCCATCGTGGCGGAGAAGGAACGCTGCTCCTGACAGACGACGCACCCGCTGAGCGCCACCAAAGCGTTCGCAATAACGAGCCCCAGAACTTTGACGGTGCCTTTATTTTTGGCAAGCGTCGTCACCAAGGTCTCATTGTCGCCGACGGCACGAAGCAAAAGGCCGTTTTTCGTTTTAAAATAGAGATCCAGCAGCAGCTTCAGCAGCAGAACCAGTAGGAATGAAACGACGAGTTTCCGGTAAAGGAGCGTCATCCCGCCGAAAAGCGCCATCGTCGGCGGGGCGGTGAAGATTGTCTCCACGGCGCGCTCGACCGTCAGGTTGGAGCCGGCGATCTGTAAATTCAGCGAAAACAGCGCCGTCGTCGTGATGATGCCGGCCAGCAGGTCGCGCACTTTCAGGCACACATGAATCAGGCCCGTCGCCAGCCCCGCCAGCGCGCCGACCGCAACGGCGGCCAACAGGGTCAGATATGGGTTGGCGCCGTTGGTCAGCAACACTGCCGTGACGGCAGCCCCCAGAGGGAAGCTGCCGTCAACGGTCAGATCAGGAAAATCGAGAATTTTATAGGTGATATAGATGCCGTAGGCCAGCAGCGCATACAAAAAGCCCTGCGTCAGCGTACTGGTCAGAAGTTCCAGAAAGTTTCCCATGATACAATCCCCAGTTCCAATGATTTAGGATTCGGAGGCCTCTACCGCCTTCTGCATGACCTCTTCCGGCACGGTGATGCTCATTTCGGAGAGCGCCGCGGAGTTGATATAGATGCCGTATTCGGAGATGGTCTCGAAGGGCAGATCCTCGCAGGTGGTCTCGCCGGTCAGCACCTTGGCGGCCATGATGCCGGTCTGGATGCCGAGTTGATAATAGTCGATGCCGGCGGCCGCAACGCAGCCCAGTTTAACCTGTTCGACCTCGGAGCCGTAAACCGGAATGCCCGCCTCGTTGGTTTTTTCGAGCATGGACGCGAGCACGCCTACGACGTTGTTGTCGGTGAGGTTCGAGAAGCAGTCGACGCCTTTGGAGATCAGCGTATCGACGGCCTGCGTGACCTCGGACTGCGCGGTGACGCCGATGGATTCGATCGTGAAGCCATAATCGCCAGCCTTCGCTTCATATTCGGCAATGGCGGAGACGGAGTTGGGTTCGCTCGAAGTATAGACGATGCCGATCACGTCGGCGTCGGGCTGAAGGGTGCGGATCAGGTCGAGCTGTGCCTCGACAGGGAGTTTGTCGGAGGTGCCGGTGACGTTGCCGGAATCCAGATTCGCGGCGACCGGATCGGTGATGGCCGTGAAGATGACCGGAATGTCCTTGTCCTCGGCGGCGGCATAGCAGGCGGTCGCGGCCGGCGTCGCAATGGCGCACATCAGCGTCACGTTCTCGGCGGAAAAGCTCTGGGCAATCTGGGTCGTGATGGCGTCGTCAAAACCGGCGTTCTGGTAATCAATTTCAAAGTCGTCCTCGGTCAGCAGACCGGAGTCGAGGAGGCCCTGAAGGAAACCTTCTCGGCAGTTGTCGAGCGAGGCGTGTTCGCCGTACTGGCAGATGCCGATCAGATATTTGGTGGAAGGGGTCTCCGCCTCGGATTCGGAGACGGTTTCGGTGGAAGTTCCCGCTTCGGAGGAAGTTTCCTCATTCCCGGAGGAGGTGGATCCACAGGCGGCCAGAGAGAAGATCATGACGGCGGTCAAAAGAGCGGAAAGTATTTTTTTCATGGTGCGTATCTCCTTTTTCATCATTAAGAATTCAGTTGTGGATATTCGGATCGTTTTTTGGGAAAGATCGCCATCGTCTTGTTTGTCTCATCATAAAACCTCCTGAATAAAACAAAAAACTCCTGTCCCAATCAAGGGACAGGAGTTTGTTTCCTGCGGTACCACCCAAGTTGATGATAAAAATCATCCGCTCTGCCCTGCACTTGTCATGCAGGCCGCTCTGATAACGGGTGCGGTCCCCGTCGGCTACTACTTGCTTACGCTTTCGGCCGCCCTCATAAGTCCATTCACGATGACTTCTGCTGCCGCAATTTCACCGGCTGCGGCTCTCTGGGAGTGAGTGATCAAGGTTACTCTTCTTACTCAACGGTTTGGTTATTTGGTTGTTAGGAGCATTATACGATCAATCCGCACAAATGTCAACCTGAAATTTTTGACGAATCGTCGAAAAAAATTGGCCCCTGGTTTCGGGAAAATGCCGAAATCCGCGAAAATTTATAGGCTTGCGGCGGAAAAATCCCGTGGATCAAGCTCCTGCGTCCGCCGAAAAAGCGGCAGCGCCCGGCGGCGTCTCCGGCGGCCATTCTCATTGATTTTCTGATCGCCAATCTTCTGCCGCTCGGACCGATACCGGTGGAAAAAGGAATCTTATATAGAAAACAAGCGGCGCGGGACCCTTTCAAGGCGGCGAAAGGAGAAAACGGTTCGTTCAGGAGAGCAGCACGCGGTCCGTCTCCAGACCGCTGCCGGAAATTTCCGCAAATTTGCTCAGCAGATCCTGCTTCGTGAGGCGCCGCTTTTCTTCGCCGGAGATGTCGAGAATAATTTTGCCCTCGTTCATCATGATGAGCCGGTTACCGTGACGAAGTGCCTCTTTCATATTGTGGGTAATCATCAGCGTCGTCAGATGGTGTTCCTCCACGATGCGGTCGGTCAAATCCAGCACCTTCTGGGCCGTCGCGGGGTCGAGCGCCGCCGTATGCTCGTCGAGCAGCAGCAGCTTCGGCTCCCGGAGCGTCGCCATCAGCAGCGTCAACGCCTGCCGCTGACCGCCGGAAAGCAGACCGACTCTGGCCGTCATGCGACTTTCCAGCCCGAGCTCCAGCATTTTGAGCTTCTCATGATATTCCGTCCGCTCAGCGCCCGTGATGCCGGCGCGCAGTGTTCTGCTGCAGCCGCGTCGGGCGGCCAGCGCGAGGTTTTCCTCGATCTGCATGGTGGGCGCGGTGCCCATCATCGGGTCCTGAAAGACACGACCGATATACCGGGCGCGGCGGTATTCCGGCAGACCGGTGACGTCGACGCCGTCGATAACAATTTTACCCCCGTCCACCGGCCAGACACCGGCGACTGCGTTCAGCAGCGTGGATTTTCCCGCGCCGTTGCCGCCGATGACGGTGACGAAATCGCCGTCGCGAAGCGTTAAAGAAAGTCCATCCAGCGCGATTTTTTCGTTGACCGTTCCGGGGTTGAACGTCTTGCAAATATCCGTGACCTCAAGCACTGCGGACACCTCTCTTTCCGAATTTCTGCGCCCAGCGGACCTTCCAGTAAGGAATGGCGAGGAAGACCGCGACAATCAGCGCCGTGATGAGCTTCAGATCGTTGGTGTTGAGCCCCAGCTTCAAAACAACCTGAATAACAATATAATAAATAACGGCGCCGATGGAGACGCTGAGCAGCTTCAGCGAAAAATTCCGGAAAATCTTTCCGAACACAACTTCGCCGATGATAACCGCCGCAAGACCGATCACGATGCCGCCGCGGCCCATGTTGATGTCGGCGGCGCCCTGATACTGCGCGAGCAGCGCGCCGGACGCGGCCACGAGCCCGTTGGAAAGCATCAGCCCGAGCACGATGTTGGAATTCGTGTTGATGCCCTGTGCGCGGGACATCTGCGGATTCGCGCCGGTGGCACGGATCGAGCAGCCGCACTCGGTGCCGAAGAACCAATAGAGCAGCGCGATCAGCACCGCGGTGAAGAGCATCAGCAGCGGCAGCGGATTCTCCAAAGTCAAGTCGCGCACATAGCGCTGGGAGACCAGCAGGTCATATTTATCCACGCCGACCGGCTGGTTCGATTTGTTGTCCATGATGCGCAGATTCACCGAATATAGGGCAAGCTGCGTCAGGATGCCGGCGAGGATCGCGGGGATTCCGCAGAATGTATGAAAAAGGCCGGTCACAAGGCCCGCCAGCAGCCCGGCAAGAAACGCGCACAGCAGCGCGATCCACGGGCCGTATCCCATGCGGATCAGCATGACGGCGACTGCGCCGCCGGTGGCGAGAGAGCCGTCCACCGTCAGATCGGCCACATCCAGCACGCGGAACGTGAGAAAGACGCCGATCGCCATGATGCCCCAGATCATGCCTTGCGCCGCGGCACCGGGCATGGAGTTGAGCAGGGACAGAATGAAATCCATAAAACAATTCTCCCATCAGGTTGAAATGACATCGCCGGGGATTCCGCAAAAAGGAGCGAAAGGGAGATTTCCCCCTTCGCTCGCTTTTTTGCGGAAAACGATTTTTTATTTATTCCTCAATCGCCGTGTAGCCCTCGGGCACCGTGATGCCGAGCGCCGCGCAGTTGGCCGCATTGTACTCTTTGGTGACATTGGGCGCATACTGAATGGGCATGGTGGAGATATCCGCCTCGCCGGTCAGAATCTGGACGGCCATCTCGCCGGTGGTGCGGCCAAGCTCATAGTAATCAATGGTGAGCGTCACGACGCCGCAGCCCTTGCAGAGGCCCTCTTCTCCCGCGACGACCGGAACTTTGGCAGGCAGAACCACATTGGCGATGGCCTCGGTGTTGGAGGCGGCCGTGTTGTCGGTCGGAATGTAGATGACGTCGGAGCTGTCGCAGGCAGTCTGAGTCACGGCGGCGACGTCGTTGGAATCCGTGAAGGCGAACGGCGTGCAGGTGTAGCCCATCGCCTCAAGGAGCCCGGTGATCTGGTCGACCTGGAACTGGGAGTTGGCCTCGGCGGAGCAGTAGAGCAGGCCGATATTTTCCGCGTCGGGGAAGAGTTCCTGAATCATCGCAGCCTGCTGATCCAGCGGGGCGAGATCGGAAGCGCCGGAGATGTTGCCGCCCACGGTGCCGGTCCAGTTGTCGATCTCAAGCGCGGTCGCGTAGTCGGTGACGGAGGTTCCGAGGATCGGAATCTCGCTCGTGGCGGAGGCGGCGGCCTGAAGCGGAGAGGTGGCGTTGGCGAGGATCAGATCCACATTGCTCGAGACGAAGCCGTTGACGATGGTGCCGCAGGTGGAGGCGTCACCGGAGGCATTTTGCAGATCGAAGGTGACGCGGTCGCCCAGCGCCTCGGTCACGGCATCCTCAAAGCCTTGGGTGGCGGCATCCAGCGCCGGATGCTGCACAAGTTGGCAGATGCCGATCACAAAGGTTTCATCGGAGGTATCCGTGCTCTCCGCTTCGGAGACTTCGGTTTCGCCGGAAACTTCGGTTGTGGATTCCGGTTCGCTGGTTTCGGCGGTTTCGCCGCAGGCGGCCAAAGACAGCACCATCAACAGGGCCATCATCATGCCAAATACTTTTTTCATAATTGTTTCTCCTTTTTATTGTGTGATTTTTTGGAAATTCCTATACAAAAACGGCCCCGTCCAAACTGACGGGGCCGCTCAGTATCAAAACAGGTTGAGCGCCGGTCGATTCAGACGTTTTGTGGCCGCATGAATTCATAATAATAGTAATAAAAAGCATGCAGAACCAGACCCGCAAAAAAGCGAGCCGGCTTCGTAAAGAAACGGGCGCAGAGATCCGCCAAAAGCAGAGATATCGTATGGATTCTTGAAATGTTTTTCATGATGGCGGCTCCTTTCGTCCGAATTTTATTGAGCTTTGTTGTGTTATAGTTTAACCCTGTAAAGTCCAAAAGTCAAGCGCTTTCTGCGTACAAATTGCCCAACCCTTTTCGTCAGAATTTGTGTGATCCCACAAATTCAAACCAAAAGGTAGTTCACTCTGCCCGTGGTTCGCGTAAATTTCGGCAAAACTGTCCGCCCCGCCCGGAAAGCATCCGAAAAAACTTGCTTGCTTTTGACGATGCAACCGGCACGGCTTTCGTTAAAAAAACACGGCCGCAGGATCTTCTGTGGCCGCGTTTGGATTGAATTCCGACTGTCCGTCCAACGCCGGACGAAGAGAAAAACTCCGCCAATTCGGGGATGCCGCGCGGGATATGCCCCTCCCGGGACGAGATCATTCCACCGTGACGGATTTTGCGAGGTTACGCGGCTTATCGATGTCGCAGCCGTTTTCCTTCGCCACATAATAGGCAAAGAGCTGCAGCGGCACGATCTCCGCGGCGGCGGCAAAGAGCGGCTCGGTCTGCGGAACGGTGAGCACGTCGTCCGCCTCGGAGAAGATGCGCCGGTCTCCCTCCATGGCCACGCCCAGCACCGTCGCGCCGCGCGCCTTGACCTCCTCGATATTCGACATCATCTTGCCGAAGAGGCGTTCCTGACAGCAGAGCGCGACAACCAGTCTGCCCTTGTCGATCAGGGCAATCGTGCCGTGCTTGAGCTCGCCGGCGGCGTAGGCCTCCGAATGAAGATAAGAAATCTCCTTCAGCTTCAGAGATCCTTCGAGGGCGACCGCATAGTCGATGTTGCGTCCGATGAAGAAGAGGGCGTCATTCGCATGGTAGCGGGCCGCAAGCTCCTCCACGTCGGTATTGAGGTCGATGGCGCGCTGAATCTGTGAAGGGATCTCGCGGACGGCCTTCACGAGCTCATCGTAGCGTTCCCCGCCGATCCGTCCGAGCTTTTCCGCCGCCCAAACCGCAATCAGGCAGAGCGCGGCGACCTGCGTGGTATACCCCTTCGTCGTGGCGACGGCGATTTCCGGCCCGGCATAAGTATAAAGCACATGATCGGCCAGCTTGGCGATCGTGCTGCCGACCACGTTTACAATGGCGAGCACATGGGCCCCCAACGATTTGCACTGCCGCATCGCGGCGATGGTATCGGCCGTCTCGCCGGACTGAGAGACGACAATCAGCAGCGTATGCTCATCCACGATGGGATCGCGGTAGCGCAGCTCGCTTGCAATGTCAATCTCCACCGGCAGGCGGCAGAGCGATTCCATGATATATTTTCCGACGACTCCGGCGTGATAGGCGGAGCCGCAGCCTGTAATCAGGATCTTATGGAATTTTCCGAATTCTTCCGGCGTCATGTCGAAATCGTCGAGCACGATCCGGCCGTCCTTGATCCGCGGCTCGACGGTGGATTTGACGGCGCCCGGCTGCTCCATGATCTCTTTGAGCATGAAATGCTCATAGCCGCCCTTCTCCGCAGCCTCGATGTTCCAAACCACGCGCGTGACGGATTTTTTGACCGGTTCGCCGGTGCGGTCGAAAACCGTGACCGTCTCCGGCGTGATCTCGGCAAACTCGCCCTCCTCCAGATAAATCATGTTTCTGGTGTGTGAGACGAGCGCCGTCACATCCGAGGCAAAATAGTTCTCACCGACGCCGAGGCCGAGGATCATCGGGCACCCCTCTTTGATGACATAGAGCTTGCCCGGCTCGTCGGCGCAGAGAAAACCGAGCGCGTAGGAACCCTGTAAACGCGCGGCGGTCTTCATCACGGCGGCCTTGAAATCGCCGTTATAATACATATCCAATAAATACGGGATGACTTCGGTATCCGTATCGCTGAGGAATTCGTAGCCCTTCTCTTTCAGTTCCTCGCGTAGGACGACGAAGTTCTCGATGATGCCGTTCTGGATCACCGCAAACCGACCGTCCTTCGACAGATGCGGATGCGCGTTCACATCCGTGGGCGCGCCGTGGGTTGCCCAGCGGGTATGCGCAATGCCGCTGTCTCCATGCAGGTCCGCTCCGTCGTGCGTCTTTTCACAGAGATTTTTGATGACGCCCGAAATTTTGACCATATCGATTTTACCGTCCGTCTGCACCGCGATGCCGGCGGAATCGTATCCGCGATATTCCAACCTTTTAAGACCCTCCAGCAGCACCGGCGCGGCCTCCCGTGTTCCTGTAAAGCCGATAATTCCACACATTTCCGATTTCCCCTCTCATAGTTTGGTATGGCCTCCGGCAAAAAGAAAGGGCGGGCGCAAAAAAATACATTCCGCACAAAACCGCGCGCTCGTCATAGATAAGCCTCCGCGAAACCCATACCGCTTTTTTACAGCGGCCGTGCAGCCCCATCTCGCCGGCCCGGTACGCATTTCAAAGCACCCCGGCCATTTTATGATCGGAATCCCAAAATAGATCTTCGGAGCCGCACGATGGTCGCCGGCTCTCTCAAAAAATCATTGCGGAGCGCTCGGCCCCGCAGTTCTTCGGATTTCCGAAGCGGTTTCAGTTTAAATCAATGAGTTTCGCGGTGATTCCGTCGAGACGATTCAGTTCCCTGACCAACCGCTCGACCTCCTCTTTTTCCCCGCAGGGCTGCAGGACGATAAGCCCGTCCCGCGCACACACGTCTTCGTTCGCTTCATGCAAGCCCAAACGTGCCTTGATCTTGCAGCCGTTCCTTGTGAGCGCCTGCTGAAGACTCATGGAATTGCCGACCCTATTGTCCATTCTAATTCCTATTACATAATACGAAGACATCCGTTTTTCCTCCTTTTTCTCATTGCGTGACTCTTATTCCCATTCGATGGTTGCCGGCGGTTTGCTCGTAATATCGTAGACCACGCGATTGATGCCTCTGGTCTCGTTGGTGATGCGGCGGGAGGCGGAAAGCAGCGTCTCCATCGGAATCGGCGCGACCTCGGCGGTCATGAAGTCCCGCGTGATCACCGCGCGGAGAGCAACCGTGTAATCATAGGTGCGCTCGTCGCCCATCACGCCGACGGAGCGCATGTCGGTCAGCACGGCAAAATACTGCGCCGGGTGAACCGGACATTTTTCGACCTCCTCGCGCCAGATCGCGTCGGCGCCGCGGAGAATCTCCAGTTTTTCTTTTGTCAGCTCACCGATGCAGCGGACGCCGAGCCCCGGACCCGGGAACGGCTGGCGCTCGGTGAGAACGGACGGCAGCCCGAGTTTTCTGCCGACGGCGCGGACCTCATCCTTAAAAAGGCTCCTGAGCGGCTCGACCAGCCCGATGAAGCGCATGGCCTTCGGCAGCCCGCCGACATTGTGATGGCTCTTGATTTTTGCGGAACCGTTGACGCCCGACTCGACAATATCCGGATAGATCGTGCCTTGGGCGAGATATTTGGCGTCGCCGAATTTGGCGGATTCCTCGTCAAAGACCTCCACAAAGCAGCGGCCGATGATTTTGCGCTTCTCCTCCGGTTCGGTGACGCCTTTGAGCGCACTGAGGAACCGTTCCTCGGCGTTGACGCGGACGAACGTCAGATCCCGAACACAGAACGCGGCCTCGACCTCGTCGCCCTCGTCCTTGCGCATCAGGCCGTGATCGACAAAGATGCAGACGGCCTGTCCCGGAATGGCCTTACTCAAAAGGGCCGCCGCCACCGCGGAATCGACGCCCCCGGAAAGGCCGAGCAAAACCTTCTCGTTCCCGACCTGCTCCCGGATGGCTTTAACCTGCTTCTCGATAAAGTCATCCATGGAGTAATCTCCGGCCGCTTTACAGACGCCGAAGAGGAAGTTTCGGATCATCTCGGTGCCGGAATCGGTGGCGTCCGTCTCCGGATGGAACTGAAGGCAGTAGAATTTTTTCTCTTCATCCGAGGCGGCCGCACACGGGCAGTCGGCGGATTCGGCGATCGTCCGGAATCCCTCCGGGAGTTTCATGATGCGGTCGTTATGGCTCATCAAAACGGTGTTGCAGGCGCCGATTCCGTCGAAGATCGGGGAGTCGGCGTCAAAGCGGATGCCCACTTTGCCGAACTCACCGTTCTCGCCGGCGTTGACTTCGCCGCCGAGCACCCTGCAAAGATACTGCGCGCCGTAGCAGATGCCGAGCACAGGAATGCCGAGCTGGAAAATGGCGTTGTCGCAGGTCGGGGCATTCGGCGCATAGACGCTGTTCGGCCCTCCGGTCAGGATGATGCCGATCGGGGCGGCCTCCCGGATCGCCTCGATGCCGGAGGTGCAGGGCCAGATTTCGGAATAGACGCCGCATTCCCGCACCTTGCGCGCGATCAGCTCTTTGTATTGGCCCCCGAAATCGAGGATCAGTGCCAACTGGTTTTTCATGCTGTTTGTTCCTCCTGTGCTCAAAGATAAAGTGTCGTGCTCAAAGCGACGTGCTCAGATTACTTTCTGCGCTCTTCATATAAAAAAGTATGATTCCCGGCGGATAACGTGTCAAGGGATTCTCCCTGAGGCGGAAACTCCGCGCTCACGAGCCGTACTGTTCGAGATATTCCTCCAGACAGAGCCCCTCCGACATGATGACTTCGGCGGCCTCTTTGCCGACATAGCGGTAGTGCCACGGTTCGTAGGTGATGCCGGTGATGTCCTCTTTGCCCTCCGGGTAGCGGAGAATGAAGCCGTATTCCGCGCAGTGGGCGATCAGCCAGTCGAATTCGTCGAATTTATCGAAGTCGTGCTCAAGATCGGAATAATAATCGAAATAATCCGCGGAGACGATATCCATCGCGAGGCCGGTGTGGTGTTCGCTCGTGCCGGGAGGCGCGACCCATTTGGCCGCCTCGGTCTTCGCATCCGCCTCGCTGTAACCGGCGTCGAGATACTGCTGCACCTTTCTCTCGTAGAGGATGCGGGATTTCTCGACCGTTCGGTAGCCAGAGCAGACCCGCAGGGAATAGCCGTCCGCGGCGGCCGCGGCGATCAGCTCCTTTGCGGCGCCGGCGGCGAGCTTGTTCATTTTATAGTCGCCCTGTACGGTCTCAAGATCCAGCGTGTAGTCGTCCGGGATCATATTCCATGGGTTGACGAGGATCAGCAGGTTGTCGGAATCGCTCGAGGTGGAAACCGGGACGCTGTCCCCGCTCTCCGCCTCGGACCCTTCCGCCGCGGAAGTCTGCGCCTCCGTCTCGGAGGAAGCCTCCGACAGCTCCGACGGTTCCGATATATTTTCGGAAATTTCCATTTCTCCGCTCAAGGTTCCCTCCCCGGAGTTTACCTCCTCCTTGTCGCCGCAGCCCGCCAGAAGAAGCAGGATCAGCGCCGACACAAGGATCGTCCGGAAAAATTTCATGTTCTCACTCTCGTTTCGGACCAAGTTCAGTATTCCTCCGCGGCCAGATCGCCGAAAAAAGCGCTGCCGTAGGGGTTCACCGCGGTGAAATCCGCGGGATAATAGCTGCCGTAATGCGGGCGCGCCGGGTCGTCGCTGATCTTATAAAAATTGCCCTTCATCCGGTGGCCCTTCTCAATATAGCTCTTTCCGCAGAGCTTTTCGGCCACGGCAAGCGGCAATGTGAAGTCGACGCACCAATAGATCCCCTGAAGATCCTCGCCGGAGAAGATGCGGTGGGAGGCGCGGCGGGAGAGATCCCTCTCCGTGCCGTTCGTCTCGTCGATGAATTTGCAGATCACCCTTCCGGAACGGTTCGCGGAAAACCAGAAATAGCGCTTTCCGCCGTCCTCCTCCGGAAACAGGGAGACCGCCGCCGCCGCAAGGCTGTACTCGGAGGGATTGTTCTCAAAACAGTAGATGCGAATATGGAGATCGTCCGGAGAAAAGCAGACCTTTGCCTGCGCGTACGGTTTATAATCCGCCTTCTCAAGCGGATAATGAATGATTTTGGCCGCCGGGAGCGAATCCCAGACCGGCTCGCCCGCGATCATGCTCACAGGAAACATCTTTTTCATCCTCTTCTTCCCGGGAACCGGAATCCGGCCCCTTCGTCTCTGTTTCCGCGGAGATTCCGCGTTATTTTACGACAAATTTTTCAGCAAGGCCGCGCTTCTCGAGAAACCAGATCATCGCGAGGCCGAACCCGCAGCAGGCGACCAGTTCCCCGGCCGCGACCGAAAGACCCGACAGGAAGAATACGCGCAGATCGAGGCTCCCGGTGGTGACGTACATGATCTCCGCCGCCGACCTGAAGGGCTTCTGCGGTCGGCACGGCTGGATCGTCTGCACGAGCTCCAACGCCGAGACGGTGCTCGAGTGGGCCTTCGAGCGCGGGCAGAAGGTGCTGTTCTTCCCCGACCAGCA
>DAOSWK010000035.1:0-15406 GCA_035593545.1 Oscillospiraceae bacterium | reverse complement strand
GCGCCTCAGAACGCCGCAGGAGAGAACGTCTCTTCCGCCGCGGAGGAAGTCTCCTCCGGTGAGCAGAGAAACACCCGCGCCCCTTCCGGCTGGACATATTCCGCCAATACCAATCAATATGTCGCCTGGGACGGCAGTAACGAAAAGGATCGGGGCGGCCCTTGGCAGCCGGGCAGCAATCCCGCGGGAAATCCGCAAGGAAACTGGCAGCCGGGTGCCAATCCCGCCGAGAATCCGCAGCAGGCCGGGTCTCAGGTTCCGCCGCGTCCGCAGTACGGCACCCAGTACGGCTATTACAACACCGCGCCGGGTCCGCAGCAGCCGCACCGCAGCCAGTATCAGGCCACCGGCCCCTATGTCCGGCCGAACGATTCCTATCAATGGGATTTCGCAAAATATGAGAGCGCGGATCAGAGTTCCGCCGGAAAGAAGAAATCCAAATCCGGAAAAGGCTTCAAGGTATTTCTGGGTCTGGTCGCCGGCGTGCTCAGCATCTGCCTGATCGCAATGGCCTCCTTCGGCGTCTACGAGCTGGTCGGCAACGATTTCCTCGGCCTTGATTCGGTCCTCGCTCAAGAGGATGAATCCGGTTCCGGGAATGTGATCGGCGGCGCGCAGAGCTCTGAAGAATCCGAGACCTCTACGGATACTCCGTCCATCAGCCTTGCCGAAAAGCCGGAGGATGATTCCACCGTCAGCACCGACGGCAAACTCAGCGCCACGGAGATTTACAGCAAGGTGAGTCCGTCCATCGTCGGCGTCGTGCAGTATCAGTACTCCACCTCCATCGAAGCTGCGGGCGAGGGCTCCGGCATCATCATCAGCGAGGACGGTTACATTCTGACCAATGCCCACGTTGTGGAAGGCTCGGATGCCATCAAGGTTGTCCTTTATAACAGCGAAGAATATGAAGCCGAGATTGTGGGCGAAGATACCCGTACGGATATTGCCGTGCTCAAGATCGACGCGAATAACCTGACGGCCGCAGAGCTCGGGGATTCCTCCGAAGTGGAAGTCGGCGAGACCGTCTACGCAATCGGCAACCCGGGCGGCCTGACCCTTCAGAGCAGCTTCACAAGCGGCATCATCAGCGGCGTCAACCGTGTGATCACCACGAGCGAGAGCAGCTACTCCATGACCGTGCTCCAGACGGATGCCGCCATTAACCCCGGCAACTCCGGCGGCGCGCTCGTCAATGAATACGGTCAGGTCATCGGCATCACCAACTCCAAGCTGATCTCCACCTCCTATGAGGGCATCGGCTTTGCGATTCCGACGGCCGAGGCGCTGCCGGTCATGGAGGATCTGATGGCCTACGGCTATGTCTCCGGGCGTCCGATCATCGGCGTCACCGTCCAGACCATCGACTCCGTCGCCGCCGAGTATTACAACGTCCCGCAGGGCGCGCAGATCATCACGATCACCGACGACAGCCCGCTGATCGGTACGGAAGCCGCTGTCGGCGACATCATCACCCAGTTCGACGACACAGTGATCACCTCCGTCGAGGATCTGCAAAACGCGCTGGCCGACTATGCGCCGGGCGACAACGTGACCCTCACGATGTACCGCTATTCCGCCACGGGCAAGAATGACAAATCCTTCACCGTGGAGGTCACGCTCCAAGAGAGCCACGGCTGATTCCAAAATCCATAGACCTTCGTTCGTATGCCGGAGAGCAAAGATGCTCTCCGGCATTTTTATCGCCGCCGGACCGCGTCGGAAAAACATCTCCGTGAAATAAATCGGCAATTCGCAGGCCGCCGTATTTTTTGAATTTTGCGGCTGTGCCTGCAAATGCAGCCTGAGACTGCAAATGATGCGTTTTTTGCACGGCGGCAAAAAATGGGTTCCCGGGGTGCGGCCTTGTAAAAGCTTTCCTGTTTTGATATAATGAAAACCGTGCCGGAAATCCGGGAAAAATCTGCCTGTACTTTTTGCGCGGAGAAGGCATAGGATATAGGATGGTGACCATATGAAGATCCTCTCTTTGGAGTCTTCCTGCGATGAAACCGCGGCTGCGGTTGTCGAGGACGGCCGAAAAATCTGTTCCAGCGTCGTCAATACGCAGGTTGCGGAACACGGTCTTTACGGCGGCGTCGTGCCGGAGATCGCCTCCCGCCGCCATACGGAGAATATCGTCGGCGTGACGGAAAAGGCGCTTGCAGATGCAGGCGTCACGCTGGACGGCGTCGATTATCTCGCGGTGACGGCGGCGCCGGGCCTGATCGGAGCCCTGCTCGTCGGCGTCAGCTTTGCCAAGGGCCTCTCGCTCGCCACAGGCAAACCGCTCATCCCGGTTCACCATCTTCGCAGCCACATCGCGGCAAATTATCTCGCCCATCCCGAGCTCGAGCCGCCGTTTCTCTGCCTTGTCGTCTCCGGCGGCCACAGCCATATCGTCTCGGTCGACGGCTATACACAGTTCCGCATCCTCGGCAGGACGCGGGACGATGCCGCCGGTGAAGCCTTTGATAAGGCTGCGCGGGCCATGGGTCTGCCGTATCCGGGCGGCGTCTCCCTCGATAAAGAGGCCGCGGGGGGCGATCGGAAGGCCTTTCGTCTGCCGAAGCCGCATGTTGAGGGCTGCCCGCTCGACATGAGCTTTTCCGGTCTCAAGACCGCGGTGGTCAACATCCTTCACAACGCGGAACAGCGCGGCGAGCCGGTCGATATTCCGGATCTCTGCGCTTCCTACCAGAACGCCGTCTGCCATGCGCTGGTCGACCGGCTCATGATGGCCGCTGAGGAGAGCGGAACCCGTACCATTGCGGCGGCGGGCGGCGTCTCGGCCAATTCCGGGCTGCGCGCGCTGCTCGACCGGGAGTGCAAACGCCGTCATTTGCGGCTGTTTGTGCCTCCGCTTTCCCTCTGTGGAGACAACGGCGCGATGGTCGGTTCACAGGCCTATTATGAGGCGTTGGCCGGTCATTTTGCGGGCCTCGATCTCAACGCTGCGCCAAGCATGGCCATCGACGATGAATTTTAAAAATTATTTGCAGGAACAAATTTAAAAAATTGCAAATTTTAAGCGCCGGCCCTTGAAATATTCGAGCGCCGGCGTTATAATATGAATATCGGAAAGCTCCATGTGGCATTTCTGAAGATTCTGAAAGGAGAATTTTCCCTATGACCGAGAACCCCCATGTATTGAAATGGATTGATGAGATGGTTGCCCTCTGCAAGCCCGACCGGGTAGTCTGGATGGACGGCAGCGAGGAGCAGCTTCAGTCTCTGCGTGACGAGGCGATTTCTACCGGAGAGATGGAGGCCCTGAATGAAGAAAAGCTTCCGGGCTGTCTGCTCCACCGAACCGCGGTCAACGACGTCGCGAGAGTCGAGGGCCGTACCTTTATCTGCACCAAAAAAGAAGAGAATGCCGGTCCGACGAACAACTGGGTGGAGAAGGACGAGATGTACGCCCGGCTCCGTCCGCTTTATAGCGGAGCAATGGTCGGCCGCACCATGTATGTCATTCCTTACTGCATGGGCCAGATCGGCAGCCCGTTTGCCAAGATCGGCATCGAGCTGACCGACTCCATTTATGTCGTGCTCAACATGAGCATCATGACGAGAATGGGGCAGCAGGCGCTCGATCAGCTCGGCGACGCCCCGGATTTCGTCAAGGGCCTCCATGCCAAAAAGGACATCGATCAGGATAATCGTTATATTTGCCAGTTCCCGGAGGACAACACCATCTGGTCCGTCAACTCGGGCTACGGCGGCAACGTGCTGCTCGGCAAGAAGTGCTTTGCGCTACGCATCGCCTCGTGGCAGGGCTGGAAAGAGGGCTGGATGGCCGAGCATATGCTGATCCTCGGCATCGAGAATCCGCAGGGTGAGGTCAAATATATCACCGCCGCGTTCCCGTCCTCCTGCGGCAAGACGAATCTTGCCATGCTGATTCCGCCGAAATTCTATGCGGATAAAGGCTACAAGGTCTGGTGCGTCGGCGACGATATCGCGTGGCTCCGCATCGGGCCGGACGGCAGACTCTGGGCCGTCAACCCGGAGAACGGCTTCTTCGGCGTCGCGCCGGGTACCAACGAGAAATCCAACCCGAACGCCCTCGCCGCCACGAAGAAGGGCACGATCTTCACAAACGTCGTCCATGACCTCGATCAGAACACCGTCTGGTGGGAGGGTCTCGATAAAAATCCGCCGGAGCACGCGGTCGACTGGAAGGGCAATCCTTGGAACGGCAAGACCGCCACGGAGAAGGGCGCTCATCCGAACAGCCGCTTCACCGCGCCGGCAAAGAACTGCCCCTGCATCAGCCCGAAATTCGACGATCCGGCTGGCGTGCCGATCTCCGCGATGATCTTCGGCGGCCGCCGCGCAAAGACGGCGCCGCTGGTCTATCAGTCCAGAGACTGGAAGCACGGTGTGTTTGTCGGTTCCGTCATGGCCTCCGAGACGACGGCTGCGGCTGCCGGCGCGGTCGGCGTGGTTCGCCGCGACCCGATGGCGATGCTGCCGTTCTGCGGCTACCATATGGGCGATTATTTCGCGCATTGGCTTGACATGGGCGAAAAGCTCGGCGACAAGGCTCCGAAGATCTTTAACGTCAACTGGTTCCGCACCGACGAAGAGGGCAACTTCATCTGGCCGGGCTACGGCGACAACATGCGCGTGCTGATGTGGATCCTCGGGCGCTGCGACGGCACTTCCGAAGCGGTGGAGACGCCGATCGGCTACGAGCCGAAACCGGAGGGCATTGAGATTGAGGGCCTCGAGGGCATCACGCCGGAGACGATCGCCGGACTGCTGGATGTCGATCCGGAGCTCTGGAAAGAGGAGGCCGCCGGTATCCGCGAATTCTATAAGAAATTCGGCGACAAACTCCCGAAGGCGCTGGACGACGAGCTCTGCACCCTCGAAAAGAATCTCGGCATGAAATAAGGACGCCCCGAATCGCGGAGTCTGTTTTTCGTCGGGAAGAATCTGAAAAAGCTGCATCAAAGCCGGTACGGCATTCGTCGCGCCGGCTTTTTCTATGCGGAGGGCCGAAATCTTCGCGCGAAAATTCGAGGAAAGTGGCATGCTCATGACGCTTTTTGCTAAAACTGAGGACAAAATAAGAATCTGCTTGCCAACGCGGCGAAAAGCGGTTATAATGGATTTCGACAAAATCAAATATGCACGATGCTCCATCCGCCGTCAAACGCGGAACATGGAAAGGGATAAGAACCCACGAGTCGGTCACTGTGCGGCAGCCGTTGCAGACTGCCCAGTCAGATACATGGGGGCATCGCCGCGATTCCGCCAAGACCGGAACGCGCCTTTAGAGGGTTACCCGGTCTCGCGACCGGGTTTTTTTATGCCCGGAGATGGGAAAAGGGATGAAAAGAACACTTTACGGCATCGGCGTCGGCCCGGGCGACCCGGAATTGATGACGATCAAAGCGGTGAGGCATATCCGAGAGGCGGAGATCGTCGTCGTGCCCGCAAAACCGAAAACCGAATCGGCGGCCTACCGGATCGCCGAAAAAGCCCTCCCGGAGCTTGCCGAAAAACCGGTGCTGGAGCTCGACTGGCCCATGACAAAGGACCGGAAGGCGCTGGAGGCCTATTATCGCTCGGCTGCAAAAGAGATCGAGGCTTTTCTCGATCAGGGGAAGGACGCGGCGTTTCTGACGCTCGGGGATCCGACCGTCTACGCGACATATCTCTATCTCCATCGCCTTGTGGCAGCGGACGGTTATCCGGTGGAGATCGTGAGCGGCGTCCCCTCTTTCTGCGCGGCGGCGGCGAGGCTCGACATCGGACTCGTGGAAAACAGCGAGGAACTGCATGTCTTCCCGGCGTCCTATCCCGACGAATCCCTGCTCCGGCTGCCGGGCACGAAGGTGCTGATGAAGCCGGCCTCGGCCCTGCCGGAACTCCGGCGGCGGCTCGCGGAGGACAAGGAACACGAGGTCTTTGCGGCGGTCAACTGCGGCATGGAGGGCGAGAAGCTCTGCCGGGACGCGGAGAGCATCCCGGACGACGCGGGCTATTTCACGCTCCTCATCGTGAAAGAAAAACAGGAGAAGGCGGGGCGGAAGTAGGCGTGTTGGAAACCTATATGGATGTCGGCCGGCACAGGATGCGCTGCGGCTATACGACGGGAACCTGCGCGGCCGCAGCGGCAAGGGCCGCCGCCGAGTTTTTATTTACGAAGGAATGGCCGGAAGCGGTCGTTCTTGAGACTCCGGCCGGGATCGCCGTACGCGCGGAGATCGAGGAGACCGGCGCCTCGGCGGATGCCGCATGGTGTGCGGTTCGCAAGGACGGCGGGGACGACATCGACGCCACCGACGGCATGATGATCTTCTGCGAAGCCGCTCTGCGGGAGGAACCGGGCGTACGAATCCTCGGCGGAGAGGGCATCGGCCGTGTGACGAAACCCGGGCTCGATCAGCCGGTGGGCGAGGCGGCGATCAACCGCACGCCCCGGCAGATGATCCGGGAACAGCTGCAAATCGCCGCGGACCGTTTTGGATACAAAGGCGGCTTTCGCGTGACGGTTTTCGCGCCCGAAGGGGCAAAACGCGCGCAGCATACCTATAATCCCGTTTTGGGCGTGACGGGCGGTATTTCCATTCTGGGCACCAGCGGCATTGTGCGCCCGATGAGCGAGCAGGCCATCGTGGATACGATCCGCGCGGAGATCCGGGTAAAAGCGGCCGGGGGCTTATGCGATCTGATCCTCACGCCCGGAAACATCGGGGCGGATTTTGCGCAAAGGATGTCGCTCGACAAAACGCATGCGGCGGAATGCTCGAACCATATCGGCGAGGCCATCGACTTCGCGGCGCTCGAAGGATTTCGGTCCGTTTTGTTGATCGGTCACGCCGGAAAGCTCGTCAAGGTGGCCTCCGGCGTCATGAATACCCATTCGCACTATGCGGACTGCCGGATGGAGACGCTCTCCGCCCACGCGGCCCTATGTGGCGCATCCAGGGAGACCGTCGCCGACATCATGGCGTGCGTTGCCGTGGACGAGGCAATCTCCATTCTGGAAAAAGCCAATCTGCGGGAAGCGATGATCGCCTCCGTGATGGAGAAAATGGAGGAGCACCTCAGACGCCGGGCGGGCCCGGATTTAAAGATCAGGGCGGTCATGTTTACGGAGAAATACGGCTTGCTGGGAAAGACGAAAGAAGCGGATGCCCTTTTGCGGCGGCATCCGGCGATAGAGGAGGAGACGGAATGATTCATTTTGTGGGAGCAGGCCCGGGCGCGGCCGATCTGATTACGGTGCGGGGAGAGCGGTTTCTGCGGGAGGCGGATGCCGTCATCTATGCGGGTTCGCTCGTCAACCCGGGGCTGCTGGAGGTCTGTAAACCCGGCTGCCGGATCTTTGATTCTGCCTCGATGACGCTGGAAGCGGTGATCGCCGAGATGCAAAAGGCCGAGGCGGCGGGCGAGACCACCGTGCGGCTGCATACGGGCGATCCATGCATCTACGGCGCGATCCGTGAACAGATGGACAAGCTCGACGAGCTCGGCATCGCCTACGATGTCTGCCCCGGCGTCTCCTCTTTCTGTGGGGCGGCGGCGGCGCTCCGGGCGGAGTACACCTTGCCCGGGGTTTCCCAGTCGGTGATCCTGACCCGGATGGAGGGCCGGACGCCGATGCCGGAGAGAGAAAAACTCCGCATGCTCGCCTCTCATGGAGCCACGATGGTGATCTTTCTTTCCGCCGGCATGCTCGAACAGGTTGCGGCGGATCTGATCGCCGGCGGATATTCCGCGAATACGCCCGCCGCGATCGTATATAAAGCGACGTGGCCGGAGGAGCGCGTGTTTCCTTGCACAGTGGGGACGCTCGCCGGAACCGCAAAGGAAAACGGTATCACCCATACGGCGCTCATCACGGTCGGCGGTTTCCTGCACGGGGCCTACGACCGCTCGAAGCTCTACGACCCGGCGTTTTCGCACGGTTTCCGGAAGGCGGAGACGGAATGAAGCTTTCGTTCGCCGCATTTACCGCGCGGGGCTGTCGGCTTGCAGCGAACATCGCCGCGGCGTTTCCCGGCTCGTCCGTCTGGGCGCCGGAATCGCTCGGCGCGGAAGCATTGCCCCTCCGGGATCTCCATGCGTGGACGGAGGAGCGGTTCGCCGAGGGCGGTGCACTTGTGTTTGTCGGGGCGGCCGGAATCGCGGTTCGTGCCGTCGCCCCTTTTGTCAAAGATAAATTTACCGATCCGGCCGTTCTCTCGGTGGATGAGGTGGGCCGGTTCGTGATCCCCTTGCTCTCCGGGCATGTGGGCGGCGCAAACGCGCTTGCCCGCAAAATTGCCGAAGTAACCGGCGGTGAGGCGACCGTCTCCACGGCCACCGACGTGAACGGCCTCTTTGCCGTGGACGTCTGGGCGAAGGAACAGGGCCTCGATCTCTGTGGGCGGGCGGCGGCCAAACATATCTCCGCGGCGCTGCTCCGGGGAGAAAAAGTCGGCTTCTGTTCCGATTTTCCGGTTGAAAGGCCTCTGCCGAAGGGTATCGAGGCGTGTGCCGCCGCGAGAAGAAAACAGTGCGCGAACGCCGCCCCGGAACCGGGCAATGAGATGATTTCCGCCGCAGTAAAGGCGGGACCGAATGCAGGAGAAAACCTGACCGGTGGTCTCCGGATGTCCCATGACGTTCGGCAAGATGCGATGGGTGGGGACGAGGAGAAAAAATCGATGGAGCGTAGTACGGCGGAACCGGGCGAAGCGAAAACGCCTTCCACTCCAAACATGGCGAGCCCGGGCGCGGTGAAAGAGAAACTTTCTTCCGGAAAATCCGGAGAAGAACAACCTTGTCCAAGGCAAGAAAAGTTGCCTTGCCCGGCGAGGGAAGAGTTGTTCCGTCCGGCGGTCGGCTTCTGCGTCACGCTGGATGAAGAAGCCTCCCCGTTTGAAGAGACGCTCCGCCTGATTCCCAAAATCGTCACCGTCGGGGTGGGCTGCCACCGTGGCATCTCGGAGGAGGAGGTTCGGGCGGCGGTGTTTGATGCGCTGGAACGCGGCCATATCTCGCAAAAAGCGGTCTGTCGTCTCGCGACGATCGACGTCAAGAGAGACGAAGCCGGACTGCTCGCGTTTGCAGAACAAATGGGCTGGCCGATCCGCTTTTTCACGGCGGAGGAACTCTCCGCGGTGCCCGGCGAATTTTCAGCGTCCGACTTTGTCAAAAAAACGGTCGGGGTAGAGAACGTCTGCGAGCGCGCGGCAGCGGCTTTCGGCGGAGAACTGCGCATCAAAAAACAAGCCGGCGGCGGCGTGACCGTTGCCGCATCGGCAGCACCCTATGCGGTACATTTTAAGGAGGAAACGGCATGGCAGGAAAATTGACCGTCGTCGGACTCGGCGGCGGAGGCGGAGAGGATATGACCCTCCGAGCGGCGGAAGCGCTTCGGTCGTGCGAGGTGATCGCCGGATATAGCGGATACATTTCTCTCATCCGAAACGATTACCCGGAGAAGGAAGTCCTCTCCACGGGCATGTGCGGCGAGGAGGAGCGATGCCGGGCGGCGCTCGAAAAAGCGGCCGAAGGAAAAAACGTCGCGATGGTCTGCTCGGGCGATCCGGGCGTCTACGGGATGGCGGGGCTCTGCCTCGAGCTGAACGCCGCGCTGTCGGAACCGGTGGAGATCGAAGTCGTGCCGGGCGTGACGGCCGCCTGCAGCGGAGCCGCACTGCTTGGCGCGCCGCTCGGGCATGATTTTGCCGTGATCTCGCTTTCCGATCTGCTGACGCCGTGGGAAGTCATCGAAAAACGGCTTCGCGCCGCGGCAGAGGGGGATTTCATCCTCTGCCTGTATAATCCAGCGAGCTTCCACCGGGCGGATTATCTTGCCCGCGCCTGCGACATCCTGCTGGAGCAAAAATCCCCGGAGACGATCTGCGGCATGGCGCGGCAGATCGGCCGGGAGGAGGAATCCATGCGGATTCTGCCGCTCGGGGAGCTGAGAAATACGCCGGCCGATATGTTTACGACGGTCTTTATCGGGAGCTCCCAGACAAGGGAGATCGGAGGCCGCATGGTCACGCCGCGCGGGTATCCGCTCCATGAATAAGCAAATTTTGCTTTTCGGCGGCACGGCCGACGCCCGGGAACTCGCGTCCGAGCTCCTCGCGCGCGGCTGGGAGGTGACCGCCGGCGCCGCCACGGAATACGGCGGCGAACTGCTCGAAGAGATTTCGGGCATCCGGATCCATACGGGCCGGATGGATGCGGCCGAAATGGCCGGATACATCAAAGAAAACGGCTTCGCGGCCGTCGTGGATGCGACGCATCCCTATGCCTGCGAGGCGACGAAAAACATCCGCGCCGCCGCAGCGGAAACAGGTCTGCCGTATCTGCGGCTGCTTCGGCCGCGGGTTTCGGCCTGCGGCTGCGAGACCCGTTTTGCAAAGGATGCCGCGGACGCCGCCAAAATGCTCTGCGGGCTTTCCGGGAAGGTGCTCCTGACGACAGGCAGCAAGGAACTGGAGGCGTTTACCGCCGTTCCGGATTACCGCGAGCGGCTCTACATCCGTATTCTGCCACAGGAGGAATCGCTTGAGCATGCGCTCCTGCTTGGATTTTTGCCCGCCCATATCCTCTGCATGCAAGGGCCGTTCAGCGAGAGAATGAATCTTGCCGTGCTGCTCGAATACGATATCCGCACGCTGGTGACCAAGGATACCGGCGCGCCCGGCGGTTTTGCCGAGAAGGCACAGGCCGCGAAAGAAGCCGGCGCCCTGCTGCTTGTAATCAGCAGGCAGGAGGAGACCGGCCTGTCGCGGGAGGAACTGCTCCGAGAATTGGAGAAGATCCTGCGGCCGTAAGCGAAAATTTTATCTTTGAAACGGCTGAAATCCCGGTATCCGTTGCCCATATGGAACATCGAAAAAACGGCCGCCGTGAAGAATTTACTCGCTGGAGGAGTCCCCGCGGATCGAAGCGAACATCCGCCTTTGAATTTTCCGGATTTCCGGAATTAATAAACGAAAAAATCGCCCGCAAAAAGAGCGGGTTTTCATACGGAAAGGAGCGTTCGGCCATGAGCGGAAAACTGACCCTGATCGGAATCGGCATGGGGAATCCCGATACGCTGACGATCGCGGCGAAGCGCGGCGCCGAAGAGGCGGAGGTGCTGATCGGCGCGGAACGGCTGTTGGAGGCATTCCCCGACCTTTCGGCCGAGCGTGTTCCGGCGGTCCGCGCGGAGGAGGTGGCCGAGGCGGTCCGCCTCCATGAAGAGAAAAATGTGGCGGTGCTCTATTCCGGGGACACGGGATTTTACAGCGGCGCCGAGAGCCTGTATCCGCTGCTGGAGGGCAGGGACTTCGACGTTCTGCCGGGCATGTCCTCGCTCCAGTACCTCTGCGCAAAGGCGCATACGGCATGGCAGGACGTGTGCTGCGTCTCGGTGCATGGGCGCGAGGCGGACTGTGTCGGCGAGGTGCAGAGCCACGAAAAAGTGTTTTTTCTGACCGGAGGAAGCCGGCGCGTGCAGGACGTCTGCCGGGAACTCGCGGAGCGCGGAATGGGGGAGCTCACCGCTTTTGCCGGCGAAAGGCTCTCCTATCCGGACGAGCGCTTTGTGCGCGGCGCGGTCGAAGAGCTTGCCGAAATGACGTTTTCCGATCTCTCCGTGCTGCTCGTCGAAAACGACCGGCCTATCCGTGCGGAGACGGCGCTTCCCGGTGTTCCGGACGAGGCGTTTCTTCGTGGCGGCACGCCGATGACAAAGTCGGAGGTCCGGGCGGTCTGCCTCTCAAAACTGCGGCTTGCCCCGTCCTGCACCGTGTGGGACGTGGGCGCGGGCACGGGGTCGGTCTCCGTGGAATGCGCGCTCACCGCGACAAAAGGGCAAGTATTCGCCGTGGAGCGGGACGGGGAGGCGCTCTCCCTGCTGGAACAAAACCGCGAAAAATTCGGCGCGTGGAATATGGAGATCGTCGCCGGAGAGGCGCCGCAAGTTTTGGAGGAACTGCCGAGGCCCGACCGGGTCTTTGTGGGCGGTTCCGGCGGGAATCTTGAGGAGATTTTGCGGATGGCGCTGCAAAAAAATCCGGCCGTGCGGATCGCCGTGACTGCGGTCACGCTCGAGACGCTCGCGGAGGCGGTACGCTGCTTTAAATTTTTGGGGTTTGAGGATACGGAAATTACGGAGCTTTCGGTGGCGAAGGCGCGTCTCGCCGGGAGTTACCACCTGATGCAGGCCCACAATCCGGTCTATCTTCTCTCCGGGGAGGGCGGCGCATGAAGACGGTTCCAAGAATCTTCATCACCGCACCGGCGAGCGGCGGCGGCAAGACCACCGTAACTTGCGCGGTGCTGGGCGCGCTTTGCCGCCGGGGGCTCAGTCCCGTCGCCTGCAAATGCGGGCCGGACTATATCGACCCCATGTTTCACCGGAAAGTCACCGGCATTCCGGCGGCCAACCTTGATCTGTTTTTCACCGAGGCGGATACCCTGCGGTACCTGCTCGCGGAGAGCGCCGAGGGCCGCGGATTGGCCGTTTTGGAAGGGGCCATGGGTTTTTACGACGGCATCGGTTCCTCGGGAACGGCATCCGCCTACGAGGTGGCGAAGGCAACCGAAACGCCCGCCGTGTTGGTGCTCGGCGGTGAGAGCTGCTCTCTCTCCGCGGCGGCGGTCTGCAAAGGGATGGCCGAATTCCGGCCCGATTCCGGCATCCGGGGCGTGATCCTCAACCATGTCGGCGAGGCGCAGTACAAGCGTCTGCGGGAGATGATCGAAAAGGAGACCGGGCTTGCCGTTTACGGGTATTTGCCGGAGATGCCGGAGGCCGCGCTCGAGAGCCGGCATCTGGGCCTTGTGACCGCCGGAGAGATTAAAGATATTCAGGAAAAGCTGGCCTCCCTCGCGGAGCAGGCGGAACGGACGATCCGGGTCGGCGAACTACTGGAGCTTGCAAATTCCGCGCCGGAGCTGGAAATCAAGGAGCCACGTCTGCCCGACCCGGTGCCGGGAAAGCCGCGCATCGCGGTCGCGAGGGACAACGCCTTTTGCTTTTATTATGCGGAAAATCTGCGCCTGCTTGAAAAACTCGGCGCGGAACTTGTGGAGTTTTCGCCGCTTGCCGATCGGTGCCTGCCGGAGGGCGTCTCCGGGCTCTGGCTCGGCGGCGGCTACCCGGAACTCTACGCCAAAGAACTCTCGGAAAACACGGCCATGCTCGCGGCCATAAAAAAGGCCGCGCATGCCGGGATGCCGTTCCTTGCGGAATGCGGCGGATTCCTTTACCTGCATGATACGCTTGAGAACGCGGAGGGAACGTCCTTCCCGATGGCGAGCGTTTTTCCGGGCAGAGCGTATCCGACGGGCAGGCTCATGCGCTTCGGCTATGTGACGCTGACGGCGCGACGGGACGGCCTTCTGGGTCCCCGAGGAACCGCCTGCCCGGCCCATGAATTTCATTATTGGGAGAGCGAGGCGCCGGGGGAGGAGTTTACGGCGCAACGGCCGCAGTCGGAGCGAAACTGGGCCTGTGGGTACACGGATGCCCATCGATATGCCGGATTCCCGCATCTTTACTTATATGGAAATCCGGAAGTGGCGGCAGCCTTTGTCAGGGCCTGCGCGGAATGGAGGCAAAGGGAATGATGATGCATCTGTATGCCCTTGCGGCGGGCTTTTTGCTGGATCTGCTGATCGGGGATCCACGTTGGATTCCGCATCCCGTACAGGGGATGGGGAAGCTGATTGCGGTCATGGAGCGCTTTTTGCGCAAAAGATTCCCAAAGACGGCGAAGGGCGAGATTTGGGCCGGAGCCGTGATGGCCGCGTTTGTGCCGGTGTTTTCCGGCGGACTCACTTGGGTGATATTGATAGGGACCTATCTGATTCATCCATACGCGGGCCTTGCGCTCGAAACGGTACTCTGCGCCGAGCTTTTGGCGGCGCGGTCGCTACGTGACGCGGGCATGACCGTCTACCGTGCGCTGACGAAAGGGACGCTCGACGAGGCGCGCCGGGAGGTCTCGATGGTCGTCGGCCGGGATACGGAGCGGCTGGATGCGTCGGGCGTGACCCGGGCGGCGGTGGAAACCGTAGCAGAGAATGCCTCCGACGGTGAGATCGCGCCTTTACTTTTTATGGCGCTCGGCGGCGCGCCGCTTGGGATGTTCTATAAGGCGGTCAACACCATGGATTCCATGGTGGGCTATAAAAACGAAAAATATCTCTATTTCGGGCGCGCCGCGGCGAAACTCGACGACGCCTGCAATTACCTGCCCGCCCGCATGAGCGGCGTGCTGATGTGCCTTGCCGCTCCGATTGCCGGTTTCTCCGGAGGCGGCGCGTGGCGTATCTTCCTGCGGGACAGAAACAAGCACACCTCCCCGAATTCGGCCCAGACCGAGGCGGCCTGTGCGGGCGCGCTCGGGCTGCGACTCAACGGGCCGAACTACTACGGCGGCGTGCTGGTCGAGAAGCCTTATGTCGGGGACGACACGCGGCCGGCCGAAGCGGAGGATATCCGCCGGGCAAACCGGCTGATGCTCGTGACGTCGGCGGCGAGCTGGGTGCTCTTTGTGCTGCTCCCGCTGCTTCTCTTCCGATAAACCGCATGAGCACGGATTGTGGAAGTACGAATTTCTATGAGCATGTGGCATAAGACGGTAGGGATTAGTACCCCTTCTGTAAAAAAGAATGGTACCGGAATCAACGCCGCTTTTAAACCCGCCGCAGTGAAAAAAGAGTAGGATTTTGCTCAGAATCCCGTGGTACCACATAGAGCTTTTTAGGCTACGGCCGGTAAGAAAACCCGTATCGTACTTCATGCCATACCGTCGGAAGGAAAGAAAGAGTCGTCTGCGTTTTTATTTAGAAATTTCCATAAAAATTAATTTATGTTTTTTGCGGGCGGCTCGGTGTTTTATACCGAACTACCGAAAGTAAAGGACCGGTTCCGTTTTTTTCGCCTATCAAAAAAGGAGGGATTTCATGGCCAAAACCATTATGGTACAGGGTACCACCTCGAACGCGGGGAAAAGTTTTCTCTGCGCCGCGCTGTGCAGGATTTTTCGGCAGGACGGCTATTCCGTTGTGCCGTTCAAATCGCAGAATATGGCCCTCAACTCTTTTATCACAAACGAGGGGCTTGAGATGGGCCGGGCGCAGGTCATGCAGGCCGAAGCCGCGGGCATCGAGCCCTCGGTACGGATGAATCCGATCCTCCTCAAGCCGACCGGAGATTCCCGTTCTCAGGTGATCGTCAACGGCCGTGTCTATGGGGACCTCACCGCGCGGGAATATTTCGCAACGAAGAAATCTCTGATCCCACATATTAAAAACGCCTTTTTCTCCCTTGCGGAGGAAAACGACATCGTCGTCATTGAGGGCGCGGGCAGCCCTGCGGAGATCAATCTCAAGCAGGAGGATCTCGTCAATATGGGCATGGCGGCGATGGCCGACGCCCCAG